>CAZITU010000178.1:0-2508 GCA_964542245.1 uncultured Nitrospirales bacterium | reverse complement strand
TGAAAACCATTGAAGAGATTTGTCGGCAATTATCTGCGGGACAGTTCGAATTTAGTCGTCATGCTTTCAGGCGGGCGGTTGAACGGAGGTAGCCATGTTTCGTTGCCATGTTTGCGGCTCCAATGAAGCACGCAATGAGCTTGTGAGTGAAGTCTTCACGATCGAGGGGAAGCCTGTCCTCGTCGAGAACATTCCTTCCACGGTCTGCGCGCGCTGCGGCGAGCCGGTCTTCAGCCGCGAAACCACGGAGAAGGTGCGACGCATGGTGCACGGAGAAGCCAAGCCCGTGCGGTCGGTGCCGCTCGAGGTTTTTGCGTTCAGCTAGACTCGGAATCAAGTCCCCGCTTTGCCGCTCTTAATCTGCTCACCTGTATCCGGCAAGATACAAACCGATCCCCCCGCCGGCCGCCTCCTTTTTCTCCTGTGTGACTCTACGGAGGAGAAGTGGTAGGATTGGGGGCGATGACTCGCCCCTTCACACGCTATGAGGCGGCTATTCTTTCTCCTCTACGCTACCCAGGTGCAAAGCGACGGCTAGCTGGCTATTTCGCCGAGGTTTTGAGACGGTCTCACGGATGTTTGGCCGTCCGATCACCACGCTGGCCGAGATGCGGGAAGCCGTCGCCGCCTACACGGCGAGAGCCGGGGAGAAGTTACGGCATGAGCGGCTCGCGGCGACGGTGCTGGCCGTGTTCCTGACAACTAATCCGTTCAAGACGGATGAGCCGCAATACAGCAATGCGGTGACGATCAAACTCCCTGCGGTGACCGATGCCACGCCTGACCTACTCCGGTATGTGCTCCGTGGCATCGAGCGCATCTACCGCGATGGGTATCGCTACAACAAGGCGGGCGTGATGCTGACGGCGCTGGTCCCGGCCAGCCAGGTCCAAGGAGACCTATTCGAGGACCGGAACCGCGAGCGGTCAAGTCGGCTCATGCGGCTGCTGGACCGACTCAACACGGAGATGGGAGCCGGGACGTTGCGGTACGCGGCTGAGGGCTACGTGAAACGCTGGCGGACGCGGTTTGAACGGCGCTCGCCTGCCTACACGACGAACTGGCGAGACCTGCCGGTTGCCAAGGCGTCGTAGCCGTTGCGATGTGTGGGCGCTACACGCTGAAGACGCCGGTTGAACTCCTCTCCGAGAAATTCCAGTTCCCCGAAATCATCCCGCTGAAACCCCGGTACAACATCGCGCCCTCGCAGTCGGTGGCGGTGGTTCGGCTGTTGCCTGACGACACCGACCGAAAGCTCGCCATGCTGCGGTGGGGCTTGCTCCCGGCCTGGGTGAAGGACCCCACCAAAGTGCAGCAGCCGATCAACGCGAAGGCCGAGACTGCCGCCGAGAAGCCGATGTTTCGTGACGCCTTCAAGCGCCGCCGGTGCCTCGCCCCGGCCGACGGGTTTTACGAGTGGAAGCAGGAGGGAGGACGCAAGCAGCCGGTCTATATCCACATGAAGGACGGAGAGCCGTTCGCCATCGCCGGGTTGTGGGAGCGTTGGGCGGGACAGGACGGACAGGTTATCGAATCCTGTACCTTGCTCACGACGGAGCCGAACGATTTACTCGCCCCGATCCACAATCGGATGCCGGTCATTCTTGACCCGAAGGACTATGAGCAGTGGCTTGATCCTGACATGCAAGCGGCAGACGGCGTAAAGCCGTTGCTGCGTCCATATCCGTCCGACTTGATGACTGTTTATTCGATTAGCCTGCGAGTGAACAACCCGAAGAACGATGATTCGCAATGCCTTGAACCGTTGAGGTGATTTCTTCGTGCTAGGATTTGGATGGGCGCGGCATGCCGCGCCCCTACAAGGTCGGTTCCCGGATTTGGGGGAGGGCGTAATGCAATACACCCCTACATCGGACCGAAGACGGGGACAGGCTTCGGCATCCCTCACCCTGACCCTCGGTGTCGGTGCGGGCAGGACCGTCCCGCGCTCCTGAATGATTCGGGCTAGAGCGGATGCCAGTTGCGGCCGTCGGATTGGATCAAGCGGTCGGCCTCCACCGGGCCCATTGTTCCGGCCGCATACTCCGGCAGCCACTTGGTCCCGTACGCCTTCCAGCCATCCAAGATCTTGGTGATCCAGGCCCACGAGGCCTCGACCGCGTCCCGCCGCATAAAAAGCGACGCGTCCCCCGCCGTCACATCGAGCAGCAAGCGCTCGTAGGCCTCCGGTGAAGGGGCCCCAAAGGCCTCCCCGTACCGAAAGTTCATCTCCACGGGATGGGTCTTGGCCTTGGAGCCTGGGACCTTGGAGATAATGCGAAACGAGAGGCCTTCGTCAGGTTGGATCTTCAACGTCAGGACGTTGGACGCCAGGGGGACCTCCGGGTCGGCGTTGAACAGGATCTGCGGGATCTCCTTAAAGTGGACCGCGACCTCGCTGGCCCGCTTGGTCAGCGCTTTGCCGGTGCGGAGGTAGAAGGGGACCCCGGACCACCGCCAGTTCTCCACGAACAGTTTCAGGGCCACATAGGTCTCGGTGGTGGAGTC
>CAZITU010000177.1:0-2704 GCA_964542245.1 uncultured Nitrospirales bacterium | reverse complement strand
TCTTTGAACTTGGCGGGCTTGAGGGACTCCTCGCCGTCGCAGAGCGCGCATTCGGGGTTGGAGTGGACTTCGATCAGCAACCCGTCCGCGCCCGCGGCGATGGCGGCCTTGGCCATCGGCGCAACCAGCGCCCATTTCCCTGTGGCGTGGCTGGGATCTACAATGACCGGGAGATGGGTCAGCTCTTTCAGCGCGGGAACAGCCGACAGATCGAGCGTGTTCCGGTACTGGGACTCGAAGGTCCGGATGCCCCTCTCGCAGAGCATCACGTTCTTGTTCCCCCTCGACATGATGTACTCAGCGGACAACAACCATTCTTTGATCGTCGCCGATAATCCGCGCTTGAGCAGCACCGGCTTGTCGTACGCGCCGACTTCCTTGAGAAGCTCGAAGTTTTGCATGTTGCGGGCGCCGATCTGGATGATGTCCGTCTTTTCGAGGAAGAGTTCGATGTCGCGCGGGTCCAGAATTTCGCTCACGACGGGCAGTTTCGTGAGTCGTTTGGCCTCAGCCAGGAAGTCCAGCCCCTCGTTGCCGAGCCCCTGAAAAGCATAGGGGGAGGTGCGCGGCTTGTAGGCGCCCCCGCGAAGGATGCTGGCCCCGGCGGCCTTGACCTCTTGCGCGATCCCCACCGTCAACTCTTTCTTCTCGACGGCGCACGGACCGGCCATGATGGCCAGCTTCTTGCCGCCGATCTCGACCCCGCCCACGGTAATGATCGTGTCTTCTTTCTTGAACTCACGCCCGGCCAGTTTCCAGGGCGCCAGGATCGGCATCACGTCCTCGACGCCCGGTATCGCGCGAAGCGGTTGGTTGGCGAGGATGCGGTCGTCGCCGATCACGCCGATGATGGTCCGCTCTTGCCCCTTGGACAGATGCGGGGTCAGGCCCAGTTCCTTGAGGCGGTCCATCACATGCTCGATCTCGTTTTCGGTGGCCTCGGGTTTCAGCACGATAATCATGACTTCTCCTTCAGAGCTTATGAAGCCAGCACTGCCTGCAGCGCTGCGATGAAACGGTCATTCTCATGGGGCAAGCCGACCGTCACGCGCAGGAAGGTTCCTCCCAGGTGTCGGACAATGACGCCCCGGCGGAGCAAGGCCTCGAACGCCACCTTGCCGTCTTGTTTGACGTCGAAATACAGGAAGTTGGCCTGACTGGGGACGACGGTAAGTCCCATCGCCGCGAGTCGTTCCGAGAGAAACGCCATCCCCTCGGCATTCAGTCGGCGGCTCTCGCGGACGTGTTCCTCGTCCGAGAGGGCGGCGAGCGCGGCCTTTTGCGCCAGGCTGTTTGTGTTGAAGGGCGGACGCACGCGGTGTAGGTGTTGAACGATTTCCGCCGTCGTCAGGCCATAGCCGATCCGCAACCCGGCCAGCCCGTAAATCTTCGAGAAGGTCCGCAAGAGCACGACATGGCGACCAGCCTTGAGGATCGCCAAGGTGTCGGGGTAGTCGGTCGCGGTGACGTACTCATAGTAGGCTTCGTCGAAGACGACGATCACGTCGGGGGGGATCGCCTGCATGAACGCGGTAACCTCGGCGGCCGTCACGTAGGTCCCGGTCGGATTGTTCGGGTTGCACACGAAGACCATGCGGGTTTTGGCGGTGACCGCCTTCGCCAGCGCGGGCAGGTCGTGGCGGTACTCCTTTAACGGCACAAGGACCGGTTTGGCATGCGCGGCCGCCACATCGATCTTATACACGACGAAGCTGGGATCGGCCATGATTGCCTCGTCTCCCGGCTCCAGGAAGGCTTTGGTCAACAAGGTGATGACCTCGTCCGATCCGTTGCCCAGGATGATTTGGTCCGGCGCGACCTTCCATTGGTCCGCCAAGGCTTGGCGGAGGTAGTGTCCTCCGCCGTCGGGATACCGGTGCAGGGTTTTGGCGGCCTCGTTCAGAACCGCCAGGGCCTTGGGGGACGGCCCGCGGGGATTCTCGTTCGAGGCCAGCTTGATCGAGCCGGTGATGCCGAGTTCGCGCTCCACTTCCTCGATCGGTTTACCGGGCGAGTAGGGGGTGATGCCGGCGATGTCGGGGCTGATTCTGATGGCCATGGATCGTTCTCAGTTGTGGGCGGGGTAGGATCCGAGAATTTTGAGGAACAAGCACCGAGCTTTGACTTCGGCCAAGGCTTGCTTGACGCGGTCCTCCTCCGTGTGGCCCTCGATGTCCATGAAGAAGAGGTACTCCCAGGCCTTGCGCCGAGAAGGGCGCGACTCGATCTTCGTCAGGTTCACCCCATGCGAGGCGAACGGGCGCAGCAGATCGTAAAGAGCGCCCACCTTGTCCTTGACCGACAGCATGACGGAGGTCTTGTCCTTGCCGGTCCGCTCGGCGGGTTTGAGGGAGAGAACCAAGAAGCGCGTGAAGTTGTTGATGTTGTCTTCAATATGAGGCTTCAGGACCTTCAACCCGTAGATCTGCCCCGCCAGTTCCGACGCGATGGCTGCCGACGAGAAATCATCCGCGCAGATTTCGGCGGCCCTGGCCGTGCTGTGGACTTCCGACACCGGCACATCCGGCAAGTTGGTCTCCAGCCAGCTCCGGCACTGGGCGATCGCGTGCGGGTGCGAATAGATCTTTTTCACGTCAACCAGAGAGTCGGCCTTGGACAGCAAATGATGGGAGACCTCTTGGAGAACCTCGCCGTAGATCTGGAGGTTCGAGTCAATGAACATGTCGAGGGTGTGGTTGACCAC
>CAZITU010000176.1:0-2746 GCA_964542245.1 uncultured Nitrospirales bacterium | reverse complement strand
CCCAGATCTCGCCGATCGGATGTAAGGCCGAGAAGTTGTTCGGCCCCGCGTTCACGATGTAGATGCGGACGCGCTCGTCCGGTTTGGCTTCGAGGGGCTTGCCGCCTAAAAACGGATGGTACTTGAAGACCCCGCCGTTGAACACCGCATGATCGTACTTGCGGTCGAGCATTCCTTGGACGTCGTCCGGCTTCAGGAACAGCTCGCTCTGCACGAGGACGTACTCGCGGTCCGCTTTGGGCAGGGCCTTGGGATCCTTCGGGTCAATGATGATGGCGCCCATCATGCCGCGCGCTACGTGTTGGATCATCGGCTGGACGCCGCAATGGTAAAAGAAAATCCCCGGTTTTTTGGGGTGAACGTGACGTGATGGGTCTCGCCGCGCTCCACCTGCTTGTGGTTTTTGAGAAAGTCCATCTCGCCGGCGTGAAAGTCCATCGAATGGGGAAAGGTGTTGGCCTTCGGATTGGTCAACGAGAATTCGATTGTGTCCCCTTCGGTCGCCCGCACGACCGGCCCGGGAAACTGCCCGTTGAAGGTCCAGGCCTTATACGTGGTGCCCTTGTTGTCAATGACAACGTCGCTCTCGACGGCGGTGAACTCCACCTTGACGGTTTTGGCGTGCGTGACGGCGGGTGAGACGGCCCAAGCGAGCAGGGTAGCCAGCAGGAACGTGAACATACCAGTCCAAGCATTCGGTTTCCGGATTAGACAAACCACGTGATCCTCCTCATTTGAAAAATCGCCTCCATGATGCCGCGACGCTATCCCAGAAGGTGAAGCAGAAATATGATCTATGTCAGATCTTGAAAATAAAGCGGGGAGACTTGGCTGGTGCTTAGGAAGCGGCCTCGGCCAGCGCTTTCAAGCCTTTGAGGTTCCGAATGACCAGGCTGCGGCCTGATTTGCCCAGCAAACCCTTTCGGGTCAGTTTACTGATCATGCGGATGGTGGTCTCAAGCGCCAGCCCGACCATATCGGCGAGGTCCTGGCGACTGAGCCGGATATCCAGCAGCACACCCTTGGGGGTCTCCTTGCCGACGCGCTCGGCGAGCTTGACCAGCAGCGACGCGATGCGCTGATCGGCCCGTTCGAGGGCGAACGTCTTGGCCGTTTCTTGCGCTTCATTCAGCCGGCTCCCCAGGTACTTGATGATTTCCAACGCCGCCTCCGGGTTTTCTTTGAGAAGCTTGAAGTAGGCCTCCTTGCGGATTTTCATGACCGTGACCGGGCCTATGGGTTGCGCGCAGCCGGGGTGGGGTTTCCCGTCGAACACGGCCGCCTCACAACAGAACAGATCGCCGGGCAAGAGCACCTTGAGGACGGCTTCCTTGCCTTCCGGCGACGTCTTGACGCACTTCACGGCCCCCGTGGTGAGCACATGAAACCACTCAGTGGGATCTCCTTCCCTGAAGATGAACTGCCCCTTGTCGTAGTGGGACTCGGTGATCCCTCCGATGAGGGTCTTGAGATCGCGATCCTTGAGGCAGGACAGGATCGGGATCTCGCGGAGATGTGAGCGCTTGTCCATAAGCCAACCGAGTGTAACACGTCGCCTTGACTTCATTCAAAACGATGCGCCAGAATGTTTTCACGATGGATGCTCGGCGCGCGATTCTGATCGGTGGCCGGTGGGGAGAAACCGGCGAAACCAGCCCCGTCCGAAATCCTTACAATGGAGACAGCCTCGCGGAGGTTTGCCTGGCCGGTGAGGCTGAAGCCGACGAAGCCGTCCGCGCGGCGGCGTCGGCCTTTGCCGCCAGCCGACGGCTTCCTGCTCACAAACGGGCCGAGGCGCTTCAGAAGATCGCCGGCGAGATCACTGCCCGCAAGGAAGAGTTCGCCCGCTGCCTGTCGTCCGAATCCGGCAAACCCATTACCGATGCGCGTCGGGAGGTCGGACGCGCCATCACCACGTTCACGATTGCCTGTGAGGAGGCCAAGCGGGTTCCCGGCGAGGTTGTTCCGCTGGACATTACCCCGGGGACCGATCATCACGTTGGCCTGACGCGCCGGGTGCCCCTCGGCCCCATCCTCGGCATCACCCCGTTCAATTTCCCGTTGAACCTGGTCGCGCACAAGGTTGCCCCGGCGCTGGCGGTCGGGAATCCCATCGTCCTCAAGCCGGCGCCACAGACCCCGTTGACCGCATTGATGCTGGGCGAAGCGGCGAACAAGACGGACTTGCCTAAAGGGATGCTGAGCGTTCTCCCTTGCACGAACGCTGTGGCGGAGCGGATGGTCACGGACGAACGCTTCAAGATGATCAGTTTTACCGGCAGCGCCGCGGTGGGATGGATGCTCAAGGGTAAAGCCGGGAAAAAGCGCGTCGTGTTGGAGCTGGGAGGGAACGCCGGCGTCATTATCGAGCCTGGCGCCGACCTAGACCATGCGGCGGACCGCTGCGCCGTCGGCGGCTTTGCGTATTCCGGCCAGACCTGTATCTCGGTCCAGCGCATCTACGCCCATGAGTCGGTCTATCAGGCCTTTCTTGACCGGTTGCTCCAGCGGGTCCACGCTTTGAAAGCCGGGAACCCGGCCGATGACGTGACCGTGATTGGCCCCCTCATTGACGAGGGCGTCGCCAAGCGGGTGGAGGCCTGGATCAAAGAAGCGGCGGCGGCCGGGGCGAAAGTGCGCATCGGCGGGAAACGGCAGGGGAGTGTTGTCGAGGCGACGGTTCTGACGGATGTGACACCCACTATGAAGGTGAGCTGTCAGGAGGTCTTCGGGCCGGTCGTGACCG
>CAZITU010000175.1:0-2752 GCA_964542245.1 uncultured Nitrospirales bacterium | reverse complement strand
CCGACGCCGCGATCCAGTTCGCGGCCAGTTTGGCCATGCCGGGTGGCTCGTCGAGGACTACTTCCAGGACCAGGGCGATCTCCGGCACGCTGATCGCGTTGGTCGGAGCAAGATACCACCGCGGATTCAGCCCGCGCTCTTCGGCATTGACCGGCTCGAAATAGCCGGTCAGCTCGCCGTTATGGTGGGCCGCCTCGAGGCGTTCCCAAAATTTTTCGATTGTCGCCCAGTCCCAACGACTACCCGGGCGCATCCGTTCTGTGGCCTCCAGCTTGTTCCAGATCGCCCACCCGACGAAGACCCCCCAAGTCTCATTCAGGGCATCCCACCCCTCACGCTCGGTGATCCGCCGCCGCTCGATCCGTGCCTTCTGATGAGACCCCTTCTTTGTGGGACCGGCCGCAATGTCAACGACGGTATAGCGGCAGGCCACCAGGCGTTTCGCCTCCGCATGGAGTCGCGCCCCGTAGGGCGTCATCTTGGGCGTCCCTGCCGCGAATTCCACGTAGTCAAAGTATGCGTGGAAGAGTTCGTGGTAGATGGTCGCAAGGTCCTGGCTCGCAATCTCGCCGGCTGGCCGGAACCGCTTACCTTGATTGCCTTCCGACTGGGTCACGTGAAAGACCATGCGATGGCCCTCCGGATGGTATTCCGCAGCAACATTCTTGAGGTCGGCGAACTCCAGCTTCACAAACTCCAACGGCAACAGACGAAGAAACTCGGACGGGAGTCCCATCTCGGCCAGCTCGTTGGAGAGCCGCGCCCACTCGCCTTGGGGGTCCGGGACGGGAGCGGCATAAACAGGAGAGGATGCAAGGAGCAGAAGAAAAAACGGGGACAGTCCCCATGGAATAAAGGGGACCGTCCCCTTGCTAATCGCGGAAGTCATCTTCATCAAACAGCGACCAGGATTCGAGGCAATCGCGACGAACGTCATCCAGGAACCGGGTCGGCTTCGAGAGGACCATGCCCGATCCCCGGTCGTACACGTCCACCGGATAGGTCACGTAGAGGTGTTGTTTCGCGCGGGTGATGGCGACATAGAACAGCCGGCGCTCTTCTTCGAGGTCTTCGTCGGCCGTGAACGCATAGAGGGACGGGAACTTCCCGTCGAGCGCCCAGATGATGAAGACACTGTGCCACTCCAGCCCCTTGGCCGAGTGGATCGTGGACAGGACCAGGTTCTCCTCCTCCCGATCCGGGACTTCCACATCCACCACGCTCTCCTCGGGCGGCTCCAAGGCGAGGTCCGCCAAAAACGATCGTAAGGTGCCGTAGCGCTCGGCGATCGTGACGAGGTGCTCCAAGTCCTTGACCCGCTTCGGATGATCATCGTACTGCTGCTTGAGAATCGGCAAGTAATAGCCGTACACGGCGGTCAACTGCTCGGCGGGCGTCATGGAAGTCCCGCCCGCGATCTCCTCCAAGACACGGACCAGATCCTGCAAGCCTTGCGCGCTGGCGCCGGCCCCCTTGGCAGACGCCGACTTCAGCACATCAAGCCCTCGGCTCTCCTGTCGGAAGATGGCCCCGATCAAATCCTGGCTCTTCTTGGGGCCGACTCCTTCGATGAGCGTCAACAGGCGGTTCCAACTGACGGCGTCCCGCGGATTCTCGATCACGCGCAGGTGCGCGAGGATGTCCTTGACATGGGCCGTTTCGATGAATTTGTACCCGCCGCGCTTGACGAAGGGGATGTTTCGCCGGGCCAGCTCAATTTCCAGATCAAAGGAGTGGAAGCTGGAGCGGAACAGCACGGCGATCTCGTCCAATGGGGTCCCCTCCTCCCTTAATTCCAGAATTCGCTGCGCCACGAACCGCGACTGGGCGTTCTCGTCCACCGCCTTGACCAAGACCGGCGTCGGCCCGCGAAGCTTACGGGTGAAGAGGGTTTTGGGGTATTTCTCGGCGGCCAAGTTGATAACCTCATTGGCCAGGGTCAGGATCGGTTGCGTGCTTCGGTAGTTCTCCTCAAGCTTGAAGAGCTGCGTACCGGGGAAGAGCTTGGGGAAATCCATGATGTTGCGGAATGTCGCGCCTCGGAACGCATAAATTGATTGCGAGTCGTCTCCGACGGCCATCACGTTGTCGTGGGTAAAGGCCATCGCGCGGACGATCTCGGCCTGCAGGCGGTTCGTATCCTGGTACTCATCCACGAGGATGTAGCGATAGGACTCCGAGACCCGCCTCCGGACGTTCTCATCCGTCTCCAACAGTTCGCGAAACCGCACCAGGAGGTCGTCGTAGTCCACCAGGAGGCGCTGGCGTTTATACCCTTCATACGCGCGCTGCAGCTTCTGCAAATCTTCGATCTCGTCCGTAAACTGCGGGAACTCATTGAGGACCACGTCCTCGACCGGCAGGAGCTTGTTCGCCGCCTTGCTGAACATCTCGTTGAGGGTGTTCTTGCGGGGGAAATGCCTTCCCTTGTCGTACAAGCCGTGCTGCGTCCGCAGCAGGTTGATGACGTCCTCGGAATCGCTCCGGTCCAGGATCGTAAAACCCGGTTCCAGGCCGATCGCCTTCCCGTAGCGACGGAGTAACAGATTTGCGACCGAGTGGAAAGTGCCGCCGGTGACGCGGTCGCTGCGGGCGCCGATCAATAGGCCCACGCGCTGGAGCATCTCCTGCGCGGCCTTGCGGGTGAAGGTCAGCAGCACAATGGATTCCGGAGCGATACCGGATTCGATGAGGCGCCCCACCCGATAGATCAGCGTCCGCGTCTTGCCGCTGCCGGCGCCGGCAATGACCA
>CAZITU010000174.1:0-2773 GCA_964542245.1 uncultured Nitrospirales bacterium | reverse complement strand
ACTCTGGACGTCCTCCTCCGCTCCCCTCAATCACTTTCGCCACCTCTTTAATGATCTGGCCAGCATGAATCGTTTTTGACAGCTCCGCGGTCACCGTCATGACAACCGCAGCCCGTCCGTCGTAGCTGGAGGCCAAGAGGACGATGCCGCCGCCACCCAGCCGTTCGCGAACGGCGTCCGCCAGCACAGCAAGAGACTCTGGATCGGCATGCTTCAGGGCTGCCTTGACGAACCGAACGGCCCCAATAGGCACCGCCTCAGCAACCAGCCGGGGCGCCTCGGCCCTTGCCAACTCGGCCTGCTTGCTCTTGAGCTCTTTTTCGTACCGCTTGACTCTCTCCAGCAGCTCTTCAATGCCAGGCACGAGATCCGGAACCCCGCGCCCTAATTCCTGCGCCAACTGGTGCAGTGTGCGTGTATTCTTGAGCTGCTGCTCCGTGGCTGCCTCACCGACAATGGCTTCAATGCGCCGTGTGCCGGCGGCGATTGAGCTCTCCGCCACAATGGTGAAGGAACCGACCAACCCGGTATGCGGCAGATGCGTGCCCCCGCAGAGCTCCTTCGAATAGCCGCCGATGTCCACGACGCGCACACGAGCCCCGTACTTCTCGCCGAAGAGCGCCAGTGCCCCGGCCTGCTTGGCCGCCTGCAAGTCCATCTGCTGTGCGCGCACCACATCCGACTGGCGCACGCAACCCGCCACGAGCGCCTCCACCTTGGCGCGCTCCTCATCCTGCAGGCCCTGCCGCGAAGAGAAGTCAAACCGAAGCCGCTCGGCTTCATTATAGGCGCCGGCCTGCACCGCCTCAGGACCCAGCACGCGGTGCAGGGCCCAGTGCAACAGGTGCGTCGCGGTGTGGCTGCGCGCAATGCGCAACCGCCGCTGCGCATCCACACGGGCCTGCATCGTGTCCTGCACCTTCAGCCGCCCGGTCGTGATCACCGCGTGGTGCACCAGCACATCATCCGCCCAGGTCGTCTGCACCACCTCGGCACGCCCCTTGGCGCCCTCGATGATGCCGGCATCCCCAATCTGACCTCCGGCCTCGCCGTAGAAGGGGGAGTGATCCAGGACGATCCCGACGCGCTGCCCTTCCCGCGCCTCGTCCACCCAGTGCGAACCGTCCCAGAGGCCCTGGATCACCGCCTCGGCCTCGGTGCGCTCATAGCCGACGAAATGCTCCTCCTTGCTCGGCAATCCCTTGACGCGATCGCGGACGCGCAGGGTATCCGTGGCGAACACGTCGCCCGTGAATTGGCTGCCGGTTCGTGAGCGCTCCTGCTGGGCGTTGAGCAAGGCCTCGAACCCGGCCCGGTCCACGCTGAGGCCCCGCTCCTGGGCGATGTCCACCGTCAACTCGAGCGGAAACCCGTAGGTATCGTACAACTTAAACGCGTCATCGCCCGAGATGGTCTGCCGGCCCTTCGGGAGTCCCGCGATGATCTCATCGAGCCGCGCGGTACCGCTCTCCAGCGTCTGGATGAACTGCTGTTCCTCCTCCCGGATGATCTTGATCACCGCAGCCTGCTTCGCCGCCAGATCTTTCGCATACGGCGAGCCGGCCATGCCGGCTTCAACCGCGTCATAGAGCGTGTGGACGAAGCCCCCACGCCCGCGCTGCACGTCGAGCCGTGCGCGGCCCATCCGATGCGCCCGGCGAATGAGCATCCGCAGGACATAGCCGCGCCCTTCGTTCGAGGGATGGACACCGTCCAGGACCAGGAAGACGACGGCGCGGGCGTGGTCAGCCAGCGCGCGCTCGGCAACCCCCGCCTGGCCGGCCTTGGCCTTGTGTCCGCGCGGCAGGGCGCGGACCGCCGCCATGACCGGTGCGAAGAGGTCGGTCTCGTAATCCGTTTCGACCCCCTGCACCACGCGCGCGAGCCGCTCCAGCCCCATTCCCGTATCAATGCACGGTCTGGCGAGCGGCGTGAGGGTGCCGTCCGATTGCCGGTTATACTGGGTGAAGACGAGGTTCCACACCTCGACCGACTTCGGCCCGGCCACCTGGCCGTCCGCGTCATAGTAGATTTCGGAGCAGGGGCCGCACGGACCGTTCGGCCCTTCCTTCGGTGCATTCGCCGGCCAGAAGTTCTCGGCCTGGCCGAAGCGCTTGATGCGCTGCGCCGGCAGACCCAACGCCCTCCACAGGTCAAAGGCTTCCCGATCCTCCTCGTAGATGCTCACCCATAGTTTCGCCGCGGGAAGAGCAAGACATAGCCTCGTTCGATCCGGACTGGGCGTGCCGCCGTAATCCATTGTCCCGGTCAGAAACTCCCAGGCCCACCCGATGGCATCAGCCTTGAAGTAGTCGCCGAAGGAGAAGTTCCCCAGCATTTCAAAGAACGAATGGTGCGACGCGCTCTTGCCCACCTGGTCCAGATCCCCGGTCCGCAAACATTTCTGGCAGTTCGCCGCCCGGGACAGATTGGTGCGCTTGCCCAGAAAATAGTCCTTAAACTGGTTCATCCCGGCCGAGGTGAAGAGGACCGTCGGATCGCCGCTCGGGATCAGGGAGTCGCTTTCAACCACCGTGTGCCTGCGGCCATGAAAAAACGACAGAAAATGATGGCGGATATCAGCACTCGTCATGGGAGACTCAGTTGGACGATGGGACATCGAAGGCTTTGTCGAGGACACGTTCGATTACGTCCGGGTCGAAGCCTCGTGATGCCAGGGCTCGTGCCAGGCGGGATCGTGGCGGCCGGCCGCGGCTGAGGTGCCGGGCGACCACCACTCGAGCGCGCGCCTCATCATCTGAGTCGCGGGTGA
>CAZITU010000173.1:0-2841 GCA_964542245.1 uncultured Nitrospirales bacterium | reverse complement strand
AGGGACGAGGGTCTGGGCCTCTTAACGCTGACGAAGGTTGCGCCAAAACCGGGGCGGCGTCTCTGCCGATGGCTCGGGACCGGGCTCATGCGGGTGTGATCGCGTGTTTACGTACGATTCAAGGGGCCAGCGCCACCGTGCGGGCGATGGCCCACAGGAAGGCGGCCAACTCGCGGGCGATGGCGACCACGATCTGGTTGGCATGTTTGCCGCGGGCGGCGAGTGGCCGATAGCGTTTGCACAGCCGGACCTGGGCTTTCCAGGCGATGTCGGTGGCGGCCTTGGGCAGGCCTTCCAGGCGCAGTTGCAGGTGGCGACTGACCTTGGCCGGGTAGCGGTAGGCCCAGGCACCTTCGACCAGCGCACGGCGGGCCTGGGTGTTGCCGCCCTTGGTGATGCCGCACTGGCGGCGCTGCGTACCGGAGGTGTACTCCGAGGGGATTAGGCCGAGATAGCTCATGAGCTGACGGGGGTTGTCAAAGCGGGTGAGAGGTCACCGAGTTCGGCGATGACCGTGACGGCGACGGTGAACGGCACGCCGCGCAGGGCCTGGAGCGCCTGCACCACCGGATACAACCGCCAGTCGCGGACCTGCTCGCGCAACTCGACTTCGAGCCGCGGCAAGCGCTCGTGTTGTTCGCTGACGGCACGCACGTATTCCTGGAACACGATCGGCTGGGCCGGGGTGGGACAGACCACTTCGGCGAGCCAGCGCAGGTGGGCGGGGCCCCATGGGCGCGGCCGGTGTAGCGGATATCCTGGCGCAGGAGGAAGGCTTTCAGGCGGAAGCGGGCGGATTTCAGATCGTGCATGGCATCCTCGCGGGCCCGGGACAGGTCGCGGACGGCCTCGTCCTGGACCTGGGGAACGTAGATCGGGTTGAGGTCACCGGCACGCAGCAGGCGGGCGAGCGTGATGGCGTCGCGGCGATCGGTCTTGACCCGATCCCCCGGCCGTTGCGGGATGAGCGCGGGGGCGACCGCATGGCAGGTCAGTTGCTTGCGGGTGAGATCGCGGTACAGCCCGTAGCCGCACGGGCCGGCCTCGTAGGCGAACAGCAGGCAGCTGGCCTTCGCTTTCAAGGTGCGGATCAGTTTATCGATATCGCACTGGCGGGTGCCGATGTTGCCGAGGGAGATGATCTCCGTGCCGCGCTGTTCCGGGGTGTAGGCCACGGCGATGGACTCCTTGTGCACATCGAGACCGACATAAAGGGTGGTGCTAGACTGTTTCATGGCTGACCTCCGAGCTCGTTACTGGGATGTGCCACGAGCACTGTGCGGCTCTGGCCGCTGCAGGCTAACCCGCGATGGAGCCGGGGGTCAGCCTCTTCTCGCGGAAGTCATAATGTCTAGGCGCAAAGACACACGACTCGAAATGAGAGGTCACCATGAAACCAACAATCAAGGTCATTACACTAGGGGTCGATGATCTGGAACAATCTCTCGCCTTCTATCGTGATGGCTTGGGTTTGCCCACTGAAGGCATTATCGGCACGGAGTTCGAGGATGGCGCCGTCGTCTTCTGCAATATGAACGACGATCTAATCCTGGCTCTCTACCCTAGACAAGCGTTGGCCAAAGACGCACAGGTTCCTTTAACGCCGCCAAGTCCTTCCGAGTTTTCCATCGGACACATTGCTTGTTCCAAGCAGGAAGTCGATGCCATCATGCAGCAGGCACAGAAGGCTGGGGCGCATATCACTGATCACGCGCGTGACCGATTCTGGGGAGGGTATTCCGGATACTTCCAAGATCCTGATGGCCACCTGTGGGAAATAGCCTGGAATCCCGCGTGGGAAGTGAAGGAATAGGAATGTCCTTACGCCTAATACCTATGAGGCCTCCTCCCGTCAATAGGCAATAGATCTCCTGCGGCAGTAGGTTGCAATGCCACCAAGGCCCAGCGTGGCGACGTTCTTCAGCGACGCGCTGACTTGATTTCCGTCATTGGGGTGGCGCGCGAGGTCCACAGACGCCGCGGCATCAAACACCTATCGAGGCTCAGCGGTCGCATGGCGATCCTGTCGGCAAGAGCGGTGGTCTCGCCGACGGCCTAGAAACCCATCGGTGCCCTGGTCCCGGCGCAGTCAAAGGTCGGGCTCGGCGCCCACGGCGCCGTCCAGTTAGCGCCGCGCTCGGAGCCGGGGCAGCGGACGTCGGTGAAGCAGCAGCCCTACGGGTGATCGAGACGGTGGGCGCGCCGGTCCAATCAACGCGCGAAGGCTCCTGCGTCCATGGTCGAGGGTCGCATGCGTGGTTCGTGCCACACACGTGTGATGTGTTGGAGGGCGACCCAATCGACTCGCGCATCGGTGTCCAGTTAGACGGTACGGGTGCCAGCGCGCCGGCCGGGTTCAAGCCGTGGCCAGGAACTTCGCCTGGTCGAAGGGTTCTCGGCGCCGGCGCAGGTGATAGACCACCCGGCCCAGGCGATGGGCGAGGATGGTCAGCGCCTTGGCTTTGCCGTGCTTGCGCTGCAGCCGTTGCAGATACCGTTGGGCATCGGTATTGCAGCAGCCCGGCGATCTTGTGGGCGTCGATCTTGTCGATTTTGGCCTGGCCGCCGTGGATGGCTTTCATGTACAGGGCATGGCCGAGGACGAACGGGATGTTCTCCGCCGCGCACAGATCGGCGAGCCCCTACCAGAAGAAGACGCGCTCCACGCCGACCACCACCTGGTCGCGGTAGGGGGCGATGGCCTTCAGGAACGGCTCCGGGGCAGAGCGGAGATTGCGCTGCAGCCGGTTGCAGGCGACGCGCATGAAGCCGCGCGCGCCTGAACAGGAACGTTATGCGGCAATAAATGATCACATCTATACAATGGACGGTATTGTGAAT
>CAZITU010000172.1:0-2892 GCA_964542245.1 uncultured Nitrospirales bacterium | reverse complement strand
GGGAATTGCGCCGGCTGAGCCCCAAGGTGACGGGCGGATTGGTGCGCATGCGCCAAGAGGCATATCGAGATGTGGCGGTGGCGGCCAAGTACAAGCTCCTGGCGGCCATGGCTATTTCGGTAGCGATTCGATGCGAACCATGCATCCGGGCCTACGTGAAGATGGCGCACGAGAAGGGTGTCACGCAAGAGGAACTGATCGGGTTCTTGGAAGTGGCCATGACCATGCAGGGCTGCCCCGGGGAAGAGTGGGCGCTCAAGGCCTATGCGGCGTACAAGGAGAACATCTCCAGGGAGCAGCCCGCCGAGGCCGCAGCCTGCTGCGCGCACTGAATCAGGTCGTGCCGCCGCAATCTCACTGCCGGGGAAGCCCGGTGAGTGCGATACAAAGGAGGAAGGACCATGTTCAGCGTTAATCCAAACCAGGCGAGGGGCTACGTCGTCGCCGCGGTGTGTATGTTTGCGCTCGGTCTTTTCATGATCGAGCGCGCAGGGTCCTGGGAGCTGTTTGTCGTCGTCACAGAAGATGAGTATCCGTCAATGATGTTTAAGCGGCTCAAGGAAATCGGAGGCGGCCCCAGAGGATTCAATAATGGGCTGGCCGGGGCGAAATGGGGCGCGCCGCTCGCCGGCTTCCCCCACATGAAGCTCGTCGAGGATCTGGGGGGAACCGACGCCACGAAAACAAACGGTCTCTACCGGAACGGCGACGAGCATCTGACCTTGAATGGGGTCGCGGTATCCCAAGTGCGGTACTGGTTCGTTGACGAACAACTGGGGTCGGTCTCCCTCGGCTATAAGGGCCGTGAGAATTGGCACAAGTTAAAGCAGTGGGTCGAAAAGGTGTATGGCCCGCTTGAGCGGTCCGGCTTCAACACGGCGCGTTGGGATGCCAAATCGGGGCAGTGGGTGAAGGGGGCGAAGACGATAGCTGAGATGCCCATGGACCCGGGATGGTCTGGAGAATTGGCCTGGACGGACGCGGGGACACAAGTGAGCCTCGGGTGGAATCCCAAGACGGAGGAAGGGGAGCTTTTGATCATCTCTCCTGTGCTCGATGAGCTGCACGCGTTCGAGAGCGTTGGACGCGGAGGAGATTGTTAACGAGGCGGCCTGACCAGTGATAATCGAGGCGTTGACCCTGGAGCCCGGTCGCACCGAGCCACGCGGAAGTGGGCTCCATCGGAATGCGATAGGCCCGCGACCATGAAGCGTCTGTTCATGCGTGCGGCGGTCGTGGCGCTGGCGGTGTGGGCCGCCGGCGCGGGAGGGTGTGAAACACCGGGAGAGGCCGGGCGGGAGATCACCGGCAAAGACGGCGCGGCGATGGTGCTCGTGCCGGCGGGGGAGTTCCTGTACGGGGACGCGAATCAGCGGATGTCACTGTCCGCCTTCTACATGGACAAATATGAAGTGACGACCAAGCTCTATGCCAAGTTCCTGCAGGCGACGGGCCGGAAGGAACCGTTACGATGGCACGAGGTCGGTCAGGTCGGCGACGGCGACCGGCCGGTCATCGGCGTGCTCTGGGACAACGCCGACGCCTATTGTCGTCACTATGGCAAGCGTCTGCCGACGGAGCGGGAGTGGGAGAAAGCCGCGCGAGGGACCGATGGACGGAGATACCCCTGGGGAAATGAGGAGCCGACGAGCCGGCACGCGAATTTCAATAAGTGTTGCCAGTGGAATGGATACGGGACCCTGGCCACAGTGGGCAGCTACGAGGCGGGCAAGAGTCCCTACGGGATTTACGACTTGGCCGGCAACGTGTGGGAATGGACGAGCTCGGAATACAGCAGGGCCACTAACTACACGTACAGGGTGGTCCGTGGGGGCTCGTGGCTCAATGAAGCGTCCTACCTGCGCTCGACGTACCGGACCTGGGGCCCTCCGAGGGCAAAGCTCCATCCCTACTTCTTCGGATTCCGGTGTGCCCAGGACGCCCGGTAACCCAAGTGCGGTGCTGGGTTCGTTGACGAGCAACTGAGATCAGTCTCCCCTGTGAGTGTTCCTGGCATATCCGTTGATCTGAAAGAGTTACGAAGTGAGAAAGGAAGACCAATGATCAAGAACCCAATATTGGTCACTGGAGTAGTAGGCACTGTCGTGGCTGCGCTGTGCTGCTTCACGCCGATTCTTGTCGTGCTCCTCGGTGTCATCGGGCTGGGAGCGCTTTCAGGCTATTTGGATTATGTGCTGTTGCCTGCTTTGGCCGTATTTCTCGGTTTGACCGCATACGGATTGGTGCGACAAAAGCAGGCCGGTGGGCCGTCATGCTGTGAGGCCCAACCCAGGTCGCCTGACCACGGGTAACCTGGAGCGGCCTGACCCTATCGGTCTATCAACTCCCAGAACCATGGCCTGTATGAGCATCGGATTAGGTACGAAAGTATCGAGGGGGGAAGCTTCATGGATGAGCGATATGACTTGATGACAATCGGCGGAGGGTCGGCCGCCTTTGCGGCGGCAATCAAGGCTGCCGAACTGGGGGCACGGGTGGCGATTGTGGAGCAAGGCACGATCGGCGGGACTTGCGTGAACATCGGCTGTGTGCCCTCTAAGACGCTGATCAAGGCCGCGGAGTTGTGCTATCACGCCGCCTACCCGCAATTTGAGGGGCTGACCGCCTGTCCCCCGCCTTCGGACTGGCAGCGAGTGGTTCAACAGAAGGATGAGTTGGTGGCTGCATTACGGCATGGAAAGTACGTCGATGTGGCCGCCGTCTATCCCAACATCACGATCGTCCGGGGACAGGCCACGCTCCTGGGCAGCCGCCAGGTGCGTGTCAACGGCACCGTATATGAGCCGGGGAAAATCGTCGTTGCCTCAGGGTCTCTGCCCTGGGCTCCGCCGATTCCGGGGCTCCATGAAGCCGGCTATCTGGACAGCACCC
>CAZITU010000171.1:0-2934 GCA_964542245.1 uncultured Nitrospirales bacterium | reverse complement strand
TCTCTTCCTCAATCTTTTCAATTGCGCGGCCCATAACTATTTCCTCCCGTTTCCTGCTGCCGCTTAGTTTACCAGATACCCCATGTGGACCGCTAACGGGATCCGCGGCCGGCGTAGCCGGTCCGCTGGAGCGGTGGGAAAAGTGGGGTCAGAGTCCCATTTCATATTTTTCCGCGCCTCTCACTGTCATTCCCGCGAAAGCGGGAATCCAGAAAACCCCTCGCCCACCGAGGGAGAGGGTTAGGGTGAGGGGAATCCCCAATATCTCCTCGTGCTGAATCTGTCGAACGCTTGGCCTAATGTCCCGCATGAGCGGCCGAAAGTAAGTGAGGTCCGGCGTCCGGCCTTGCGGGTGCGAACTCGATGCGATTGTTAGGGCTAATTGCGCAACTCATTGGCCTGCTCAACCTGAACAGCAAGCCGAACCTTGCTTGCTAAACTGCGAAATTGGGTCAACTCGGTGCCACCTTGGAAATGACCCCATATCGAGAATGGCATCGCTTTAATTACGCCGCTATCACTAACTCCTGTCGGATGGTGACTCCATTCCGCGTGCGCGACGGCCTTATTCCTAAGGGTGACGATATTGTCATGGCGTGCGACTTCATCCGGCGACAACCCAGATAGAACCGAGTCTGGGACTCGTGGCTCCGAAGGATGTAGCGAGCCCTTCCTTTCGTTTTGGGAAAACGGCCGCGCATAGAAAATGACTGCTGAAACAAGCAATGCCTCATAGGGCGCAGAACCGTACGGATGCTTTGCCAGTTCGTCCAAGAACCTGAGACAGTTCTCAAGGTCAAGTGACGCACTGGTAAGACGGTTAATTCTTTCCTTGGATCTTGGCATCCTCTACACCATTAGCCCTAACTATGGATTATCTGGTTCCGTGTAAGACCCCAGCTTTTCTCTTCCGCAGCATAAGCCCCCTACGGTTCTCCCTGTATGGTAGCCGAGAAGGGATGTTAGTTCCAGCAGTTCCCGGATGGTTCGAATGTCATAGCCGTCCTCGATCAAGTCGCGCGCCCTTCGAGAGCCTCAGGGCGAACGGATTTAGCCCCCCTCACCCTGACCCTCTCCCGGGGCACCCATTGCTCTTCTATTGCAATGGGTCATGGGCGAGGGAATTTTTTAGCTTTCCCGCAGGGCTTTCAGCAGGGCTTCGGCCTTGAACAGGGTTTCCTGGTATTCGCGCGCGGGATCAGAGTCCGCGACGATGCCGGCGCCGACCTGGAGGTAGGCCCGCTTGCCCGCGATGACCAGCGTCCGGATGATGATGTTCAGGTCCAAGTCGCCGTTCGGACTGAGGTATCCGATGGAGCCCGTGTAGGGGCCGCGGCGGACCGGCTCCAATTCGTCAATGATCTCCATGCAGCGGACTTTGGGAACGCCCGTCACGGTGCCGCCCGGGAAGACCGCCTGGATCAGGTCGAGCGCATCGCGTCCCGCGGCGAGCGTCCCGCGGATGTTGGACACGATGTGGCTCACATGGGAATACCGTTCCACGACCATGAACTCGTCCACATGGACGCTTCCGTAGGTACACACGCGGCCCAGGTCATTCCGTTCCAGGTCCACCAACATGAGGTGTTCGGCGCGCTCCTTCCCGTTCATCAGGAGGTCTTCGATCAGACGGCGGTCTTCCTCAGGGGTCGCGCCGCGGGGACGCGTTCCGGCGATCGGCCGTGTTTCCACTTCGTTTTCGGTGAGGCGCACGAGCCGTTCCGGCGAGCAGCTCACCAGGGCCACGTCCGGAAACTCGATCAAGGCGGCGAAGGGAGACGGGTTGATCTCCCGCAGGTGACGGTAGATGGATCGCGGAGAGCGTTCGCCGAGCGCAATGGTGAACCGATGGGACAGGTTGGCCTGATAGATGTCCCCGGCGGCAATGTACTCGAGGCATCGCCGGACCCTGTCCATGTAGTCGGCTTCGGTGAGGCCGGGTGTCATGCGCCCAAGCGGCCTGGAAGCGTCGAGTGTCCGGGAAGGTGGAGGGGGACCTGTCAGTCGGGCCTCCAACGAGGTGATTCGGGCGAGGCCTTCCTCATAGAGAAGTTCGCGTGGCTCCTTGAAAAACCGCTCGCCGAAAGGCGTGAAGATCAGCCACAACCGTCCCTCGTGATGGTCCGCGGCCGCAACAAGGTCATAGCAAGCAAGTTCAACGTCAGGGAGACCGAGGTCGTCGGTCGCTCGACGGGGGAGATGCTCGAACCAGTGTGCCAGATCATAGCCGAGATACCCGACGGCGCCGCCGTAGAACGGAGGGAATCCCGCCGGACGGGGCACGGCCATGCGTCTGAGAAGGTCTCGAAGAGCCTCAAGCGGATGACCGGAGCGGACGATCGGCTTGCCGTTTCGCTCGATGCATTCTATACGTGGACCCGTGCAGCGAAGCAGGAGATGAGGGTCGGCCGCGATGAACGAGTAGCGTTGCCCTGCCGCTGAACCGCGACCGCTCTCCAGAAGCATCGGGCACCGATCGTCTCCGACCAGCCGCTGGTAGAGCTCGAACGTGGAGCAAGGCGGCAGAGGTAAGACGGTTGCCAGAGGGACCGGCTCAGGAGCAGAGAGGAAAGTCTCTCGCGAGGTGCAGGGCATGCGGCATCCTAACGCATGTCTCAGACGTACAGCAAGGCGGGTTTGACCTGGACTTACGCTTGACATACCGGAGTGATTCTGTTTAGATTGCGCCCGGTTTTCACCGGAGCCTCGGCCTATGGCAGACGAGCCCGATGCGTTCCGGAAAGGCCTCTCGATCGCCGCGCGTATCGGCGTCGAGTTGGTTGCCGCTCTGATCGTCGGCGGGGGGCTGGGATATCTGGCCGATTCGTATTTCGGGTCCACCCCAGTGGGCATCGTCGTCGGTGTTTTCCTCGGGATGTCTGCTGGGCTTTTAAACGTTTATCGCACAGCGTCGCAACTCTGAACGATGGAAGG
>CAZITU010000170.1:0-3140 GCA_964542245.1 uncultured Nitrospirales bacterium | reverse complement strand
ACGCCAACGCAGCCCTTCAGGCGCTGAAGGCCGGCACGATCAAAGGGGCTGCGGTCTTGCGCATCGAGTAGAGGATAGAACCGGGGACAAAACCCCTCGCCCCTCCTGGCACTTTTTTCAGCCTACTCTGTCATTGCGGGCAACCGATTTTGTGGTCTAACGCCGAAGTTAACCGGCGCGAGCCACTTTGGCGCGCGTCCGGGCTGAACGCGATGTTCGGCGAGCCGAGGATCGCGCAAGCTCCATAAGCCCGCGCAGGGCAACATTCACCGCTTCATCATTCGGGAAGACTTTTGCTACTTGAGGGTCGAGAACAACAACGTTGGTAGAGGCACGAACGCGGTCAGCATATTTCCCGCGAACAAACTCTCCGAAATCAGAACGCTTATATTCCGGTCGCAGCCAGTCGTGTAATTCAGACTTCCTCTTCTTCATAAATTCTTCGCTCCTGTTTTGTAGCAAGTCGGGCACTGATTATTCGGAGAGTGCCACCTCGCTCATTGTGAGAAATAACAAGTACCCTTCCTTGCGTTGATAGGCCAAAGGTCACGAACCGAAGTTCGTCACCGGAATGATCGGGATCGTGAGCCGTAGCCGAAAGCGGATCGCGGAATGCCGTTGTTGCTTCTTCAAAGGAAACGCCATGCTTCGCGAAATTCAGCGCGGCCTTACGGGGATCCCACTCGAACTTCACACAGACATTATAACCCTTTAGTGTTCAGACGCCTAACGGCCGGGCTGAGCGGCCGGCGCTGCACGGCGGGACTCGGAGAGGCGTTTGGTCGCCGGTCCGCTCCAGCCAGGGGTTAGAGCGCTCATTGACCCGGTTCCGCCTCGGTCGTCGTCTCCTCAGGGGTACGGGTCTCGCTCGGGAAGTGTTGCTGGTCGACATCGTGTAGCCACTCTATGCCGGACGAGATCGCCTCAGCGGACACTTCGGTCGACGGTGGCCGCAACTCCGCGATCAGGTCTGCGTCGGGAAACGCATCAAATCGCGCCTGGAATTCGTCAAGCGTGAGGGAACCTGCAACGGCGATGTCTTCGTCCTTGAAGTGCGCTAATCGGTTCCGCAGTTCGAAGACCCTCGCCAGAGCACTGGATACGCGTCGGGCGCGCTCAGCGTCAGGACGCTTAGCGAAAGCGGACACAATATCCAGCTTGGCGTGAAATGTGCCGCGCTTGAGCGCCTCCCAGGCGGCTTCAGCGACGGCCGACGGCTTCATGGAGGCGCGCAGAAGTTTTCGGAGTGTTTCGTTGCATATGGCTTCGAGCCAGAAGCATCCAAACACGATCAAGCGGATGCCTGCCTCGATCGACGGATCGGGCCGCCTCAATTCGGCTCTAGCGGCTTCGAAAAGACGCTCGTAGGCGAGATCGAGGCCGGCATTCACCGAGACCACTCGAATCTCGCCTGCCTCAAATGTGATCGTAAGCCTACCGTCCCTCATCCACGCACCTGCTCTTCTGTCGGTCTAACTATGGATTATCTGGTTCCGTATAAGACCCGGGTCTTTGCTGGCTGCAGTATAAGCGCCTCTGATTCTCCTGACAAGGAAGCGGCGTAAGGTGGCTTGTCTCCACTGTTTCCATCATCTGTGCTTCGCCCACAGAATGTCATATACGGTTCCGTATAAGACCCCCGGCCCTTCCGCGGACTCACAGCGAATCGACGGGACTTCGCACGCCTTTGCCACCCCGGTTCAACACGTGGGTATAGATCATCGTGGTCTTCACGTCCGTGTGGCCGAGCAGTTCCTGGATGGTTCGGATGTCATAGCCGTCTTCAAGCACATGCGTGGCAAACGAGTGGCGAAAGGTGTGGCAGGTGGCATGCTTGGCGATCCCTGCCTTGCGGACGGCTTCCTTGACGGCACGCTGAACGGCTGACTCATGGATGTGGTGGCGTCCTTCGTTGCCCGTCTGTCCGTTCACCCACCGATGGTCGGCGGGGAAGACGTATTGCCAGCGCCAGTCGGCCGCGGCGTTCGGATACTTGCGGGCCAGCGCATCAGGGAGAGGCACGCGCCCCCATCCGTCCTGCAGGTCGCACTGGTGAACTGCCCGGACCCGCTTCAGATGCTCGGCAAGCGGCGCTTTGACGGCCTGAGGCAGCAGAGTGATTCTGTCCTTGGCCCCCTTGCCGCCGCGTACGGTGACCTGGTTTGAGTCGAAGTCCACGTCTTGTACGCGCAGGCACAGGCATTCCATGAGGCGGAGCCCGGCGCCGTACATGAGGCCCGCCATCATCCGATACTCGTCCTTCAGCTCACCAATCACGGCCCGCACTTCGTCTCTTGTCATTACCACCGGTAGGTGGCGAGGCTTGCGGGCTCGAATCAATCCCTCGAGTTTGCCGATCTCTCTACCCAGGACGAACCGATAGAGGAACAGGATTGCACTCAGCGCCTGCGTTTGCGTGGAGGCGCTCACCCGTTCCTTCAGGGCTAGGTGGCTGAGGAAGGCGTTGATATCCGCTTCAGCCATCTCCTCTGGAGGATGTGCATGATGAAGGATGAACCGCCTGACCCAATGGCAGTAGGATTGCTCGGTCCGGCGGCTGTAATGTCGGGAGCGCAAGGCGTCGCGCAGGCGGTCCAAGCGCTTGGAGTGTAAAACCGCCAGCGGGAGCGGACGATCGTCTAGGTCCTGGACCGGACGAAGTCAATTATCCATCTCGACCGGCTCTCCGGCAAAAAGGGCCCGCAGGCGGGCGAGAGCCTCATCGGTGCGGGGAACCGTCCAATGTTTCTCTTGCTGATGCCAGCGGCGGCCGGCCACCGTCTTGATCTTCGCGACGCGCTCCGGCGTATAGGGCAAGAGCACGATGAGCCTTCCCGCCTCCCCCGGCTTGATCTGAATCGGCTCCGCATGACGATCCGCCATGCACTATGAGACACCTTGACGCGCCGGAAGGTTGAAAAGGTTGAAGAAGTCCCCCTCACCCGCGCCCTCTCCCTCGGTGGGGAGAGGGCGCGGAGGAACGGTGTCAGGCCCTGGTCGGAAGGGGGCCGGACAACAGGCTCATCTGCCGCTTGACTCCTCAGGGCGGTTTCTACAGAATCCGCTCATGCGCGTTCAAAAGCTCTTGCACACCCGGATGCGGGTCAGCAACATGGAAGAGACGATCCGATTCTACGCCG
>CAZITU010000169.1:0-3245 GCA_964542245.1 uncultured Nitrospirales bacterium | reverse complement strand
CAGCACTCCAATGGGCTGGATTTCCAGCTCCACCACGTCTCCCGGTTTCAGATACCGATCCATCTCCAAGCCACACCCACCCCCGACGGTCCCGGAACCGAAGAGGTCGCCGGGATAGATTGTCTCGCCACGCGACACGTGCGCGATCATCTGGGGGAAAGACCAGTGGATGGACCCGAAACGCCCTTCCGACCAGACTTCGCCGTTCACCCGGGCCACCATGGTGAGCGCGTTGAGATCCGACATCTCATCCGGCGTGACGAGGCAGGGGCCGATGGCCGTGGCAAAGTCTTTCCCCTTGGCCGGCCCGAGCCGGCAGGCCATCTCCTGAAACTGGATGTCCCGGGCGCTGAAGTCGTTCATGATCGTGTAGCCGACGATGTAGCCCGACGCGTCTCGCTCGGAGATGTCCCGGCCCTTGCGCCCGATGACGCAGGCCAGCTCCAGCTCGTAATCCAGCTTCGTCGTCTCCAGCGGCCACGGGAGGTCTTCGTCCGGTCCGATGATGGTTCGGTGGTTGCCTTTGTAATAGGCCGGCGCCTTGTACCATTCGGGGGGAATGGGCTGCCCGCGCTTCTTGGAAGTGGCGGCGATGTGCTCTTCGAAGGCGATGAAGTCTCGCAAGGAGGGCGGGTTCGGAAGCGGCGCGATGATCCGGACACCCTCAGGGAGCCGATCACCGTCATACGCATATATGACCCTCTCGCCTTCGGGGCCTTGCAGAGACTCACCACACCGAACCGCATACTCAAGCGCCTGCCGAGCCGCAGCCATTGCAGAGTCGCCGCCTTCCAAAAGTTCGAGCATCGCGGCCGGCACCATGGCGTTGGCCAGGCGATGGGGTTGGGCCTCGTTCTGATCGTGCAGGAACCCGACAAAGGCCAGGTTCAGATCCACCATGACTCGCTCGTGCAAGGCCCCAACCCGGACAAGGTTCCCCACCGGCGTCCGGACCCGAAAACTGACCAGCTTCATGGTCGGCTCCAACTCATGGCATAGTCCTTCAGTTCGACCGGCTCCACCTCGGGTAGGACCGTGAAGGGCCGCTGCGACTCGATCATCACGGCTACCTCGTCGGTATGCGTCTTGTTCTTGCTCGCCTCGACCGCTTGCGGATGCGGGCCATGGTGGATTCCCTGAGGATGCAGCGTCAGCATGCCGGGTTGGATGCCCGCCCGGCTGAAAAAATTCCCCCGGTGATAGAAGAGGACTTCATCATAGTCCATGTTCCGGTGGTAAAACGGAACCCTTAGTGCCTCGGGATCGCTCTCCAAGGGCCGTGGCACAAAGGTGGAGATAAGAAGCCCCCCGGCCTGAAACGTCGTATGGACGCTGGGCGGGAGATGGTACCGAGGACTCATGACCGGCCGAAAGTCCCGCACATTCAGTTTCGTCACCCACAGATCGCCTTTCCAGCCGACCACATCCATCGGGCAGAAGGGATAGACGACCCGCGTGTACTCCCCGTTCCGCTTGATCCAGACCTCCCATTCGCGCCGATCACCAGGGAGATCAATGAAAGGCGCCGGCTCCGGGGCGGTCAAGACACCCGGATCAAACTGCGCGTGGTGGCCCAGTAGTCCCCGCTCCGGCAACTCAACCGGCACGGGCGCTTCGGCAATCAAAAACGACGAGGGCCCCGTCTCCACGATAGCACGATAGGTCGTGCCCTTGGGGATCACCACATAGTCGCCGGTTTCATAAGGCAGCACCCCGTAGTCCGTCTCGAATCGGCCTCGACCTGCGTGGATGAAGTATACTTCGTCTCCATCCGCATTGCGGACGTAATACGGCATCGTCTCGGCACGGCGGGAGAGGAAAACCCGGACATCCGGGCTTCGGAGAACCTCGAGCGGCCGTGCGTCGGCCGCTCGGAGGTCGGGGGTGGGGAGGTCCGCGCAGGCAAAGGCACGGGGCCGAAGAGGGCCTTCAATGCGCACCCATCCGGTCGGAGGGTGCCTCCGGTAGAGGTGCGACGCCGGCCCGACAAATCCCCGGCGGCCGTGCTCCTCCTCATGCAGGCCCTCCGGAATCCCGACATGGGCCTGATTCGGAATGTTGCCTTTCTTCATGAGATACATCGCGGGCCTCCCCACATTTCTTCTTGAAGTTCCCTCTCCCCTTGAGGGAGAGGGTTAGGGTGAGGGGAAATCATTCGAAGGGTTAACGTTAGAACTTCCATGCCCCCTCACCTCCATCCTCTCCCCCGAAACGGGGGCGAGGAGATTTTAAATCTCACGAAACGCGCCTGAAGCGCAGGTCTTCGCTCAGGATCTTGTCGTAATCAATGATCGTTTTCGTCACGCCCTCGATTTGATCGCGCTCGATGTCCTTGTAGAGCGCTTCCACGGTGCCATGCACGAAGGTCCGGGCCTGCTCGTCGCCGTGCTGCCGCTGCGTCAGCTCCAGAAAGACGCCGCTCCCGGGAAACAAGGGATAGGTGAACCGTTGCCGTAGCGGCCCGAACCCGTCGCGTCCTTCCTTGAGCGGGCCGCTGAACTTCACGCCGTGCGCTTCCCACTCACGGCACACCGCTTCGATATCGTCCACTTCGATGGCCACATGCTGGACGCCCTGGCCGTACTTCTCGATGAATTCGTTGATCTGGGACTTCACGGCCTTGTCTCGCCCTTGCATGAGCGCCACCTTGGCGCTACCGCGCTGGACCACCACGGTGTCCATGGACGATTTGTCGCTTCCAACATCTCGCGCCGACCAGATGACCTCGAAGCCGAGGATCTTGGTGAACAAGTATTCGGCGGCGTCCAGATTCTTGACGCATAGGGTGATGTGGTCTATCCCCATTGGACTTTTCATGGATGTTCCCCCTCTATCTCACCCGCCCGCCCCAGGCCCGCCAAGACGCGCCCCTTCCCGTGAGATTCCCGGCGGAACTGAGCCAAGTCCGCCAGGAAGGCCTTCTTGCCGGCGTATTCTCGGATGTATCGCGTCATGTCGAACAGCGGTGCCGGATTCAGTTCCTCGATGACCTCGGGTTTCCAGGTGATTTCGAGTTGGCTGATCCGGGTGATCAACTTCGGAGTCCCCGTCAGCCCTAGAGGCACGCGCCCATAGGCACGCGCCATCACCATGATCTCGTTGTCGTACATCGCCGCGTTAATCTCGGCCGCCGATCCATGGCGTTTGTACGCCTGGACCAACCGCTGGTAGGTCACGGAATTCAAAAACTCTTCCCGGAAGGCATAGAAGATCTGGATCCCGGAACGCCGCTGATCCTCCATGAC
>CAZITU010000168.1:0-3502 GCA_964542245.1 uncultured Nitrospirales bacterium | reverse complement strand
CGGTCTACATCGAACAGTTCAGTGCCCATCCCCTGGAACGGGATGCGGCAGAGCTCTACGCTCCGCCCGACGGCTATATCGATTCGCACGGTCTATTCCACAAAGAGCGTCAGGAGGCGAGTGATGTTCCCGTCTATGAGGTTACCCTCCGGCCGGAGGATGGACTCTACCCCTTGCCGTATATGGCGCGGCAGGCAAACGGGCAGGCGTGGGAAGGCGACGGAACGGGTCCGTCCGCGCCCCCGGACCAATGCCGGCAGCCTTTTTTCCCGGACGCTTCGCGCCTGTTTGAAGAGATCGACCGCTTGGGAATCGGCGAAGAGGGTATCGGATGTCTTCTCTCTTCCAAAGCCGACTTCGACTTCTATCGTGCCGCGCCGTCAGGCGGATACAAAAGCGGGCTGCCCGAGGCTTGTCGGACGGACATGGGTCGGGGCGACATTTCCCCGGAGACCCTGGGTGTGGACTTTTTCCCCTATCGGCCGGGTTACCTTAGGCGCGAGCCGCCGATGGCGATTCTCGCACGCCTGACCAACGTTGCGCAGCAGGCTTTGGCCAGCGGCCAGTACGCTGGCGCCATCTGGCTGGAGGGAAGCCCTTTTGTCGAAGAGACGAGCTACTGGCTAAACCTGCTGGTGGACACCACGGTACCGATTGTTGGCAACGCCTCGCAACGGCCCCACGGTGCGGCGAGCAATGACGGCGACAGGAACATTATCGACGCGGTGGATTACATCCTCTCGCGCATCTGGGCAGACGAAAGCGGACGGGATACCATCGGCGCGGTAGTCATCCAGGAGGAACAGATCTTTACGGCTCGGGAAGTGCAGAAGGGAGACGCCCGCCCCGGTGGCTACGTGGTTACCGGAGGGCACGGCGGTATCGTGGGAAGCATGGGCCAGCCTGGACCGCCCGCGCTGACGTTCAGACCGGTCAAGCGACATACGTACACATCGGCTGTCAACCTGAGCCGACTCCCTCAAACGGTCGAGGGCACGGGCCGTGACGGTAACAGGATCATCAGAGTCCCCGCGCCTATTAAGAACGAAAGCGGCGGTCTCCTGGCGAGCGCGATCCCTAAAGTCACAATCGTGAAGCATGCTCGCTATTTGCCTGAGGATCCGTCCGGCGATCCAGTGCTGGAAGTGGACATCCTGGCCCGCATTGAGAAGAATCTCCGAGACTCGCCGTTGGCGGGATTTGTGGCCGAAGGGGCGGCGCCTTTTGGATCAATGAGCGGCTCTGTGGATGCGGCTCTGAGGCTGGCGACTTTCAGCGGCATGCCGGTAGTCAGGGTGGGACGAGGCAACGCCGAGGGGCTTTTGGATCCCAAACGGAACCCGCTCTCCATCGCGGGCAGCAATTTGACCGCTACCAAGGCGCGGCTGCTCCTCATGGCCTGCCTGATGAAACTTGGCAGTCTCCCCCCTGCCGCCGATCCGGCGAACCCCACGCCGGCGGAAATCCGGGCCGTTGAATCCAAGCTGGCCGAGTATCAGGCAATCTTCGACACCCACTGACTCCCATCTCGGTGAACGATCAACGGATGATCACTGATGCGAGGTGCGATATGAGCATTCCCAACAAAAGACAAAGGAAGGTTCGGCCCACACATCCGGGCGAGATGCTGCGTGAGGATTTCTTGCCAGATTACGGGCTGACCGTATCGAGTTCTGCTAAAGCCCTTAAAGGGCGTGTTTAGGAGGCTGGTTGGAACCCCAGCGCAAGGTGCCGGATGATCCATTGACGTTCATCCGGCAGTGCGTCCGGAACCGCCGGGTCCTGTGGACCTACCATGTCAACATGCGTCTCCACGGAAGATACATCACGAGACACGAGATCTTGGAAGCCGTAGACAGCTAGGAGGTCATCGAGGCATATCCGGAGGACAAGTACCTTCCAAGCTACTTGCTTTTGGCCAAACACGAAGATTCCGTGTTTCATGTGCTCTTCGCAACTGACGTTGAAGATGATAATGTTAGGATTGTAACTGCTTATCATCCCGATACGAAGGAGTGGGAGCCAGATTTAAGAACAAGGAGAACTGTCACATGAAGTGCAGAGTCTGCGGTTCCACACTGCAAACCATTACGACCGACCTTCCTTTTAAGGTCCGGGACAGGAGCATCGTCATTTTCAAGGAGTTACCCGTCCTCCAGTGCCAAAACTGCGCCGAGTACCTCATCGAGGATCCGGTGATGGGTCGGATCGAAGAACTTCTGTCCACCGTTGACAAGGCTGCTGAACTAGAGATCATTCGATTTGCGGCATAGCTTTCCCAGAAGCATCGTTTGCCACCCCGCTTCACACCGATCGCTTGGCGGTGATTGCTGGCAGTCGGCGTGGCTGGGGTCGGACTTCCATATCTCGACTTTCTTGCCAAATTGTTGAGTTGCAAAAAGTCTGACCCTGCTTACTTGCTAGTGACAATACCGGTCGGCCTTTTCCAGTCGTTGGGCCAGGCTTAAAATTCTTGACAAGTTCCTTGAAAGGCAGGAGAATCGCCGCAGTTTTTGGGAAATAACGAGACCGGAATATGCCGGTCAGCATACTTAGATAGTTAGCTGGCCAGAGGAGAATGTAAGAGGTGGACCCGGCATTCATTTCAAGACTGGCGGGCGCGTTACCGAGTACGGGGCTGCCCGAAGAGATCTCTGTGCCCGAAAACCAACCGTTCACAGCCAAGTCGCAAGTCAGAGAATTGCTCTGCACCGCCGAGACGCCCGTGACAGTGGTTGATGCGTACGTTGGCGCAGGCACTTTGGATTGCATGCGAGACGTCAAGCATCCCATTCGGCTCCTCACCGGCGACAAAGCTCAATCTATAGAGACAGGCTTTGAGCGAGCCCTCAGTGACTTTATTGCCGAAGGCCGTTCCATCGAGGTGCGTCAGCACTCCAAGCTGCATGATCGGTACATCACCTTTAATGATCGTTGCTGGCTCGTCGGGTCATCGCTCAAGGACGCCGGCAAGAAGTCGTTTAACCTCATCGAATTTGTTGACGGTAAGGTGCCTATCTTGGCAGAAATAGAATCGAAGTGGGGAAGCGCGAGAGTATATGCCCCCACGTCTCCCTGAGGCTGGCCAGCTAACAACCGCATCCGGGCGGCGGCGGGCACGGTAGCTACCAAAAAGGAAACCCGGTGAATTACCTCCAAAGGCATTGGCGTGGCGAGCTTTCGCTGGCAGTCTCTTTTTGGGTAAACGTTTTTCTTCTAAACGTCTTTGGCAGGACGCTTGAGACATGGCTCACTCAGAGTCCACCCATTCAACATCCACAAACTGCGGCCCGGGTGACACTTGTCTATGTCATTGCCGCCCTCGCCGTTATTTTTCCATGGCAAGTTGTTGGTCTGTGGCGGGCATGTATTCGTCATATAGGCCAAACCGGTAGAACGGCCTGGGCACGCACCGCGCAGGTGCTTACCGGGACCGGTACCGGGACCGGGGTCAGGCCTGGATATATTGACAATCTAGGATTAGGCATGATACTGGTTGGCT
>CAZITU010000167.1:0-3525 GCA_964542245.1 uncultured Nitrospirales bacterium | reverse complement strand
CAAGTTCGTCGCCAGCGCCACCGCGAAGAACCCGGTGGACCCGTTCATCGACCCCAAGGGTTATCGCGCTTACCTCGACGCCGCCGAGGCGGAGGAAGACGACACAGCAGGATAGGGATGCCGCATGTCGGCAGACTTTGCTGTAGTCAGACCTCGACGTTAGCGCCGCTCAAGAATTCGGATCTTTCCGTACAGGTGGAGGTTCAACCGACGAACACGCCTAGCTGGTGTTGGATGGAACGAAACCCAGATTGCCTCTCTGTCCGTAAGCATGGCTTCCTCTCCAGAGGGATGAAGATCAACTTGGAGGAAGCCGTCCACCGAAATCTGGAGCCGCCCGCCCACCGCACGAACGGAGAGGTTTTTATCGCCGTCAAAACCGTAGTCTCCCTCGAGCTGCCGGAGCCGCTCGGAGGACCAATGTACAGAGGGAAGGGGTTTCGGCTTGTGCAGCAGGATTGTCTCCAGCGCCGGGTCGCGATGGGACCTGAAGTCCTGGTAGGTCAGTTCGATGGGTATGTCGGGAGCGTTCCACGGTCGGTCGTCTTCCGGCAGGCTGTGCTGCCAGAAGATCCGCGAGATCCGGACACGCATGCGCGAGTTGGGCAACACAATGATCTCGGCGTCGCCGGGATGGTTCGGGCGTCCGCCGGTAGGCTCGCCCACGAAGATGGCGCTGCTTCGGTATTCAAGCCAAGTGACTAGGGTGGTCGCCGCAGAATACGTGTGACGGCCGATTATCACGTACAGTCGGCCACGCTGGTTGACGTAGTCGTCGCGGCTCAGATCCTCCACAAACTGCCGGGCGCGTGTGTGGTCGCCGCCACCGTTGTGCCGCAGGTCAATGATGAAGCGCTCGACGCGATATTCGCGCGCAGCGCGGAGGGCACGCCGACCAAAATCGGAGATGCTCTCTTCAGGCTTGTCGCGGACCTCGTTGAATTGCAGATACAGTGTCCCCGACGGCTTTAGCACCGTGAACCAATAGCGGTCGTTTATGTTCGACAGGTACAGCGGCTCTCTAACCGGTGCGGGCGTCCGCCACACCCAGTAGGCGAAGCGAAGCAGCGAGACCGGACGGATCTCGATGGACGACTCAGTCCCGTCATCAGCGGCAAGACGGTAAGCAACAGGGCCATCTTTATCAATCGCTCCGACGGCTCGGAGGAGCCGAGGGATGGAAAGCGCCAGCGGAGCGCGCGAGCGTGCATGGATCTCGTTGTCGTGGGGCACGTAGTCAGCGACGCGCCGGAACACCTCCTCCGTCGGCATCTTACCGATAGAAACTACTCGTCGGCCCACCAACTCCCGAAGATGAGCCGGAGCACCGATGATTCGCCAACCATCCGCAAAGCTCTCCAACTGGACGGGAACTGCGCGGAAACCAGCCAGCTGCTGAATCGGGACTGGAATTGTGTGGCCGTCCCGGAGGCGCGTCACCAGACGCATGATTTCCAGCACGGTCCCCTGATCATCGAGTCCGCGAAGCCGCTGCCGGAGTTCTTCAGCCGCCTGGTTGAAGGCGTCGCGAGAGACAAACTCGTAAGGACGTGGGTGCAGAACATTCAGCCGGTCCAGTAGAAGGTCAATGTCCTGCCGCCAAGCCGTCGCATCGAGATGCCGGACAAGCACGCGCTCGGGTGCAGCCAGAATAGCAGCGAGGGCCCCCGCCATCACAACGGACGGGAGCAGCAAGGTCGCGCCGCCGACCTTCCTCCAAAGCGAGGCGCCGCGCATGATGAGAAGACTCACCAAGGCCCAAGCCAGAAATACGCCGCCAAACGCGCAGGCGAGTGAAGCCCAGAAAGCGATGCTAAAGGGCTCGCGAAAAATGTACAGTCCGGCCGCTCCTGTACCCGCGACGGCCCCACATCCAACTAGAAGTCGTCGCCAAGGAAATCGCCTGCCTTTGGCGTTGCTGGCTTCAACTTGCTGATGCCTTCGGTTGGCACCAGATCCAGCAAGATTCTCTGTCATTACCATACCTTCTGGAGATTCTGAAGCCCCTGGAGATAGTCGTCCTTCTCCAGCCTGCTCTCCACTCCAAATTCTGCCAGGATTGTCATCATCTGCCCCAGAGGAAGCCCGGCAAGCTCAGCAGCCTTGCCGAGGGACGCTTCTCCCTTCTTGTATCGCTCCACGGCAAGCAAGATCCTTCCGCGAGTGACCATATCGCGAACTGCCTTGGACAGATCACTCCGTTCTTCCTTGGTGATCTCGCTGAGAAATTCATAGTTGTCACGATCCATGCGGATGCTCATCGTCTTGCTCATGGCCTTCCCTCCAGCTTCAATCTTGCATCGTCGATAATCGAGTCTTTGTAGCGCCCGTACTTTGCCAGCATCGCCAACTTGGCAAGTGCATCGGAGGATTCTAGCAGCCCCCTTTCCTGGCTTCGAATCAGAATACCCACCGCGGTCGTAAAAGCAATGCCCTGCAGCTTGCAGGCATTGATCCCGTTCTTGTCATCAATTCCCAGGAGTTGAGCCTTTTCGTTCAGGGCAAGCGCGATGGCTTCGGCTTCACCTTTGCCTAAGCTGAAGTCCCCTCGCAATCTCGCAACGAGTCTCCGGTTCTTGACAGCGACGACTTCGATTCTCGACTCATCGACGGCCTTCTGAATCATCAGGGCATCAAATGTTTTCTTGGAGCCGCAGCATTCCTTCTCCACCTCCCCCGGAATGGCCACTCCTAGCTTGCTCCCGGCCAGGAAGGGATCGAGAAGTTCAGCCTTTGCGATGAGGATCAGCGTGGATGCGTCCAAAACGACCATTATGACAAAATATTACGAACGTCATTGTGGCACGAAAGAGATGCGGATGGCAAGACTGCGATTGCGGCGATGAGGTAAGAGATTTGATCCGAAACTGCGTATCCCGGGTACTTGGCGGGTACACCGCCGAAATGAACTATCGTGATCCCATTGAAACGTAAAGGGTTATTTTTTGGAGGCGGGGGGAGTCGAACCCCCGTCCGAAGAGCCTTGCGGCCAGAAGACTACATGCTTAGCCCGCTCACTTGCGGCCTGCCAGTGCGCTTGCGCGCCCGGGCGGGCCGCCTTTCGCCGCCGGCGCTCAGAACGGGCCAGAAACGCCGCCGGCTAGTCCGATGGTTCTCGCCGCCGCGTCACGGACCGAGACGCGCCGGCCAGCCTGCTGTGCGACGCCTCATCCCGCGCCCGCAGGCGAAGCGCGGGGAGACGTGGCTAGCCTAAATTAGGCAGCCAGTGCAAACTGGTGGTTGCCAGTTTTTGTTTTCCACCCGATTGCGGGCAGGTGGGGCCCGGCATGCCTTCTGGCGGCGACAGCTCCCGTCGAAACCGTTTCGCCCCCAAAGGTTCCACCATTTTACCACGGTGCGCTCGCCGGCGAGCCGATTTTACGGGCGTTCCGCTCAGCGAATCCGCAAAACGAAAACCTCACCGGCAATCCTACCTCTAAGCCGGATTCTGCTATTCTCGATGACGTGCCACGGTGGACGGTCAGCCCTGCCCTGATTTTGACGACCCTGCTCGGCGCAGCCCTG
>CAZITU010000166.1:0-3889 GCA_964542245.1 uncultured Nitrospirales bacterium | reverse complement strand
GGGCCGCCCTTGTGTGGAGTGCCTGATCAATGTCGGTGGGGGTGGTGAGAGAAACTGTTCTCTCTACGTTGCGGGAAGCCTTAGAGGATGCGCGGGCCGAGGGTGACCTGAAGCTGACGACCTTGCCTGCTCTCGTTCTCGATGTCCCCAAGAAAGCAGCATGGGGCGACCTCGCCACTACGGTCGCATTGAATCTTGCGGCCTCCTTGCAGCGCCCGCCTCGTGAGATTGCCGAGATTATCGCCGGGCGCTTGCGGTCTCACCCCGAAGTCCTTGAGCGCGCCGAAGTGGCGCCTCCGGGATTCATCAATCTCACAGTCAAGCGGGATTTGTGGTTTCGGGTTTTGGTCGAGATCGAGGCACAGGGAGAACGATACGGGACCTCGACCGTGGGCCTCGGTCGGCGGGTTCTGTTGGAGTATGTGAGCGCCAATCCAACAGGCCCCCTACATATGGGGCATGGACGCGGGGCGGCCGTCGGCGGGGCACTGGCCAATCTTCTGCGCCGCACGGGCTACGACGTCGGTACGCAATATTACATCAATGATGCCGGCCGTCAGATGAAGCTCTTGACCGAATCGGTTGAAGCTCGCTATCGGCAGCTACTGGGGCAGGAGGCGCCCTTTCCGGAAGACGGCTACCTGGGCGCTTACGTAGATGACGTGGCCAAAGAACTGCTTGCCGACCGGCAGGCAGCAGGCCTGGAGCTTGTTCCAGTTGACTTGCGGAAAGTCTGCGAGACGTGGGCCTACAGCCGGATGCTGGAGGCCATTAAGACCGACCTGGAAGCCTTCAAGCTCCGTTTCGATACGTGGTTCAGCGAGTCCGCGCTCTTCGAGACAGGAGCGGTGGCCCAAGCTCTTGAAGACCTTAAGGCCCGCGGGTATCTGTTTGAGCAGGACGGGGCGCGCTGGTTCCGCTCGACGACCTTCGGGGATGACAAGGATCGGGTGGTCCTGAAACAGGATGGGGAGTTCACCTATCTCGCTTCCGATATCGCCTATCATCGAGACAAGCTGACCCGCGGCTACGATCTCCTGATCAATATCTGGGGTGCCGACCATCATGGGTACATCCCCCGGATTCAGGCGGCCGTCGAGGCCTTCGGCTACCCGAAGGATCGTCTCAAGGTCATTCTCGTCCAGATCGTCAATTTGATGCGCGGCGGGCAGCGCGTGACGATGTCGAAACGGGCGGGAGAGATCGTCACGCTTCGCGAGGTGGTCGAGGAAGTGGGCGCGGATGCGGCAAAGTTCATCTTCCTGACGAGGCGCTCAGACAGCCAACTGGATTTTGATTTGGAACTGGCCAAGCAGCAGTCCGCGGAGAATCCTGTCTACTATGTCCAATACGCCCATGCCAGGGTGGCCAGCCTCTTTCGGGTCGCCGCCGAACGGGGGATTACGGCGCCCAAAGCCTCGGAGATGGACTGGACGGTCTTGAATTTGCCGGATGATCTGAGCCTGATCAAACCACTGGCGGAGTACCCCGCTCTTTTGGAGGCCAGCGCTCAGGCCTTGGAGCCGCACCGCCTGACCTATTATCTCCAGGACCTTGCGGCCCGTCTGCACACCTATTATTACAAGCACCGGATACTCCCTCCCGCTGTGGAAGACGAGCTTGCAGGCCAGGACCATTTGCGGCAGGCTTCTCAGGAAGCCGACCAGGTACGAGCACGCGAGGTGTTGACGCCCGCCTTGACCGCCGCGAGGCTCTGTCTGTTGCGGGGCGTCCAAACCGTGATCCGCAACGGATTGGAGATCCTCGGCGTGTCGGCTCCCGAAAGGATGTGATGGCGGCTTTCGGATTCCAGGTCCTGCACAGGGAAGGGCACTCGCGGGCGCGAGTCGGCGAAATGCGGACCGCCCACGGTCCCGTGAGCACCCCGGCCTTCCTGCCTGTGGGGTCGCAGGCAACCGTCAAGGGTCTCTCGGCTGAGGAACTGGCCGGCCTCGGCGCCGACATGGTCCTCTGCAATGCTTATCACCTGTACCTTCGGCCCGGTCACCGGCTGATCGAGGAACTTGGGGGCTTGCACCGTTTCATGGGCTGGCCGCGGGCGATCTTGACCGACAGTGGGGGATTTCAGGTCTTCAGCCTGGCTCCCCTCTGCACGGTGTCGGCCGACGGAGTCACGTTCCAATCCCATTTGGACGGCTCGCTGCACCATCTCACCCCGAAGCTTGCGATCGAGATCCAGGAATCCCTGGGCGCCGATGTGGCCATGACCTTCGACGAATGTCTGCGATACCCCGCGACGGCGGAGGCCGCCGAGGCCTCGTTGGTCCGCACGACCGACTGGGCTAAGCGCTGCCGGGATGCCCGCCGCCGGGCCGACCAGGCCCTCTTCGGGATCGTTCAGGGGGGACATTACCCGATTCTACGGGCACGGGCGGCGGCGGCCTTGGTGGACATCGGGTTCGACGGCTATGCGCTCGGCGGGCTGAGCGTAGGGGAGGACAAGCAGACCATGCATGCCGCGATCGAGGCGTCCGTCGCTGAATTGACGGAATCCGCCCCGCGGTACCTGATGGGGGTGGGCACGCCGGAGGATCTCATCGAAGGCGTGGCGCGTGGAATGGACCTGTTCGATTGTGTCATGCCGACCCGGCATGGCCGGACGGGGTGGCTGTTCACATCCTTCGGACGGGTCCTGATCAAGAATGCGCAGTACGCCAAAGATGAATCGCCGGTGGACCCGGCCTGCGCGTGTCCGGTGTGCCGCACCTATTCACGGGCCTATCTCCGCCACCTGTTTCTGGCGAAGGAGATGCTCGGGGTCCGTTTGAACACCCTGCACAACCTCCATTACATCCTGAACTTGATGGCCGAACTGCGGGAGGCGATTCGTGCGGGGCGGTTGACGGAGTATCGGGAACGGTTTCACGCGATGCGGGGGGTCTGTCAGACATGAGGATGTGGACCGCGCAAGTTCTGGCCCAAGTAACAGGAGCCCCTTCGGCTCCCTCCATCGGCGAGCAGCTTGCCCAGATGCTGCCGATGTTCGTCATGATCGTCGTCATCTTTTACTTTCTCATTTACCGGCCGCAGAAGCAGCAGCGCGAGAAGCACAAGGCCATGCTGGAGCAGCTCAAAAAGGGCGACAAGGTTATCACGAGCGGAGGAATCTGGGGGACCGTGACGAACATCGGGAAAGAGACCGTTACGCTGCAGGTCGCCGACAACGCCAAGATCAAGGTCGGGCGGGAGCACATCGCCCGCCTTCGCGGGGAAGACGATGACTGAAGCAGGCCTGCCATGAAACCCATTGCCGGACGATTATTTCTCCTGGGAATCACGGTCCTCGTGTCCCTGGTGTACTTTCTGCCCTCTACGCCGCTGTTCTCGCACATGCCCGACTGGTGGAAGCAGTATCTCCCCAATAAGGGGATGACCTTGGGCCTCGACCTGCAGGGCGGCATCCATCTCGTGTTGGAAGTGGAGGCGGAGCGTGCCATCGAGATCGGAATGGACCGGCTCGCCACCAACATGACGGACCTGTTCGCGGATAAAAAGATTCAGGCGGAGTCCGTCAAGCGCAACGGGTCTGGAGAGATTACGGTCAGCTTGTCGAAACCGGAGACCAAGGATGACATCCTCAAGCTGACCGATGACCAGTTCCCCACGGTGACGAGCCGGCCTTCCGGCGATCGGGCGCTGGTCTTTTCCTTGAGGACCGATGAAGCCGAGCGGATCAAGAAGGCGGCGGTCAGCCAGGCCCTCGAAACCATCAGAAACCGGATTGATCAGTTCGGGGTGGCCGAGCCGCTGATCCAACAACAGGGACTCCGGCAGATCGTCGTGCAGCTCCCTGGCGTGAAAGATCCCGGTCGCGCCAAGGCCCTCATCAAGAACACGGCCTTGCTGGAGTTCAAAATGCTGGATGAGG
>CAZITU010000165.1:0-3913 GCA_964542245.1 uncultured Nitrospirales bacterium | reverse complement strand
AGGGGCGGGTTTACCCCGCCCGGTAGCACAGGCTCACAGCCTGTGCGCCTTTGCCCGCCGCCATGTAGGGGCGGGTTTACCCCGCCCGGTAGCACAGGCTCACAGCCTGTGCGCCTTTGCCGTGAGGGGCGGACGCATGTCCGCCCTAACTCGGGCCTCGCCGGGCGAAGCGTGTCCGGCCTGTTGGTTCGCTCGGTCGGTTGAACCGTTCTATGCGTCGTACACCCCCCTATGGGTAAGAGATCCGCAATGCACTGACTCCATTTGACTTGCAGACCGCTTACACGGCCCTTATCTGCAAGCGCTTGATTGTCAGCTAGATAGGACGTGGTAAGAAAGCCCCTTAGGAGCCGATTCTCGGCGCCAGCTACAGATTGATGTACGTCTATGTCAAAGGTACCCCCCCTGGGGGGTAAGAGGTCCACAACGCATTGATTCGTATCTGGTTACAGAACTCATACAAGGGCCTTACCTGCAAGATACAGATTCTGCGCTGGTTAGGAAGGGGTAAGAGAGCCTCTTTACTTCGGGCCGCAAACGTGGGGAGGGAAGAACCGCGGGCAGGGAACCGACCTCGCTCGATCCAGTGCATGAGCGTTGCGCTGAAACGCCAGCCGCCACATAATATCTAAAAGAAACTACCCTGTCAAGCCTTCTCTTTCAGGAGAGGGGCGTGTAGCGGCGACCTTCAGGTGGGCATGTGTAGCGGCGACCTTCAGGTCGCCATGTAGGGGCGGGTCTTCAGACCCGCCCGGCCTCGTATTGAAAAGTCAAAAGCTCAACGCAGAGGGCGCGGAGGAGGCGCAGAGTTCACAGACAAAGGCCCCACCCTTGTTTACCCTGAGCGAAGCCGAACGGGCACACCCCGCAAGGATAGGGCACCCGCGCTGGGGGCTCCTTGCTGGAGTCCCCTTTGTTTTTCGGGGCGAGACCAGGCCCCTCAGTTTCTACTTCGCTGCGGCCGCTGCTGCTGCGCCCTTGGCGGCCTTTGCGATGAGAGAAGCAACAGCCTGCGGCTGCGACACGTACACGGCGTGGCTGCCCTGGACCTCGGCCACCGTGGAGCCGGCGCGTTTGGCCATAGCCCGCTGGGCGTCGGGCGGTATCATCTTGTCTTCGGTGGCAACCAGGTACCAACTGGGCTTCTTTCTCCACGCCGGCTCGCTGATTGCGCCGCTGAGCGCCTCCAGGCCCCACGGAGCTTGGGAATCGGCCATGAATGCGGCCGCGTCGGCACTCACGTCTGCGGCGAATGAAGCCGCGAACTTGGCCTTATCGAGGAACAGATAGCCATCCTGCGGCGGCAGGATGGGGGGCACCGGGGCGCCTGGCGGTGGGTCCTTGATTAGCGACGACACCGACTCGCCCTTGTCCGGAGCAAACGCGGTGACATAAACCAGACCCGCGACCTTGGGGTGGTTGCCTGCTTCCGTGACGATGGCTCCACCGTAGGAATGGCCAACGAGAATCACCGGTCCGTCCTGCGCGGCAATGGTCCGTTTGGTGACGGCCACGTCATCCGCCAGCGAAATGGTCGGATTCTGGACAATGGCGACCGTGTAGCCGTCTTTCTTCAGGGCCTGGTAGACACCCTCCCAACCGGATCCGTCCACGAAGCCCCCGTGGACCAGAACGATGTTGTTTACACCGGATGTGTTTGCTGGTGACATAAAAGCCTCCTCGAAGGCGAACAGGATACCGAAGTCGCGCACGTGGAGCAACCGGGGAAAAGGAAATGCGGATGAACGCAGATGGACGGGGATGGGAAGGCCCCCCACCCTTGCACACCCCGCAAGTATGGGCACCCGTCATGTGAATCTGGATCGAAGGTGGGCCACCCGCCCTGTATTGCATATTGTCCGCCCATTCTCGTTTCGATATCATCCGGATGATTCAACAAGGGGTAATTTCAAAATGGCAAAGCGATATCGAGTCTGCCTCCTGTTGTGGATTACAGTCCTCTTTTCCTCGGCCTCAAGTGTCCTGGCTTGTACCTGTGCTATGGCGCCGGGCGCAAAGAACATGCGCGACGTCGCTGTTTGGAACAGTGAGGGCCGGAATGCTAGCAAGATCATCTTTGAAGGTCGGGTCGAAGGGCAAGAATCCAAAACAGGTGGTATGGGAGCACCCACAAACGCGATGTCAATGACGGGCTACGGAGCACATCGCACTGTTTCACTACGCGTCCTGCGCGCCTATCGAGGCCAACTGGAGCCGAAGGTCCTGGTCCGGACCGCGCACAATGAGGCAGCTTGCGGGTTTGATTTCGAGAATGGGAAGGACTACCTCGTGTATGCGGATGGGGGCAAAGACGGTGATTTGTTCACCAGCATATGCACAGGCACAGAGCTTCTGGAGCGATCAGAGCCGGCTCTCCGCTACCTTCGCGGAGAGGGGCCGACAGCAGACGACCTGATGGACCTGCAGAGCTATCACCAGAAGCTTGCCCCTACGTGGACTGGCAAGGCTTGTGGTCGCGTCACAAAGCCTGATGGGAGTCCACTTGATAAGGCAATCATCGGGATGACGCAGTTGCGCAACGATTCCTTTTTTCCTAAGAGGGCTTCAGATCCAGACCTTTCGAAGGCTGACGGAAGCTTTTGCGTTCCGTTCATATCTCCTGGGCGATATGTTCTTACAGCCGAAAAGAGGGATCGTGACGCTTACAGTCGTTGGATGGGCTACTACCCTGGCGTCGGACAACGCTCTCGAGCAGTACCCATTGAGATCAAAGCTGGGAGTATCCTTTCCAACTTGGATTTTGCGGTTCGAATGGAGCCCGTCTTCACGGTGTCGTTCAAGATCGTCACACATGATGGAAGTCCGCTCCCCTCTCAGAGACTCATGATCAGCATTGACAGTCCGTACGAAGACGACCTGGCATATCACCTTGTCCAAGGGCGTAAGGATCAAGACGGATACTACACCGTGGGTTACGTTCCGCCTGGCAAGTACTTGGTGCGAACCCTTGTTAGGCCGGATTTTCCATCGCGCGACGTTTTGCCCGAGTTGGCGAAATGGAGGATGGCGGAACAGGAAGTGGAAATAAGGGGTCACGCAGAAATTGTCTTGACACTGAAGCCCGCGAACTAGACTGGTAGCAGCATTCGTGCAAGAAAAAAGGGCGTCCGCGGGAGCGGACGCCCTTTCGTTGCCATTCACGGGCGGCGTAAAGCCGCCCCTACAGCCAAACAGAGCGCACAGGCTGGATAGCCTGTGCCACCGCAAAGAGCACAGGCTGTAAGCCTGTGCTACGGACTAGTACATGCCGCCCATGCCGCCGCCGCCGTGACCACCGGCGCCGGCTGCGGCCGACTTGTTGTCTTCCTTGATGTCGGCCACCAGGGCTTCGGTGGTGAGCATCAGGCCGGCGACGGACGCTGCGTTTTGCAGCGCCAGGCGCGTGACTTTGGCGGGGTCGATGACGCCCATCTTGATCATGTCACCGAACTCGTCGGTATCGGCGTTGTAGCCGAAGTTCTCGTCCTTCGACTCCTTGATCTTGCCGATGACGACGGCGCCTTCCATGCCCGCGTTCTGGACAATCTGGCGGGCCGGCTCTTCGAGCGAGCGCCGGAGGATGTTGAGGCCGATGGCCTCTTCCTCATCCAGCTTGAGCTTGTCGAGCGCCGGGATGCAGCGCAGCAGGGCCACGCCGCCGCCGGGCACGATGCCTTCTTCGACCGCGGCACGGGTGGCGTGCATAGCGTCTTCGACGCGAGCCTTTTTCTCCTTCAGCTCGGTCTCGGTGGCTGCGCCGACCTTGATTACGGCGACGCCGCCGACCAGCTTGGCCAGCCGCTCTTGCAGCTTTTCGCGGTCGTAGTCGGAGGTGGTCTCCTCGACCTGCGCGCGAATCTGCTTGACGCGGCCTTCGATGGCGCTGGGCTTGCCGTTGCCTTCGACGATGGTG
>CAZITU010000164.1:0-3923 GCA_964542245.1 uncultured Nitrospirales bacterium | reverse complement strand
GGCGCACGCTCTCACGGGTGCGCGCCGGCTCGTCCTGATATTCATCGGGCACAAAGGCGAGGCCCTCGCCGCCCCCATTTGTCAGGAGGTCCGCGCAGAAAACCGCGCCCCCGTCCCGATCAAGATAGAACGAGTAATGGGACTCGGTCGGACCGGGCGTGTGGACCGCCACAAGACCTCCCGGCAGACGGTCGCCGGCTTTGTACCAGCGGTCCGGCGTCTCCTCGAAGTCCACGCCGCCCTCCGGCGCGTACACCAAGACCTTTAATTCCCTCCGGTAACGCCAAGCGGACCGCTCATGGCACGACCCCGTCAGACAGATCGCCTCCACCGGACCGAGCTGTTTGAGGTCCCGGCCACTCATCGGAAGCGGATCTATGAGGACGGCGCGGCCGTTTTCAATCACCACATAGCTGTCGCTTTCAAAGTCAATTCGATCGTCTTGGATGGTGAAGCGAGAGACACCAGCAAGGACCTCTCCAGCTCGCTCGGCAAATCCGCTGGGTTCCGGCATGCCGCCCTCCAGTGCAGTCGGCAAAAGTCTAGTCTAGTGAACCTGAAAGCGCAATTATGGCCATTCCTGAGCAGTGGTCAGCACTAGGGCACTGGCACGCACTGGGTCAGCACTGGGGTCAGGCCTTGATATCTTAACATTTCACGTTCAAAAAGATTATCAAGATATCAATCAAGATATCAAGGCCTGACCCCATTTCACTTCATTTCACCATTTCCCCCTCTTCAGAATATCCCCCTCAAGACAGGTACACCCCCTTGGGGTTGAATCGCTCGGTCCATGACGACAATGTCCGCAAGAAATCGGTCTAGGCCTTCTCTTAGCGCCTCACTGTTGAGCCGCTCCAGATCGGCGATCTCAAAAAAGATCACCTTCGAGGCTCCTTCTCCTCCCACCGTCGTGCGGACCGTACGGTTGTCGGTTGCATTGGAGAGGTTGATGACCAGACGATTGACAGCTTTCAGTTGAGTCCAGGCAAACCGAACCACCGCTTCGCTCCAATAGACCTCAATCCGGCCGGAGAGCACGACGTCGGCCGAACCAGGGACGACCCCCTCCCCCGCCTGTACACGGACCACCCGAAAGCCCACGAGTTTGAGGTAATCCGCCACGAACCCCGTAACCTGGTCTGCGGCGGAACCCTGGGCCGGAATGAGTTGATCCACGGTGGTCCCCACGTAATGCTGCCAGCGGCCGATCACGGCCTTGTCGCTCCGCATATCCTCGAATGGAAGCACCGCCACTCGTACATTTCGCACTTTCGTCGTGGTAGGAATCGAATCTGCCGTGACAGATATGGGGATCGTTTGCCCGGGTCCGCCGCATCCCACAACCGCAAGGACCAGCGTTCCCACCGTCAGCAGCCACACGTTCGACCTCATAAGTCACCTCCGTCTTGCATGAGTTCATGCTTACGACCTCACAGAGGCTCGCGGTGCGTCGCATCCTCTCGGCCCATCAAGCTTCGGAGCGCGCGCAAGATCTCCCCAGGTCGTGGAGGACATCCGGGCACTTTCACGTCCACGGGAACGTGACGTTCGACAGGGCCGGCGACCGCGTAACTGCCCCTGAACATTCCGCAGTCACAGGCGCAGTCGCCGAGCGCGATGACCAGTTTCGGATCGGGCGTCGTGCGGTATACGTCCTTCAGCGCCCTTTCCATGTTGACCGTCACCGGGCCTGTCACCACCAGCGCGTCGGCGTGACGAGGGGACGCAGCGATGTGTATTCCGAACCGCTCCGCGTCGTAGACCGGGTTCATGAGCGCATTCATCTCCATCTCGCACCCGTTGCACGAGCCGGTGTCCACTTCCCTGATGACGAGCGATCGTCGAAAACGCTGAGCCTTCGCAGCGGACTCGCTGGTGACGCTGGGCACCGGTGCCATGGACTCGCCATACCGACCCGTCACGACCCCCGTTCTCAGGCTTTTTTTCAGAATACGAAACATCAGCCGCCTCTCTTCCTCCCTGAAAAGTTGTCACCGGCCCGTCAGTGAGACAGACTCCCATGTCACCGCTCCATTGCGGCTTCGAAAAAGCCCGCCTCCATTGGTCCCCACATACAACAGGGCCGGCGACGCCTGGCTTATTGCCAGAGACAAAACGTTGCGATTCGTTAAACCGTCATTCCGAGGCTCCCAGGTCAATCCTCCATCTTGTGACTTGAAGATTCCTGCGCGTCCCCCCACATAGAGGATCTCCGGATGTGCGGGATCGAGGCCGATGGCGCTGATGAACTGATCGGAGAGATCCGCACCAATCCGGTTCCACAAGCGCCCCCCATCGACGGTTTTGTAAAGCCCATCGAGAGTGCCGGCATAGAGAGTCTCCTGGCGTTGCGGATCAACGGCAAGGGCCATCACGCCGAGGGCTCTCGAAGATGTGACGCGATGAGCCGGAATCAGCCCCGTATTGGCGGCCTGCCATGTTCGCGCCCCATCGGATGTCTTATAAATTCCGCTGCTGGTACCCGCATACATGATGAGAGGCCTGCCGGGATCCACGGCCAGAGTCGTAACCATAAGGACATCCGTGATGCCGGCCATACGCTTCCGCCAGTTCACCCCCCCGTCGCCCGACTCGAACACCCCCATCGCGGTCGCCAGGAACACGCGTGTTGGGGCCACCGGAACGAATACGACCTGCTGGACTTCGGCCGTCACCCGAACGTCATCCAGGCCGGTCCGTCGCGGCAGCCAATGCCGGCCTCCATCGTAACTCATGTACACACCGTCATCTTTGGTGCCGAGAAAAATCGTCGCCGAAGCCGTCGGATCTATCCCGAGAGCGAGGACACGCGACTGGCTCATGCCGGTGAAGATTCTATGCCACTCAACACCTCCGTCGAGCGTCTTGAGCACCGCGTTGTGAGTCACGACATAGAGGATGTTCGCTTCCATCGGATGGAGCGCAATAGCAACAACAGCCTCCCCGCTCCTACCACAGGCGGTCAGCATTGACAGAGCGGCAAGCCAGAAGATCGCAAAACAATTCCGCACCCACGGAGCGCCTGTCCAGACCCCTCCGTCACCCACCCTTCCCAACCACATTCCAGCCATGAACACCACTACAGATCAGTCCCTGCATACGAGAGGTTGAAGCTTTTATTGATCAGCGGGAAGTCCGGGATGATATTCCCCAGGACGGCGAATTGAATGGCCGGCCAGTTGACGAACGAGGGATCCCGCACCTTGCAACGGTGGATCATACCGTTCTGGCCGGCCATGACGAAATAGAGGATTTCTCCGCGCCAGCCTTCCACCGCCGAGAGCCCCCACGCTCCGGCGGTCGGTACGCGAGCCGGTGCGGCCATGATGGGACCCTGCGGGATCCGCGCGCGAACTTCTCTGATGAGCCGGACGGACTCGTGGATCTCGTCCATGCGGACGCGCAGCCGGGCCCGCACGTCGCCATAGTGGTAGATCGGCACCTTCAGCGTCAAATCGTTGTATGCCGCAAAGGGGTGGTCCCGTCGGACATCGCGGTTGATGTAGGACGCCCGCCCCACCACCCCCATCACGCCGTGATCCCTGGCAGTGCGTTCCTTGAGAACCCCGGTTGTCTCCAGTCTATCAGTGAGGGAGGCATTGGCGAAGATGATCGCTTCCAGTTCCGAGAAATCCTGCTCAATCCGGTCGATCTCGGCGACCACCACGTTGAAGCGGTCGGCATCAAGGTCAACGGCGGAACCGCCCACCTGGTTGACTCCCCGAAGGAACCGCGAACCGGCAAGGCCGTCGTTGAGTTGCATGATCCGCTCTTTCAGACGGCTGCAGTGTGCATGTGCCAGGGCATAGGCGGTGTCGTTGCAGATGGCGCCCACGTCGCCCAGGTGGTTGTGAAGCCGCTCCAGCTCCAAAAACAAGGTGCGCAGATAGCGGGCCCGCGGCGGCGCTTCGATGCCGATG
>CAZITU010000163.1:0-4056 GCA_964542245.1 uncultured Nitrospirales bacterium | reverse complement strand
TGTGAGCCAGCGCGAAACCCGGATAGCCAGAGCCTTCGGCGGGAACACCAACACATGACGCCCCGAAGGCCATCGGCCCCGCAGGGTACCCGCTCTTGGCTCCTGAAAGTTTATGAAAAGATTCCTCCCTCGTTTGACAGCCATCTCTTCCAGTGATAGCTTCAAAGGTGAAAAATTCAAGGGGAAAAGATGAGGACCAGGGCCTTCCTAGCATTCGCTCTCACCATTGCAGGCCCTCTGATTGGCATTTCATACGGCCAGGAACCTCCGGGGCTAGCCGTAGCGGAGGTCCACCAATCCGTCCATCACGATGTTTCCCGTCCGCTCCGCGAAATCCCGGCGATTTCCGTGCATGTGGGCGAGCCGAAGGTTGAGATCCCGCTGCGCCTGATCCATCCCAACGAAGTCAAGCCCTCCGAAAACGACCCGGTCATTCAGCAATCCACCGGCACCGGCATCGCGACCACTCCGGGCAAGGGATTCGACGGCGTTGGCGTTTCGCGGTACGCCCCGTCCGATGCCAACGGGGCCGCAGGGACGAATCAGTACGTTCAATGGGTCAACGTCGCCTTCGCCGTCTTCGACAAAACAACGGGCGCGATCCTCTATCCCCCGCCCCCGGCCACCTCGGCCGCCGGAAACACCCTCTGGAGTGGTTTCGGAGGACCTTGCGAGGTCAACAACGACGGCGATCCCATCGTTCAGTATGACAAGGCAGCGAACCGCTGGGTCATGTCCCAAATCTCCTACACTAACGGCCCGCCTTTCTACCAATGCGTCGCCGTCTCCACGACACCTGACGCCACCGGTTCTTACGCGCGCTACGCGTTCCAGTACAACAACTTCAACGACTACGGGAAGCTCGGCGTGTGGCCGGACGGGTACTACGCCTCGTTCAATATGTTTCAAGGCAACTCCTTCATCGGCTCCAAGGTGTGCGCCTATGACCGCACGGCGATGCTCGCCGGCGCCCCCGCTACCCAACAATGCTTTCAGTTGAGTTCCGCCTATGGCGGGCTTCTGCCCTCGGACCTCGATGGAACGATCGCTCCCCCGGACGGTTCGCCGAACTTCTTCGTGGCATTCGGCACGAATGCCCTCCGGCTTTGGAAGTTTCACGCGGACTGGACAACGCCCGCGAACACGACGCTCACCGGGCCGATCATGATTCCGGTCGCCGCTTTCACCATGGCCTGTAACGGCGGCGCCTGCATTCCGCAATCCGAGACCACTCAAAAGCTGGATTCGCTCGGCGATCGGTTGATGTATCGCCTCGCCTACCGTCGCTTCTCGGATGGCCACGAGGCCATGGTCGTGAATCATTCCGTGACGGCGTCGAATGGTATCGTCGGCGTGCGCTGGTACGAGCTCAGAAATCCGGACGGAGCCACGATGGCAAGCGGGACGCCGATCCTCTATCAACAGGGCACCTTTGCACCCGACAGCACCTACCGCTGGATGGGGAGCGTCGCGATGGACAACGCCGGAAACATTGGCCTCGGCTATAGCGTTTCCAGCGGTACAATACATCCGGGCATTCGCTTCACGGGGCGGGCTCCAAGCGATCCCCTGGGACTCCTGGGGTCGGAAATCAGTATCTTGGAAGGGACCGGCTCGCAAACGAAGACTCTCGCTCGCTGGGGCGATTACACCAGCCTGTCGGTGGACCCGACGGACGATTGCACTCTCTGGTACACCAACCAGTACTTGAAGAGTAACGGCACCTTCAATTGGAGCACCCGCATTGATTCCTTCCAGTTCACAGGTTGCCCGGCCAGTAGCAGCCAGTTCACCCTGACCGTCGCCAAGAACGGCACGGGTACCGGCACCGTCACCAGCTCCGATAGCAAGATCGCGTGCGGCGCGACCTGCTCGGCCGCCTATGCCAGCGGTGCCCAGGTGACGCTCACGGCCGTTGCGGATAGCGGGGCGACCTTCGCAGGCTGGAGCGGCGGTGGGTGCAGCGGCACCAGCCCCTGCACCGTGACCGTCAACGCCAACACCACCGTCACGGCCACCTTCAATACAGTGCCTGTGCAGCAACAGTTTACGCTCACGGTAACGAAGTCCGGCACCGGCAACGGCTCAATCTCCAGTTCCCCTGCCGGAATCTCCTGCGGCAGCACCTGCTCCGCCGTCTTTAACAGCGGCACGGTCGTCACCCTCACCGCCAACCCGGTCGGTAGCTCCGCCTTCCTGGGCTGGAGCGGCGGCGGGTGCAGCGGCACCGGCTCTTGCATCGTCACACTCAACGCCGATACCACTGTCACCGCCACCTTCAATAACGTGAAGCGCAAGGGACCTGGATAGCAAGAACGGTCCCTCCTCCCGCTACTGCCTGAAACCACTCCCGAGGGCCGCTTCAGGTCACCTACTTTGCTTCTAACAGTCCGCCCAGGATCACCGCCAATTGCTCTTCGGTGTATCTGCCTTTCAAGGCGGTGGCGATGTCCTGCAACAGCGCAGCCGCCTCTTGGCTCAGGCTCCTCAGCATGGCTGGCGCATCACCACCAGCTAATTCATCCTTAGATCCGCGCTTCGCTCGTGCGACCGTCCTTGAAGCTTTGGGCGAGAATTTCCGTGAGCCGCTGGAGTTTGGCCTGCACCTCCAGCGGCAGGAGGCCCAGGGTGCCGTCTTCACGTACGTGGAAGGGTTCTCCGGCGTCGCCGCCACTCCACCTTGGGCTATCTCAGCCCGGTGGAGTTCGAACAGCGGGCGTCGTTAGTTGAGGGAGGTGTCCGCTAAACAGGGGCAAGTTCATGACTTTTGCAACAGTGTTAGCCTAGACTCGACTGCTTGCAGTGTCAGCACAACGGGGAACCTGCGTGGGCTTATGACGTTGCAAACGGTTCCTGGCGCCTTTTTCCCGCTCGGAGCTCGCGCAATGCTGGTTTCTTGACGAAGTGGCGGCAAGTCCGCTACACTCGCATTATCTGAATATCAGACAATCCGGCAATTTGGAGGTGGTGCAACGGCCATGAAAGTGGAGATCGGCAAGATAGGGAAACGCGGAACCCTTGTGATTCCCGCGGGATTGCGCAAGCGGTTCGGCATCCAGGAGGGCACGCAGGTCATCGCTGAAGAACGCGAGGACGGGATCCTCATCCGTCCCTCGATCACCTTGCCGGTGGAGCGGTACTCTCCTGCCAGACGAGCAGAACTCCTCCTCTCGACGGCCGTGGATCAGCAGGACTACGCCAGGGCGGTGGAAGAAGTGCGAAAGCTCGGGCTGGATCCGAAACAGATCCCTCACCACAAGCCTCACCTTCGCCGCAGGCCCCGTAAGGCCTAGTGCGCGTTTTCCTGGACGCCAATATCCTTTTCTCGGCGGCCTACCGACTGGATGCGGGCCTTCGGAAGATCTGGAGAATTCCCCAAGTTGCGCTCATCACCTCGGGCTATGCCGCCGAAGAGGCGCGTAGGAATCTCGACCAGCCGCGACAACTTCACGACTTGGAAGACTTGCTCCGGGACGTCGAAGTGATCACAACAACGCCGGCCGATCGCCCCCTCTCCGGAGCTTTGGACTTGGCAGAGAAAGACCGGCCTATCCTCCTCTCGGCTATCGAATGCCGGTCAACCCATCTGCTCACAGGCGACTTCAAGCACTTCGGCCCCTACTACGGTCAAACCATGGAAGGCGTGCTGATTCTTCCTCCCTCAGAGTTCCTGAGGCGTATCACCTGAATTCTGGTACAATGCGGCCCCGTTATGGATAAGGCGCGACCTCATCTCCATCAGATCAGCGTCTCGGATGGCGGGGTGCCCAAGCTGTCGGTGCCGGAGGCGCGTATCACCGTAAACGGCGTGGCGGGAGACCGCCAGCGCAACCTTGAGGCCCACGGCGGCGTGGATCGGGCGGTCTGTCTCTTCTCCCTGGAAGTGATCGAGGCGCTGCAGGCCGAGGGACACTCCATCAAGCCGGGCGCGAGCGGCGAGAACCTCACGATCGCCGGACTCGACTGGCCCAAACTGCAGCCTGGCGACCGGCTGCGGATCGGTGACGACGTATGCCTGGAAATCGTGAAGTACACCGAGCCGTGCAGGTTCAACGC
>CAZITU010000162.1:0-4093 GCA_964542245.1 uncultured Nitrospirales bacterium | reverse complement strand
AGTTCCGGCCGCCCGTCGCCTTGTCCGGCCCCACCTTGCGGATGTAGGCGTCCAGCAAGGCCAGCGTAATGCTGGCGTTCCGCCCGTGGCCGATCTTGCCAAGGAAGCCCAGCACCGCCATGCCCGGCCGGTACTTGAAGCACTTCGTGCCGCCGCCCTTCGTGGCCTCGATCATCTCCGGCGGATACCCCTGCTCGCGCAGGCGCCGCGCGCCCGCCTCGCCCGAATACCGCTCGGCGATCTTCATCTGCCCCTTGGCCAGGTACGTGCCCGCCGTGTCCCACGACACGCGCAGCATGTCGTCCTCGCCCCGGTTGCTGAACTTGTACCGAACCTTCACGTCCGGCGTCAGCTCCGGGCACCCGTCGTCCACCCACTGCTTCCACCCCTTGCGGAGCATCGGCCCCTTGAGCCGGTACGGGCCATACACCCGCCGGTGGAACGTGTAGCCCTTCAGGCACATGCGTGGGTTCCACGCAAAGGTGCCGCGGTTCCCGTACAGGTCCTCGTACGTCTGGTGATCGTAGTTCTGCTCGACCCGCATCACCACGCCGTTGCGCACAAAGGCGCGCACCCGGCAGGCGTGCGTGTCGTTCGGCGAGCAGATATACGAGAACGACGAGTCGTAGCGGTACTGATCGTGATAGACGCGCTCCCACGACCGGTCCGGGTACTCGCCGAGGGGGTTGCCCACCTCGATGACCGGCTGCAACGCGGTCAGGGCCAACGCCTGGTCCGCAATCGCCACCGCCGCGATCGTCCCCGCGCTCGCCTTCAAGAATTGTCGTCGTGTTAAGTGCATTGTCGCTACCTCCCCATCAAACGTGATGAGTCAACTACTAACCCCTGCAACACAATGGCTGATTTTCTCCGTCCCACCGGAGCCTCCCACCCCCTTTCTTCACTCTTATCCGTCCGTATACAGTCCACACCTTTCCTCAGCATGTTTGAATCACAGCAAAGGAATTGCCAAGGAGGGGACGACCCGATTGAGGTCTCTCAAAATGTCCACAACATGTGGAAAAACCAAATGAAATTTTTAAAGACGAGATGAAAAATAAAGGGGCCGTTTCATAGAACTGATCACAGCCGTGTACACTCAAAGTGGTCAGGCATGCAGAAACGTCAGACTTTCAAAATGTTGGGGAATCGCACACAGTCATGTACATGGCCCAAAAAGTAGGAATATCTATCTAGCATGGTGCGGGAAACCTATCGTAGTACGGTGCCCACCCAATCTGTTGTTACCGGCCAGAAACGAAGTGAAAGAAGGCCTATGTCAATGAGGATTCAAGAAGGGGCAGGACGTTACCGAATTAGAACCGCCTCAATCTGCTTTGACAGAGCCGAGAAGACGCTTGACGAGGTTGGAAAAATAATGGCGTTGAATGCCGCTGGCCTCAGCGGCCTTGGTGATGTTGCCGCCATGGATGGCCAGTTGCTTCCGGAGATAGTCTGAAGTAAAGTCATTAAGTAGTTTCTGCTTCGCTTCATGGAATGGGAGGATGGCATCTGCAAGGGCACCCGTTGAGCCGGCTCTCTTCCTGGAGGGAAGCAAGGCTCTGATCTCCTCCAGCCCGATGGCGTCCTCGGCCGCAAGGATGACGGCCCGTTCAATCACGTTTCTTAACTCCCGCACGTTGCCCGGCCAGGAATACGCCGTGAGTTCCGAGACAGCCGCGGAGTCCAAGTAGCACCGTGACTTCCCGAGCTCCCGCCCGCACTGCGCGCACAGTTGACGCGCGATCGCCGGAATGTCTTCCACACGCATCCTCAGCGGCGGCACATGGATGACGACCACTGCGAGACGGTAGTAGAGGTCTTTTCTGAACATGCCGGCGTTGATTCGTTCCTCAAGGTCCTGGTTGGTCGCCGCGATAAATCTCGTCTCGACCCGCTTCACGCGGGTTCCCCCGACCCGGCGGACCTCGTTCTCTTCCAAGACGTGCAGGAGCTTGGTCTGCAAGGAGAGAGACAGTTCTCCGATCTCATCCAGAAAGACCGTGCCGCCGTGGGCCAACTCGATCAGACCGGGTTTATCGGCGACCGCGCCTGTGAAGGCCCCCCGCACATGCCCGAAGAGCTCGCTCTCCACCATCCCTTCAGGCAGCGTAGTGCAATCAATGACCTGGAACGGTTGCTCCTGCTGGGCGCTCCGTTCGTGGATCACCCGCGCGATCAGCCCCTTTCCCGTCCCGGTCTCGCCGGTGATGAGTGCGGTGGATCCTCCCTGGGCCGCCTCTCGTACAAGCTCGAGCACCTTCTGAAAGGCTTTGCTCTCCCCCACAAGGCTTCCCGCCAGGGCATCCTGTTGAATGGTGCGCTTGAAAGCGGTGTTGAACCGGAGGACCTCGGAAATCCGGATGGCACGGTGAAGCCGCATGCCCAAATCCGTCGGATTGACCGGCTTGAGGATGTAGTCATAGGCACCGCACTTCATGGCGTCCACTGCGGATTGGACCCCCTTCAGGCGCGTCACAATCAAAACGGGGAGGTCTCGGTCAATTTTCTGGATACGGGTCACCAGATCCAGGCCGCTCAGACCAGGCATCACGAGGTCGGTCAAGACCAAATCCACCGGCTTCTCGCTCAGCAAGCGCAAGGCCCCCTCGGCCGTGGCCCGAACTTGGAGATCAATCTCTCCAGCGACCGCCCTTAGGTCGGCCTCTTCAATCGCGTGGAGGATCCGTTCGGTATCGGACGGGTCGTCTTCGACGACAAGAATCGTGAACGGCACCCGTGTTGTCCGAGATGGGGATACGGGTTCAAGTGTCAGACTGGCCATGACGCTACCTTCCTTCCGGGTGGGAAGTAGAACCGTTCGCTTCGATTGCTCGCGGACGGACAGTGGAGAGTTCGCCCAGGACCGGCAACGTGAATGTCACCGTGCAACCTGGTCCGCTTTCGGCCTCGACCCAGACCTGCCCCCCGTACAGCTCGACGATGCGCTTCACGATCGTCAGTCCGATCCCGGTCCCCTTAGCTGAGTCCGGGTTCAATCGAACGAACGGCTCGAAAACCCGCTCCCGAAGCTCAGGGGGAATGCCGCAGCCGTTGTCGCTCACCGAGAAATGGACCCGGTCACCTTGCTGCTTGGCCACAATCCGAAGCTCCGGATCAGGTCTGTCCTTGGAAAATTTGATCGCGTTGGAAATCAGGTTATCGAACACCTGGCGAAGGTACGCCTGATGACAGGCCACCATTGGGAACGTGGCGGTCACATGAACCCGCACTCTGCGGTTTTCCAGTTCGCCGGCGCTCGCCTTGAGCACGTCCCCGATCACCAGCGCCGGGTCTACCGCCTCGACCGCTTCGTGCCGCCCCCCCAAGCGGGCCACTTCCAGAAGAGTTTCCACCCGCTCGGTCAGGTCCTTTCCATAGTCTTTGAGCCATCTTAACCAGCGAGTCCCTTGCTCGTTCAACCGTCCTTCGTAATTTGCGAGCAAGAGGTCAGCGAGCTCCTCCATCCGCTGGCCCGGGGCCTTCAAGTCGTGCGCCAGAGTTTCGGCCAGATTCTCAAGCTGCTGGAGGCGCAATTCGAGGCCTTTCCCTTTCTGCCTCGCCGCTTCATACAGGCGGGCGTTGGCAATGGCAATGGCCGCTTCTTCAGCGAACCCTTTTGCCAAGCGCACGTTCCAGTGGCTGGCTGGGACCTGCCGATCCAATAACAGCAACAGCACTCCGAAGGGTGAGCCTTGCGACAACAGTGGGATCGCCAACAAGCTCTTACCCATCAAGTTCCGTCGGACCACTTCCGGCCGCCGGTCGTTCTGCAGGTCTTCTCCGATAGCCGGCTGCCGGTCACTAAATGCTCGTGCCGCGATCGGGAACTCATCCCACAGCATAACCGTCTTGTGCAGTTTCTCATGCCATTCGTCGGAGGCCGCCTCGACGACCCAACAGTTCATCCGCTCGTCCCGAAGCATCACCAAGCACACGTCCACTTGGAGCATCTCGGCCGCCCTGTCGGTAATCCGCCGCAAGACCCCGTCCAGTCCGTCCGGACCGATGGTGTTGATCTGGTTGCCGATCGCGTTGATGATCTCCAACTCTTGAATGTGACGCCGGATGCTCAGGACCATCTCCTCGCAGG
>CAZITU010000161.1:0-4158 GCA_964542245.1 uncultured Nitrospirales bacterium | reverse complement strand
TGACGAACCGGCAGCGGATCACCGGTGGATTGGAAGAGGCGCTCCCCGGACGCGATGTGTTCATCGGTGTGTCGGTGGCGGGGCTCCTCAAGCCGGAGATGCTGAAGCTGATGGCGGCGGGGCCGGTCGTGTTCGCGCTGGCCAATCCGGTTCCGGAGATCATGCCCCAAGAAGCATTAGCCACAGGCGCGCGGATTGTGGCGACGGGCCGGTCGGACTTTCCCAACCAGGTGAACAACTCGCTCGTGTTTCCCGGCATGTTCCGCGGCGCGCTGGACGTGCGTGCGCGCACGATCACGTACGAGATGGAGCAGGCGGCGGCGCAGGCGCTCGCGGACGTGATCCCGCCGCAGGACCTGAAGAAGGACTACATTATCCCGGACGCCTTCGACTTCCGCGTCCCGCCGGCGATCGCCGCCGCGGTGGCCAAATCCGCGATGGAGACCGGCACGGCCCGCGTCCAGCGCGACCCGGAGTCCATTGCCCGCGACACCCGCGCCTTCCTGTACGAGGGAGCGCTGGGAAGTCTGTAGGGTGCCGGAAGCCGCCGCTCCAGGTGTTGCCTCGGGCGCTGGAGAACGGTAACATGGTGCGTACAGATCACAGAGGTTGATTCATGCGGTTCACCTCATACGATCCTGAAGGGTTTTTTGACGAAATGTTCGACTCAGTAGGCCGGCCACGCCCGAGCGCCTTACGGCTCATGCAGAAGATCCAGTCGCTCCCGGACGGGGAACTCAGGAAACGCCAGCAGGCAGCCGAAGGCGCTCTGTTGGCGAAGGGGGTGACCTTTAGTGTGTACGGGGATCAGGCCGGGATTGAGCGGATCTTCCCGTTTGATACGGTTCCGCGCCTGGTCGAGGTGTCGGACTGGGACCGCATCGAGCGGGGGCTTCGCCAGCGGATCGTGGCGCTCAATGCCTTTGTGGATGATATCTACAATGACCAGAAAATCCTGAAAGACGGCGTGTTACCGAGAGAGTTGGTCTACTCCAGCAAAGGGTTCCTCCCGCCGTGCATGGGCCTGACTCCCCCGAAGCGAATCTGGTGTCATGTCTCCGGTATTGACTTGGTTCGGGACCGCGATGGCACGATTTATGTCTTGGAAGACAATCTCCGCTGTCCCTCCGGCGTGGCCTATATGTTGGGAAACCGAAGGTTGATGAAAAGCACTTTCCCGGAACTGTTCGATGCTTTCCGCGTCCGCCCGGTGGACGACTATCCCAGCCGTCTTTTGGAAACGCTCCACTATCTGTCCAATCTCCCCACACCGTCCGCCGTGATTCTCACCCCGGGAATCTACAATTCGGCCTACTTCGAGCATTCGTTTCTGGCTCAGCAAATGGGGGTGGAACTGGTTGAAGGGAGCGATCTGGTCGTCGTGGACGGGTCTGTCCAGATGCGAACCACCAGGGGATTTCAGCGTGTGGATGTGATCTATCGGCGGATCAATGACGACTGCCTTGACCCGCAGGTCTTCAGCCCGGATTCCCTGCTGGGTGTTCCCGGGTTGATGGAGGTCTATCGGCAAGGGAGGGTGGCCCTCGCCAACGCGCCGGGCACCGGGATCGCCGATGATAAGGTTATCTATGCCTATGTTCCGAAGATCATCAAGTTCTACCTCGGAGAAGAGCAGATCCTCCCCAATGTTCCAACGTACATCTGCCACGATCCCCAGGACCGCGACTATGTGCTCGGTAATCTCGACAAGCTGGTCGTCAAGGTCGCCTCCGAATCGGGCGGCTATGGAATGATGATCGGCCCGTACGCCACCCAGCGCGAGCGTGACGAGTGCGCCGAACGGATCAAGGCTGACCCTCGGAACTACCTTGCCCAACCCACACTGTCGCTCTCGCGGGTGCCGTGCATCGTGGGCGATCATTTCGAAGGACGCCACGTTGACCTGCGCCCCTACATCTTATATGGGAAGGACATCTACATCACGCCGGGCGGGCTCACGCGCGTGGCTCTGACCAAAGGCTCCCTGGTGGTCAATTCCTCTCAAGGCGGCGGGAGCAAGGATACCTGGGTCCTGTCCAAGGGAGCTATCCCGGGAGGGGGCAGTCCAGATCGGTCATGTTGAGTCGGGTTGCCAGCGGCATCTACTGGATGAACCGGTATATCGAGCGGGCGGAGAACGATGCCCGCTTTATCGAGGTCAACCTCAACTTGACGCTCGATCTCCCGGAGGAAACCGTCGAGCAGTGGGAGCCGTTGATCATGACCACCGGCGACCAGGATCTGTTCAGGGCGCAGTTTCGTGACGCCACGCGGGAACACGTCATTTTCTTCCTCGCCGCCGATCCCAAGAACCCAAACTCCATCCTGTCGTGCCTGTACGCGGCGAGGGAGAACGCCAGATCGGTCCAGGAGGTGATTTCCTCGGAAATGTGGGAGCAGGTCAATCGCTTTTGCCTGACCGTCAAGGATGGCGTGTCCAGCGGGTTGGTCAAGCAGAACCCGCACCGTTTTTTTACCGAGGTCAAGCAGGCCAGCCATCTGTTCGTCGGCATCACCGATGCCACCATGTCCCACGGCGAAGGCTGGCATTTCAGCCGACTGGGTCGCCTTCTCGAACGGGCCGACAAAACGTCGCGGATCCTCGATGTGAAATACTTCTTTGTGCTCCCCTCCGTGCGGGATGTCGGGACGTCCTTGGACGACATTCAGTGGGCGGCCCTGCTGAAGTCAGCCAGCGCCCTGGAGATGTATCGCAAACGGTATGGTCGGATCGCTCCCTACCAGGTGGCTGAATTCCTGATCCTGGCCCCCGAGTTTCCTCGGGCCATCCAGTATTGTCTGACCAAAGCTGCGGATTCCCTGCACGCCATCTCGGGCTCGGAAACCGGCTGGTACCAAAACCTCGCCGAAAAGCGCCTCGGCCAGCTTCACGCGGAGCTGGCCTATGCCGACATCGAGGAGATCATGTCCGGTGGTCTGCACGAGTTCCTTGATAGTTTTCAAACCAAACTCAATCATGTCGGAGAGGCGATCGCTGAGACATTCTTCACGCTGCGCCCGGTGAAGACCACTCTATCGAAACAGGAGGAACAGTGACCTATGACCTACTGTGTCGGCGTCCTGTTGGAGGCGGGGTTGGTGCTCGCGTCGGATTCGCGCACCAATGCGGGGATGGACCAGATCGGCAGTTTCCGCAAGATGACGGTCTGCGAGCGCCCCGGTGACCGGGTGATCGTGCTGTTGAGCTCCGGCAATCTATCCTTGACCCAGGCGGTGGTGAGTCAGTTGGAACAACGGGCGAACGAGAACCAAGCGAGCCTCTGGACCGCTCCGTCCCTGTACCAGGCCGCGTGCCTGGTCGGGGAGACGTTGCGCGAAGTGCACACACGCGACGGACCGTATCTGACGCAGCGCAACATCGATGCCAGCGCCGGTTTTATCCTTGGCGGTCAGATCGGCGGAGAGAAGCATCGTTTGTTCAACATCTACACGGAAGGGAATTTCATTGAGGCGACGCCGGACACGCCGTACTTCCAGAACGGAGAGATCAAATACGGAAAGCCGATCCTCGACCGCGTGATCACCAGTTCCACCACGCTGCCCGAGGCGGCGAAATGCGTGCTGGTTTCGTTCGAATCGACCATGCGCAGCAATATCTCCGTGGGCCCGCCAATCGATCTGCTCTGTTACGAACGGGACAGCTTCAAGGTGGGGATGCACAGGCGGATCATGGGCCAGGACCCCTATTTCGAGTCAATCGGGCGCCAGTGGCAGGAAGGCTTGAGGCGGGTGTTGGGAGAATTGCCGGACCCGCACTGGGAAGGTTGAACGCATGAGCATTCGCATCGCGCTGAACCATAAAACCTATTACCGTTTTGATAGGCCTGTGAGCCTGTCGCCGCATGAAGTCCGGTTGCGCCCCGCGCCGCATTGTCGCACGCGGATTCAAAGCTATTCGCTGAAAGTCCTCCCGGCCAATCATTTCATCAACTGGCAACAGGATCCATACGGCAACTACGTCGCACGCCTCGTCTTCATGGAGCGCTCCACCGAACTGGAGTTGGTCGTGGACCTGGTGGCCGACATGACGGTGGTCAACCCGTTCGATTTCTTCGTCGAGGCATACGCCGAGCGGTTCCCGTTTACGTATCCGCCGCAGGTGGCCAAAGAGCTGGCGCCGTTCCTTGAAATCGAGCC
>CAZITU010000160.1:0-4320 GCA_964542245.1 uncultured Nitrospirales bacterium | reverse complement strand
GTTTCCGGTGTTAAGGGCGGCTACGCCGACGGCCAGCGTCAGCAGAATGAACCGCGTACCCTCGGCAGTCAGTCTGATTGACCGGTAGCGGTAGAACCAGCGGAAGAACTCGCGGACCCGCTCAAGAATCGAATGGAAGCGTTCAGCCATCACACAGATGCCTTCCGCTTCAGCGATTGAACGTTACAACGGGACGGGAACCGATTCCACGATGTCCTGGACGGCGTGCTCGGCCTCTTCGGAGCGGCGCCCCTTAGACCCCTGGCTCGCGAACAGCAGGACACGGTGCGACAGAACAGCGGGCGCCATGCTTTTGATATCGTCGGGCAGGCAGTAGGTGCGGCCACGGACCAAGGCAAGGGCTTTGGCCGCCTTGTGCAGCGCCATCGCACCACGAGGGCTGACGCCTAGAGCCAGCAATTCGCTCCGGCGGGTCGCGGCGACGATGGCCAGGAGATAGTCCATGAGGCTGTCGTCGAGCCGGACCTTTTCCACGACTTCCTGAAGGTCGAGGACCTCCTGGATCGAGAGCACCGGGTCCAATTCGTCGGCCGGATGGAGGAGTTGCTGGCGGTCCAGGATCTGCCTCTCATCCGCCAGGTCCGGGTATCCGATCCGAATCCGCATGAGGAACCGATCAAGCTGCGATTCGGGCAACGGGAAGGTGCCGTGGTACTCCCACGGATTCTGGGTCGCGATCACCATGAACGGTTGAGGGAGCACATGGGTCTGGCTGTCCACCGACACCTGTGCGTCGTTCATCGCCTCCAGTAAGCTGCTCTGAGTCTTGGGCGTAGTCCGGTTGATCTCGTCCGCCAGCACGACATGAGCGAAGATCGGTCCCGGCTTGAACTCGAAGACGTGTTCCTGCTGATGGAAGACCGACACCCCCAGGATGTCGGACGGCAGGAGATCGCTGGTGAACTGAATTCGCCTGAATGAACACCCCAAGGACCTCGCCAGGCTGTGGGCCAGCGTGGTCTTCCCCACGCCGGGGACATCCTCGATGAGAAGATGCCCCCGCGCAAGAAGCGCGACGACGGCTAATTCGACTACCTGGTTCTTGCCCTTGATGACCCGTTCAATATTGCCGAGAACGGACTGGATCTTCTTGGTCGCGTCCATGATCACCGCAGTCTAACAGAGCCTTATCGAAAGCGTCAATTTGGATGTCTTCGCGCCAACATTCGCATTGACATCGGAAGAGACCGGCAATTATCATGCGTCCAGTCCATCGAGAGACTCACCCGAGAAGATCACCGTGACGCTCCAGGAACTCGGCCATTCACTTCGGGACTGCCAGCGCTGCCGCCTGGCCTCCGGCCGGACACAGGTCGTGTTCGGAGTCGGCAACCCCCATGCCCAGATTATGTTCGTGGGTGAGGCCCCCGGCTTTTACGAAGACAAGCAGGGGGAGCCGTTCGTGGGGGCCGCCGGGCGGCTCCTGAACGAACTCCTGGAGGGCGCCGGCCTTTCCCGCAAGGACATTTACATCGCCAACGTCATCAAGTGCCGGCCTCCGGATAACCGCGATCCGTTGCCCGACGAAGTTGAAACCTGCAAGCCTTTCCTCTTCCAACAGATCGAGATGATCAAGCCGAGAGTCGTGTGCACCCTGGGCAACTTCGCCATGCAGACACTGCTGGGGAAGAAAACCGGCATCATGAAGGTCCGCGGCCAGGCCTTTCAGGTCCAGGACTTCTTCGTCTTTCCCATGCTGCATCCCGCCGCCGCGCTGCACCAGGGCGGCCTGAACGAGCCGCTGCGGGAAGATTTCCGGAAGCTCAAGGAGTTCCTCGACCGCCGGCAGGAGCCGGAAACGCCGGTGGAGCAGATGAACCTGTTCGGATAACAGGGCTTGACTCTACCCTCCCCCAGACCTATCTGGAGGGTATGTCGGCACCAATTTCGCCTCGCAATTTGACAATTGATGAGAAGAAAGCCGCGGAAGCGGCTTTCAATGGGCGTCCGTTCGACCTTAAGTGGTCCCCGGCTTCCCGCGCCGTGTATGACGGCATTCGCGGCGCGTTGGGTATCCCGACCCCTTCCACTGAGCAACCCACGACCGATCAAACCGAATTGAACGAACTCCCCGTCTCCCCACAGGCCGCCCCTCAACCCATGATCACGCCCCACGAGGAGGCCATCCAAGCCGACCTCCTGATTGACGTCACCCCCATCGCGCACAGTATGGGCCTGCCCTTGCCCGTCCGCATCAGCAAGCCGCTCTGGGACTTCGTGATCACGGCTTCCGGGAAACTTCCGGAGGAGCAGCACGAGGCCCGCGTCCGCGATGTGCTGATGGCCTTCCGGCTCCGCCTGGCAATCGCGCGCGTGGTTTCTCCGCTGATCGAATTCCCGGCGCTGCTCTCGTTTCCCCCGGAACCCGCTCCCCAACTGTGTTCCCTCCACGCAATCATGCATGCGGATCCTGCCGCTCCGTTCTCCTTGACGCTCCTGCTGTCGAACGAAATCTCGGCCGCCATTCGGCCGCCGCAGAACTAGCGCCACCCCAAAAACTTTCCTCGCCCCGGGGCACCCATTGCTCTGCGGTTGCAATGGGTCATGGGGGAGAGGATGAAGGTGAGGGGGCATTTGCTCTCTTCTCGTAGGGGATGGATTTATCCCGTCCCACCTTATCCTCATTCCATATTCATTGGTTTGACTTACAATCAGGCTCTTAGTAAAGTGCTCCGCAGCATCACCATAGACTCCAACTGAGATGCTCAATTCCTACCTAAAACGAATCTTCGAAGTCTCCAAACATGGAGACGCCAGAGAAGAAAGCTACTACTCCGGGCTGGAAGAACTCATCAAAAACTACGCGGCGTCGGCAGGCAAGAAAAAGGTTCATCCTACAACCCTTCCCAAAAAGACCGAGGCCGGAAACCCTGACTTCCGAATCTGGGATGGTCAGCAGCACATCATCGGTTATATCGAAGCAAAGCCGCCTACCGAAGACAACCTGGATCACATCGAAGAGACGGAACAGCTCAAGCGTTACCGCCGCACCTTCCCGAATCTGATCCTCACTAACTTTTTTGAATTCAGGCTCTACCGTGACGGTCAGCTCGTTGAACGAGTCCAGGTGGCCAGACCGTTCATCGTACATAAGCTCAAAACGGTCCCACCGGTCGAGAAGGCGCAAGAGTTTCTGAATCTCTTAGAGCAATTCTTTGCCTTCTCCCTGCCCAAATCCTATTCGGCCGAGACGCTGGCTATCGAGCTGGCCAAGCGGACGCGCTTCCTCAAAGATCAGGTGATAGCCGAGGAGCTGAAGGAAGAAGCAGAAAAGGGAAGTGGTCACATCTTAGGCTTTTACGAGGCCTTCCAGAAACATCTCATCAGCGGTCTGACGAAGGAAGACTTTGCCGATCTTTACGCCCAGACGATCACGTACGGCCTCTTTGCCGCAAGGACCCGATCGGAGAATGATTTCAGTCGTAAGCTGGCTTTCGACTTTATCCCGCCGACCATCGGCATCTTGCGGGACGTCTTCCGTTTCATCTCGATGGGCGACCTGCCCCGGCGGATGGAATGGATCGTGGACGACATCTCGCAAGTCCTGGCCGTAGCCGATGTCAAGCAGATCCTGCACAAATACTTCCATGAAGGGAAAGGCAAAGATCCCATCATCCACTTCTACGAAACCTTTCTCGCCGAGTACGATCCTGCAGAACGGGAGCGGCGCGGCGTCTATTACACGCCGGAGCCGGTGGTTTCCTACATCACGCGATCTCTGCATGCCATCCTGAAAGACTATTTCAACCGAGCAGACGGTTTTGCGACCAAGTCGGTGACTGTTCTGGACCCCGCAGGTGGAACGCTCACATTCCCTGCGGAGGCCTCGAAGTTGGCTGTCGCGGAGTTTGTCGAGAAGTACGGCGAGGGCGGACGGTCTGCCCTTATCCAACATCACATCCTAAAGAATTTTTATGCCTTCGAGTTGATGATGGCCTCCTATGCAGTCGGGCATCTCAAGATGTCGTTTCTCCTGGAAGAACTCGGTTATCAGCTCAAGAAGGAAGATCGCTTCAAGCTCTACCTGACCAATACCTTGGAGATGGAAGAACTGGCCCAGTCCAAGCTCCCCGGCATGTCTTCCCTGGCAGAAGAGTCACGGTTGGCGGGCAAGGTGAAAAAGGAAACGCCGATCCTGGTAGTCCTCGGCAACCCGCCATACTCCGGACACTCCTCGAACATCGGAAAGTGGATTTCACAAGAGATCAAGACCTACTACAAAGTGGACGGCAAGCCATTGGGGGAAAAGAACCCCAAGTGGCTCCAGGACGATTACGTCAAGTTCATCCGCTTTGCCCA
>CAZITU010000159.1:0-4322 GCA_964542245.1 uncultured Nitrospirales bacterium | reverse complement strand
TCGACCGCGCCGCCAACGACCTCTCCCGCGGCTGCTCCGCCGACGACATCGTCAACGTGGTCGCCATCACCGCCATCCAGGCCATCGCCCTCAAGCAGCGCCTCGGCCAGTTGCCCGCCTGACCGGCCTAGTCGGGCACAATCCGCACGCTGTCTTCACCCCAGATCCACAGTCCGCTGCTTGTTTGGCCTCTGAGAACAGCCTTGTCGGTTCCCTCTTCGACCAAGAACTGCCACGTGTAAACTTGGCAGACAAGATCCCAGAGCCCGTCGGCGTTCACGTCCTCCTGGTGGCAGAGCGGCCGCTCGTTCTTGCCCACCAGCTTCACGCTGGCCCCAGCCAGGTCGATCGACTCTGGCACCACGGTCGTGGCGTCGAAACTGGCGGAACTCAGAATCGCCACTGGGATGACGCCCGCGGAACTCTGATTGATGCTGTTAGGGTCGCTGCCTGGCTTGATGTCAATGTCCACCTTCAGCTTGCACTTACCCGCGTTACCGGCTCCGTGAATGGCAGCGATCTCGGCCGCGGAAAGAGCCCGGTTGAAAACCTCCACCTCGTCAATGAGGCCCGGCCAACCGTTGTCAGGTAGTCTTCTTGCTCCAACAAACCCATTCCCGATCGAGAAGGCGGAAGGGCTGTCTGTCTGCTCTGCGCTATCAAAACTGGCCGAGGCGACAAGCTGCCCATCGTAATAGAGCTCCAACGAAGTTCCCCGTCTCACTGCTGCGTAATGGTGCCACTCCGTATCTCTCGTTATGGTCGCTTCTATGAATCGATCGAACGAAACTCTTGTTGGGGTCGCACAAGGATCAGCGTGGCAGTCACCCGCACCGAATTGCAACCTAGTCCCTAGCCAACGTAAGAAATACCCTTGGAAGTCATCGTTATCTTCCAATTTCTCTGCAACATATACATCATTTGAAAAACCCGTATTGTTTAATCTCCCCCATGCGTCGATACTAAAATCGGTTGTTCCGAATCTCAGGTTCGTGGCATCAGGAACCACCACAACGTCATCTATGTCAGCGAAACCGAAGGCTTGGCCAACCTGGCCTGAGGCGCTTATAGTTGCGCCGTTCAGTAGCCCGCCGTGATTGCCATTCTGAATGTCGTTGGCATCCCCATCCCCGGGCCACCAACTCACCAAGCCCGCGGGCGGGACGACACACATATTGCTTGTTTGCGCGCTGGCCGCAAAAGCAAAAAGCAGGCCCGCGAGAGACAAGACTGACCCCATTGCCAGTTTCTTTCCTTGAAGTTTCACGGCGGCCTCCCTCAGTCCTCAATTTTGACGCCAAAATCTTTAGGGGAGTCTCCCCGTGGATTCAAGTGACAAGACCGGACACGCCCAAAGAGCCCGTTTTTGTCACCTAAGGGGCTTGGACCGGAACGAACCGGTTGAAGCCCATTGGCCGGGAAGGTACACTCGTTCAAACAAGCCCCTAGGGAGTAGAGGTTGTCTGTGGGAACTGAAGCTCAGCAACCGCCGAACGACCACGACGAGCCACGGGCGGAAGAACGCCTAGATTCCTGGAAAGAGATTGCAGCCTACCTGAAGCGCGACGTCCGCACCCTCTATCGGTGGGAGAAACAGGAGGGCTTGCCCGTTCGGCGGCACGTGCACAGCAAACGCGGAACTGTCTACGCCTACAAGCATGAGCTCGACGCCTGGTGGAACAACCGCCGGCCGCGCCTGGAGCAACAGGAGCAACTGAAAGCAACCCGCTGGCGCCAGGCTCTGCGTCTGGCCGTGGCCGTCATCGCAGTTGGGCTGGTTCTGACAGGCTTGGTTCTCTGGTTTGGTCGGACGGATCAGTTGACTCGCGCAGAGGCGCCGGTCTTCCAGACCATCACGCTGGAAGGCACGCGTGCTTCCGGGTATCTGAGCAGCCCATTGCTCGGCGACCTCAATGGCGACGGCAAGAAGGACCTCGTCCTCAGCGCGCGGGAAGCGCGCGAGGTGTACGTCCTCTTCGGAGGCAATCTGCCCGCCGGAGGCGGCGAACTGCCCGCTGCCGCCAGCGTCGTGATCTCCGCAGGAGACGCGGGCGGGTGGTCGGCCGTGCAGCTTGGGGACTTCAATGGAGATGGTATTTCCGATGTGCTGATTACGCATAGGCTGCCGGAACCGGCATCGTTCAGCGCTACCGGCTCGAGTTACCTGGTCTGGGGCCGCCGCGATTGGCCAACGACCCTGAGCCTACCCGCCGAAGCCGATGTGACCCTGCGATTCGACTGGCGCACAGATGCAGCTTTGCAGGGGTGCTTGCCCCCGTCCGGCGGACAGGTCGACCTGAACCATGATGGGATAGACGACATTCTGCTGGGGGCGGTCGAGTATGGTTTCGAACACGGCCCATCAGAGCGTTCCGCCGCCGGCACCGTTTTTGCCCTCTTCGGCCGCAGAGCGTGGCCGCCCGAACTGGAGATAAAAAAAGCGGCGGACATCACTATCCTCGGATCCCGCACCGGCGAGGGCTTCGGGGGAGCGTGCAGTACAGGCGACTTCAACGGCGATGGTCAACTCGACCTAGCGGTTTTTGCGAGGAGAGACACTCTATGGAACCTGCTAGGCGCCCGGGGGAAGACCTATCTCTTCCTCGGCCGCAAGACGTGGCCCGCTCACCTCGACGCCCTGACCGAGTTTGACTTGGCCCTCGAGGGCACTCATCCGCAGGATTACTACGGAGGTTATTCGATGATGCTTGCCGACGTCGACGGGGACGGTCGCAGCGACATGATTGTCGGGAAATCGCTGCTCGAATCGTCTCCCGACGCCCCGGCCGAAATCCACTTCTGGCTGGGCGGGCCCAATCGCCGCGGGACGTTCGATGCGACTGGCGCGGACGTAGTGATCACCATAAGTGAACACCTCGGAAGATCGGACCGTGCTCTGGCGGCCGCTGATGTAGATGGCGACGGCCTCCAAGACTTGCTGCTGTCCGATCCGGCTGAAGGCTCCGTCTATCTTCTCTACGGGCGCCCGCAATGGAAGAACCGGGGCCGCCTGAAGGATTACACCCCGGTCACCCTGTTTCAGACGGAACCAGGAACCAGCCACTGGCAAATCGGTGTCGGGGACCTCGACGGGGATTCCTTGCCTGAAGTTGTCTTTACCTCTCCCGAGGCCGGCAGTGGGGTGCGTGAAAAAGCCGGGCGGGCCTGGGTGCTGAAACCCTACATGCCCGTCAGAGTTGATGTGCGCCCTGACAGCACCCCCAACGTCTTGCTTCTTCCCCCCGCGCTGGCGGCGGTACGCATCTATGGCTTCTCCCGCGCCGATGAGGATCAGATTAACCCGGAGAGCGTGCGCCTGCGCGGAGCCGCTCCCTTGCGCCACGTCTGGCGCGACGCCAACCGAGACGGCCTCCTCGACCTCGAAGTCCACTTCCAGACGGCGGAGATGAACCTTGCCTCGGACACCAAGCGCGTTACTTTGACCGCGCGCACACGCAGCGGCCTCATGGTGGCCGGCGCCGACTCGGTCGTCATCTACCGCTCCGGCGACGCGCCGGCCGATGAAGCCTCGGTGCCCCGTTAGCTGGGCGTGGTAGTATTCCGCCTTCCCTGGACACGCCGCGTGAAACGCGGCGAAGTAAGTTTGCGTCTGAGTTTCTTCAGCCACCGAAGGGGGAGAATCGCAAATGAACTGCAAGCGTAGCGTGTGGATGACTCTGCTCGTGCTGCTGGTCGCGGTGGCCGTGGCCACCAGCGTCGCCGTAGCGCAGGAGAAGACCGAGAAAAAGGAAGAGGCCAAGAAGGAAGAAAAGAAGGAGGGGCTGCCGCTTAAGCCCGAGCGCACCGTCGAGTTCACCACCAGCGAAGGCACCTGGCTCTCGCTCGACGTCTCGCCCGACGGCCAGACCCTCGTCTTCGAGCTCCTCGGCGACCTCTACACCCTGCCCATCGCCGGCGGTGACGCCAAAGCCCTCACCACCGGCATGGCCTTCGACGCCATGCCGCGCTTTTCCCCCGACGGCAAGTGGATTGCCTTCGTCAGCGACCGCGACGGCGCCGACAACGTCTGGATTATGAAGGCCGACGGCGCCGACCCCAAGAAGCTCAGCGACGACAAGGGCGCCGAGTTCGCCTCGCCCGCCTGGTCGCCCGACTCGCAGTACGTTGTCGTCTCCCGCTCCACCTGGGGCCTGCGCACCTACGAGCTCTGGGAATACCACGTCCAGGGCGGCTCCGGCGTCCGCATCACCAAGGCCAAGCCGCGCGACGACACCCCCAACAACCAGCGCCACAACGCCCTGGGCGCCGTCTTCTCCCCCGACGGCCGCTACCTCTTCTACGCCCGCAAGCAGGGCGGCTTC
>CAZITU010000158.1:0-4416 GCA_964542245.1 uncultured Nitrospirales bacterium | reverse complement strand
ATGGCACGCTGGTGCCGCGCGACCGTGCCGGGGCGCTGATCCTTGATGAGAAGGAAGTCTCCCAGCGCGTGCGCCACTTGGCCCTCGAAGGGGTTTTGGCTGGCCTTGATGGGTCGTTGGTCCGCCTGCGCGCCGACACCGTCTGCCTACACGCGGATACGCCGGCGTCGGATCGGCTCGCCGCGGCAGTCCGACGGGAACTGAGCCGGGCCGGCGTGCGCATCGTGGCGGTGGGCAATGCGGAACCTTGAACCCGCGCGGTTCCGTGTGGCCCGGCCGGGCTTTCTGACCACGGTGCAGGACCTCGGCCGGTTCGGCTTCCGGCGCTTCGGGATGCCCGTCAGTGGCGCGATGGATGCCGTCGCGCTGCGTGTAGCCAATCGCTTGGTGGGCAACCCGGATCAGGCGGCGGCGCTGGAGATGACCGTCAAGGGTCCGGAGCTCGTTTTTGAGACTGACGCGTTGATCGCGCTGGCCGGCGCCGACCTGTCCCCCTTGATCAATAGCACGCCGGTCCCCCTCTGGACGGCGCTCGAGGTGTCACGCGGGAGCACGCTGAGCTGTGGCGAACGGCGAAGCGGCGCGCGAGCGTATCTGGCGGTGGCGGGGGGGATCGAGGTGCCGATGGCACTCGGCAGTCGGGCGACCCACATCTCAAGTCAAACGGGCGGATTCGCAGGACGAGCCTTGGCGAAAGGGGACACGGTCTGTGGCGGTCCTCCCTCTCCAGGCGTTTCCCGACTCATTGGAAGCACGATTCTCCCCGCTGCTCGCCCGCCATACAGTCCAGCCCCCGTGCTTCGGGTGGTCCTTGGCCCACAGAGAGACTGCTTCATGGACGAAGCCGTCGAGAGGCTGGTCCGGAGCTGTTATGCCGTTACTCCACAGTCGGATCGGATGGGGTACCGGCTCAGCGGCCCTCCGCTGGTCCACGCTGGCCCGCCTGATATCGTCTCGGACGCGACGCCGCAAGGCGCCTTGCAGGTGCCGGCTGACCAGCAGCCGATCCTGCTCATGGCGGATTGCCAGACGACAGGAGGCTATCCCAAGATTGCGGTCGTGGTTTCCGCCGATCTCCCGCTAGCATCCCAGCTTCTGCCCGGGGACTCCGTCAGGTTCACCCTCGTTGAGGTTCATGAGGCGCAGGCGATTGCGCGGGAGCAGCGCGAAAGACTGGAGGCTATGTTACCATGCAAATCCGCCACTTTCACTCCTGGGATGTGACTCCCGGAGAAGCGATTCAGATTCAGCAGCAGCTTCGGACACTGGTGATCCCACGTGGCGGGGGTGAGACGCCGCGTCTAATCGCCGGCGCAGACGTGGCCTTCGTTAAGGATACAGCTTATGCCTGTGTCGTCGTGCTTGCGTTTCCGAAACTGGACATCGTGGAGACCGTCGTCCAGCAGAAGCGGGTCACCTTCTCCTACATTCCCGGCCTGTTGTCGTTCCGAGAAACGCCCGCGCTGGCGCAGGCCTTCAGCCAGATCCAACACACCCCGGACTTGATCTTTGTAGATGGGCAGGGTCTGGCTCATCATCGGGCAGCCGGCATCGCCTGTCATATCGGCGTGATCTTGGATCGGCCGACCATTGGGTGCGCGAAGTCGCTCTTGTTCGGAACCTACAAAGAGCCCAAGCAGTCCCGAGGGTCGGTCTCCGATCTCTGTGATGACGAAGGTCATGTGATCGGCGCCGTCGTGCGCACCCGCGACGGCGTCCAGCCGGTTTTCGTGTCCGTCGGCCATAAGATTGACCTGGCCCAGGCGATCGAGTTCACCCTGGCGTGCGGCAAAGGCTATCGCATTCCGGAACCGACCCGGCAGGCGGATATTCTGGCCGAACGTGCCAAACACGATGGGGAACAAGGAAATCAGGAAGGCCAGTGCGATCACTTCTCCTGACAGGCCTGCCGGGCGTCGGCAAAACCACGCTGATCCGCGAACTAGCCAAGCGCCTTGCGGCCTATCAGCCGGCCGGGTTCTATACCGAAGAAATTCGAGAGAAAGGAGTCCGGCAAGGCTTTCGGCTCGAAACGCTGGATGGCCGCGAGCTGACGCTGGCGCACGTGCATAATCCAGGTCCCTTCCGGGTCAGCCGCTACAAGGTGGATGTGGCCGGGTTTGAACGGCTGCTCTCAGAACTCGATCTTCGCCACGCGTCGACGCGCGTGATTATTATTGACGAGATCGGGAAGATGGAATGTCTCTCCCGACGCTTTACGGAAGAAGTGACGGCCCTCCTGGATTCATCGAAAACCGTCATCGCCACCATCGCCTTGAAAGGCAGCGGCTTCATCCAGCAGGTCAAGCAACGCCCCGATTGCCGACTTGTAACCGTGACGGTCGCCAATCGCGACAGCCTCGCAGAGAGCCTCTTCGCGGAGTTGCAGGGGGAATTTGGAATGCCGACTTGATTCATTTTCCCCTTTCCACTTGCCCGTGTGAGCCATTTGTATTACATTGTCTGACATGAAAAGCGCCGTGACCATACGACTTGACGATGACCTTGAGCGCATCCTCAACGAGTTCTGCCGACGTTCAAAGCGGAAGCGGAGCGAGGTGGTGCGTGATGCTCTGAGACGCCAACTTTCTCTGCTCATGTTTGAACAACTCCGGCAGAAAGTCATGCCATTTGCCGAAGCGCGCGGATACCTGACCGACGAGGACGTCTTTAAATCGGTGTCGTGAGGGTCTTCCTCGACACCAACGTCCTAGTCAGCGCCTTCGCTACTCGCGGGTTATGTGCTGATGTGCTTCGGCAGGTCCTTGCCGAGCATGAACTTGTTATAGCAGAAGTCGTTCTCGAAGAGCTCCAACGGGTTCTGAAGCAGACACTCGAACTGCCGCAGCAAACGGTACGTGACGTCGTGGCTTTCCTGGAGCGGCACAACGTTCAGCCCAAGCCAAAATCTACCCCATCCATTGATGTGCGTGACTCGGACGATCAGTGGGTACTGGCGTCGGCTCTGGCCGCGAAGGCCGACGTGCTCGTGACCGGGGACAAGGACCTCCTTGACGCCAAGGACAAGGCTCCCGGCCTCGTGATCACCGATCCACGAGGGTTCTGGAACATGCTCAGGAAGCCGGTGAAGCAATGAGTGCTTGTCGGAGGTGGTAATACCAACCGGTGAACCAGAGAGGAGGCTGGCCTCATTCCGTGCCGCTGAATCGGTAATGGAAAGCCTACTGCCCAATATTTCAGATTGGTTCAAAGACAAGGAAATTTGGTTCCGTACCTTTGCTAAACATGATTCTAGAGTGGAAGGGTGGTTTAAAGGCGAAATGCTGGTATGCCTGGAGCATCTCAAAGATCAGGGATGTATAGAGGGCTTTGATCGGGAGTTCACAATTGGCAAGAAAGGGTGGGGAGAAAAAGGCCAATTGAAGATTGATCTTCGAGTTAGAAACAATGGGCAGAATCACCTGTGCGAACTTAAGGCGATGTGTATTAGCCGAGCATCGGGCACTAGCAGAGATTTGAACTTTTACTTTCGACCGAACCAAGATGTGGGACTCGTTAAGGACTTTAAGAAGCTCGCCTCTCTTCAGACACAGGATGCATTGTGGATCTTGAGCTTTGTGTATCCGTCACCGTCGACGGAGGACTGGAACCGAGCTTTGGGGAAATGGCAGGAGGTTATCACCCCTTGGGCATGCATGACGGACCCTTCTTCATATCCAAATTGGTGCTTCCTTGGATGTTGGCAATTACATAAGAACCCCAGTTAGCATAGAGGCAGAGGTGAGGCTCCTTTGCTAGCTTAAATATGTTTGAGAAATGCCTTTGACGGGTGGCGCGTAGCTGGGCGCCCGCCGCGCGCAACGAAGTGAGCACGGTGGGCTGCTGAGCAGATAGGACCCGTCTAGGACTAGATTCTTCGCTGCGCTCAGAATGACTCAGGCCTGATACGAATCCAGCGGCGGGCAGGTGCAGACCAAGTTACGGTCGCCGTAGGCGTCGTCAATGCGCGCGACCGCGGGCCAGAACTTGTGGTCTCGCACCCAGGGGGCGGGAAACGCCGCCTGCTCGCGGCTGTATGGACGGTTCCACTCGGTGGCGGTCACGACGTGAGCCGTATGCGGGGCGTTCTTGAGCACGTTGTTGTCGCGAGGCGCGCGCCCTTCGACGATCTCCTGGATTTCCCCGCGGATCGCGATGAGGGCATCGCAGAACCGATCCAACTCCGCCTTCGATTCGCTCTCCGTCGGCTCGATCATCAGGGTCCCCGGAACCGGCCAGGACATCGTCGGCGCGTGGAAGCCGTAATCCATTAAGCGCTTGGCCACGTCAACTACCTCCACACCCGCGCTATCCTTGAATTGACGCAGGTCCAAAATGAACTCGTGGGCCACGAACCCGTTCTTGCCGGCGTAGAGCACCGGGAAGTGTTTCTCCAGACGTTTCGCCATGTAGTTG
>CAZITU010000157.1:0-4447 GCA_964542245.1 uncultured Nitrospirales bacterium | reverse complement strand
GGAGCAGTCTGCAAAACTGCGATGCAGCGGTTCGACCCCGCTCGGCGCCTCCAAAGTTTCCCGCAAGTTCTTCAAGGGCTTCTGTGGTTTCTTCCTTCTCGCCCGTGACCGGCTGATCCTGACTGGTCACGGTTGCGGTCACGGTTTCACTCTGAGAATCAGCCTGGAGGTTACCTGCAACAGGTCCCAGGCTGCCCTTGTTCACGGCCTCCCGGAGATGGGCCGGGGAGAGGTGGGCGTACCGCATGGTCATGGTCACGGTGCTATGGCCCATGAGTTCCTGAACCGTCCGAATGTCCACCCCGGCCATGACTGCCCGTGACGCGAAGGTATGCCGGAGGGTGTGCCAGGTGGCCCCCTCGATCTTGGCCCGAACAAGGGCAGGTTCATAGACCTTGACCACGAAGTGCCGGCCCTGCATCGGCTGACCGGGGTTCTTGGGGCTGGGGAACACATAGGCGCTGTGCATCCAAGACGAGAGGCCCCGAAGGATGGCCTTGGCTGCCTCGCTGAGGACCACATGGCGGGTCCGGCCTGACTTGCTCAGGGGGATGGTGAGGATGCCCCGCTCCAAGTCCACGCAGTCCCACCGGGCCTTGAATTGCTCATTCAGCCGGAGGCCGGTTTCTAGGGCAAAGGCTACGAGCGGCCAGTGCTCCGGGGTCATCTTCTCCCGAAGGCGGGTGATTTCTCCATCGGACAGGAACCGCAGACGGCCCACAGGTTCACGGAAGAACTTGACGCCCTTGACCGGATTCGTGGGGAGTATGCCTTCCGCGATGGCGAGATTGAGGACGCGCCGAAGGCCCGCGAAGTAGCGGTTGATGGTCTGCGGGGTCCGGTTCCTTTTCGCCAGCATCCGGGCTTGAACGTGCCGCAGGTCGTCGGCGGTGATCTCAGTCAGAAGCCTTCGACCCCGGAGCCTCGACCAGAACTTGCCGTAGTGCTTCATGTTCCGTAGCCCCTTAGAAGTCACGCCTTCCTGGTAGCGGGTGATCCAGGCCCGGAGGGTGACTTCTTGGGACTGCTTGAACTTCTCAGGGAAATACGTCCCTTCGCGGATTTCCGCTTTCAATCGTCCGTACAGTGCCTTAGCCTGACTCTTTGTGTCGCACTTGTGCCAGCGTTCGCGGCCGTTGCGATAGATGCGGACCCACCATCCGTCCCGGCCTTTCCGCTGTAGAATGCCTCGGTCTTTACTTTGTGCCATGACGTGATCCTCCCTTCTTTTCACGGAACTTCCGTGTCATTTCCCGTGAAGCACATGGTCTGCTGCAATACTTCCCGCGTTTGGCTTTCAGAAAGAACTTTCGACACGCCTTGCCGCTATGAGGAAGTTTCGCAGGACATTGACGCAAGCGGTGACCGTCTTCCTTCAATAACTGACCCAGCGCGTAGCAGGCGCGGTCCTCCCACGTTGCTCGTTCGATTTCTTCCCAACGATGGTAGCGGTCGGTTCGTGTGTCCCAGGTCATTTCATGGCTGATCTGATACGGCCCTAGCGTGATTGGCCTGTGCTGAACGGCATCCTCAAACATCCGCTGAAAGCTCTCAAGGATAACCTTCGCTTCACCCTGCGAGGGCCGAGAGATTTCCCCATCCCCCGACATAATCCCTCTGTGGCCCGGTAACAGGTTCTTCCCGATACCGGTAAAGACGGCGAGTTCTAGGCGGGCATTCTCCCAATCCCCCGGCGACCAACTCTCGCCTTGATCCTGGCGGTAAGCGTTGACCGTCCGCGTGACCCACGCAAGGCGATCCTTAGTGGTGATGCCGACACGCGGCATGTACTTGGCGAGTGTCCGGTCCAAGAGGTCTGGGTGTCGCATGGAATCGCCCCCTTTCATTCAAAGTCATTCTCAATCTACCATGTGACTCTTATTTGTGTCAAGTAATATTCATTGAATTGTAGAATGTGACCAAGAGAACTGGTATGCTCAGACCATAAACTTCCAGAAAGGAGAACGCTGATGGAGCTTCAGAGCAATGACCGGCTGTTGACCGTGAAGGAGGCCGAAGAGCTTACCGGCCGTAAGGCGTCCACGTGGCGGCGCGACATTCTAGAGAAGCGTATCCCTATCGTCCGGTTAGGGCGGCGGCAGGTGCGTATCCAGTTGTCGGCGATCCAGGCGATGGTCCGCGACGGCTACCGGCCTGCCGTCAAGGTGCAAGGTGATGCGAAGTAACTCTGGACTTGGGCGTGTCGAGGCCCCCGGCCCCCAAAATTCGACGGCCCCCATGTTGTGCATTGGAAGTCGCTCTCTGTGCTGGCTACGCGCACACGAAGCCCTGCCATGACCATTGACGATCTGCTGTCCCGTTTGGAGGGCGTCCGAAAGTCCGGGCGGGGCTGGATTGCCCGATGTCCTGCACACAGCCCGGACTTGAACCCGTCCCTCTCGGTCCATGAGGGGGACAAGGGCATCTTGCTGAAGTGTTTTGCGGGGTGCAGCTACAGCGAAATTTTAGCGGCGATAGGGGAAGAGCCTGAAGCCGGATTCTACGATGAGGGCGAACGGAAAGAGAGGATTACGACAAAGGAACCGAAACCACGGCCCTACAACTGGCGGCGCTTTTCGTTTCAGCTTCACCTTAAAGCGTTGGATCTCCGGCTACGCGGCGAAGCAGTTAAAAACGCGGCGAAGGATTTGGACATCAGCGCATGGACCGAGGTTGATTTAGAGGAGGCATGGAAGGCGTTGGACCGTGCACAGGCCGACCTTGACCGCGCCGACCAACTGGACCGGCTGGACTTCACCATTTGCGCCCATGGATTGAAACAGGAGAGGGAACATGGAACTCAACCCCGACGTTCAGCGGCTTAAAAATCTCTCCCGTCTGCCACTCTCTCCACCAAAACAGAAGGAGTCGCCGGTGACATTCCCACCTTTAGCGTCCGTGCTGGATCAAGTGGAAACGATGATGCTCAAGTATCTCACGCTCCCGGACCCTCACTTTGCGATGGTGTTGGCGCTCTGGATTGCGAACACCTACACCTACCACCTGTTTGATTACTGCGGGTATCTCAATATCCGATCCGCCACCCCGCGCTGTGGCAAGACCAAGGTACTGGAACTCCTCGAACTCTTGGCGGAGGGCACCCCACCGATCACCACGCAACCGACTCCGGCGGTCCTGTTTCGGTCCACCCGAAAGGTGATACTCCTCGACGAGGTGGACAAGCTCCGCAATAAGGACAAGGACACCTACGGCGAGGTGATGGCGATTCTCAATTGTCGGTTTAAACGGGGGTCCAGTGTCGAGCGTGTGGAGCGTGGAGAAAAGGGGATGCCCGTGAAATCCTATCCGGTCTATGGCCCTGTCGCGTTTGCGGGCATTGAGTCCGTGACGGACACCCTGGAGGACCGGAGCTTTCATATTCAAATGCAACGCGCCACCCATCGGATGCCTCGCTTTAATAAAAGGATCATCGGCATCCACACCACCGAACTCCAAGCGGCCATGAAGGGATGGGCCGAGGCGCACGCCGACGACCTGACGGCGGCCTATGACTCCATCCAGATTGGCCTGCCAGTCCTTGACGGCTTTGATGACCGCCTCCAAGACATCTCGGAGCCGTTGGTCATTCTGGCGAGTCTCGCGGATGCGGAGCGGTCTGACGGACACGGGGAGAAGATCCTGCCCCGCCTCTTAGCCGGATTGAAGGCGGCGGCAGGCAAGCGGGAGACCTCCTGGCGGGAACGGGCGTTGCTCTCGTTTCTCGACATGGTGACCCCTCGCCTTGATGGACGCCCCGATGTGTTTCTGTCCACCGCTGAACTGTTGACCGCTTTCCAGCAACGGGATGATGAGTTGTCGAGGATCGAAAGCGGGAGAGCGTTAGCGGGGTTCTTGAAACAGTTTGACCTCCTCCACGGCACGAACACAGAGAACACCATACGCGGCTATACGGTGACGTTGGAGTGGGTGAAACAATGGCGGGAGAGATACGAAGCATGATGGCCTTTTCTCTTATTCCCCCATGTCCAAGTGTCCGAAGCGTCCAGCTTCCGCAATTGGCGCGGGGTTTGAGTGGTTTTCAATGTGTCCGGCGGGTGGGTGTTTCGGACGCTTTGAAAAATGGTGAAACGCCACAACTGGCGCGGGTTCTGGACACATCGGACACTTTACGGGGGAGGATATAGGCCATGCACACTCAATCGCGGGGGGCGGACCGATGGGAAAAGACCTTGTAGATCGAGCCTTGGCGCTTCTGACAGGGGAGGCGGCGCAGCCTCCCACAACGAAGGGTGAGGCCCCGAACTTTCGCCCGGAGGCCGGTCCCATCTTGGCGGTCAAGATTGGCGGCTCTGTGATCGGGGACTACTGGCTGATCCTGGATGAGACTGAACCATTTGACCCCCGCGATGGCCTGCCGCTCTACCGACCAAGCGAAATGAAGGCCTTGCTAGGGAAGGGGTATGGGCCGGAAGACGTTCAAGCTATC
>CAZITU010000156.1:0-4626 GCA_964542245.1 uncultured Nitrospirales bacterium | reverse complement strand
GTTCGATGAGGGCTCCATAGTCGGTAAGACTCACGACGCGGCCCCTGATCCGGGTGCCGACGGGGTATTTGGCGGCGATGCCCATCCACGGGTCCGAACCCTTCTGCTTCAGCCCGAGCGAGACGCGGCCGGATTCGCGGTCATACCGGAGGATCATCACCTCAACCTTATCTCCCACCATGAAAAGCTCGGACGGGTGGCCGATGCGTCCCCAGGACATATCGGTGATGTGCAGGAGGCCGTCAATGCCGCCGAGGTCCACGAAGGCGCCGTACTCGGTGATGTTCTTGACCGTTCCCGTGACGTGCTGACCCTCGGTCAGGTTCGACAGCGTTCGCTGCCGTCGCTGGTCGCGCGATTCTTCCAGCAGGAGACGGCGGGATACCACGACATTCCCGCGGCGGTGGTTGATTTTGATGATCTTCATGGGGAAGGTCTTGCCGATGAGTTGTTCGGGATCGCGGATGGGGTGGAGGTCGATCTGGGAACCGGGCAGGAAGGCCTTCACACCGATGTCCACCATCATCCCGCCCTTGATGCGGCTGAGGACACGGCCCTCGACGATTGCTTCTTCCTTGAAGATCCGCTCCAAGTCTTCCCAGACCTTCATTTTGTCTGCCTTCTCCTTGGACAAAACGAGATTGCCTTCGCTGTCTTCTCGTTCCTCTATATAGACCGGAAGCCGGGTCCCGGGCGTGAGCGCAGCCAGTTCCTGGGGGGTGAACTCCTCGGCGGCGATGATCCCCTCGGCTTTGTAGCCGATGTCCACGATCACCTTGTCCTTCTTCACCGCCACGACCACGCCTTCGATCACAGAGCCCTCTTCGAAATTCTGGAAGGTCTGGTCATACAGCGCGGCCATCGCGGCCTTCTCCGATGTTCCCGACTTCATCTTCTCTAATGTTTCCATTCCGGTTCTAACGCCTCCACGAACGTGACCTGAGAAACAGGGTTAAGGGTTAAATGCGTGCGGACCGGCCCAATTCCGCGATCCGGCCCATGATCTCCTCACTGATCAGTTGATACACGGCCTTCTTCTTGTCCTCACTGCCCGCGCCTTGGAACAAAGCCGAGAACTCCATCGGGGGTCCGAACGTGACCCGGATCGGCCGCAGCCGGATCCACTTCGCTCCCGGAGGCAGGGCGTCGTACGTACCCTCCAGGAAGGCGGGGATCACCGGACAGCCCGTCGCTTCGACGATCATCCCCACACCGGGCTTGCCGGTTTGGAGCTGGCCATTCTCCGTGCGACCCCCTTCCGGGTAGATGACCACCGCCTGCCCGGCTTTCACGCGGCGGATCGCCTCCTCGAAGCCTTTGCGGTCTACACGCTCCCGGCGGATCGGGATCCACCCCAGGTAGCGCATCAACCAACCTGTCGGTCCGTCGAACAGGTCCATGCGGCCCATGAACGACGCCTGCCGATGCATCCCGCATCCCAGAATCGGAATGTCCAGGTAGCTGGCATGGTTCGCTGCAATCAGGACGCCGCCTGTCTTTGGGATCTGATGCTGCCCGGCAACCTGTAACCGGAACAACAGCCGCGCGGTCAGCCTGACGGCTACCCAAACAGCCCAATACAGCCACATCTCAGCGGTGACTGGCCGCCTTGCCTTCGATCGCGTTCAGCATCCGCTCGACGACCTGCTCGACCGACAGACACGTGGTGTCAATGACCAGAGCATCCGGGGCGGCAGCCAGGGGGGCGATCTCTCGAGATCGGTCCCGCCTGTCTCGGGCGTCGAGCTCCCGACGCGTCTCAGCCAAATCAACCGGTCGCCCCGTGGCCTGCAAGTCCTCATGGCGCCGGCGGGCCCTCTCGGCCGGGGCGGCTTCCAAGAAAAACTTGGCGTGTGCATCAGGAAAAATACGGGTCCCGATGTCGCGCCCTTCGGCAACGATCCCTCGCAGACCTTCTTGCCGTCCCAAGGCCCGCTGAGTCGGCAGCAGCCATGTCCGGACTTCAGGATGCGTGGCCACTTGCGAGGCGACGCGGCTTACCTCCGGGGTCCTGATCTCGTCCGCCAGGATGCGACCGTCTACCTTCACCGTCACCCCCCCGTCTATCGTGGAGGTGACGGTCAAGAGCGTTTCTTCGCAGAGCCGACTCATCGCGGCCGGCGACGTCGGGTCGGTTCCGGTGGCCAGCGCTTTCCAGGCCACGGCCCGGTAAAGGGCGCCGGTGTCGAGATACGTATAGCCGAGTTTTACGGCGAGCGCCTTGGCCACTGTGCTCTTGCCTGCACCGGCCGGGCCGTCGATCGCCACGATCATCGGCTTGGTCATGTTAGAGTCCGGCGGGAGCAACCACGTCCTCTCGCACGGGAAAACTATTATTCACTCTTGTTTGGAAGGTGTCAATAACCCACTCAATTTCTTATCAAATTCAGGAAATGAGGTCCCCACGCAAGCCGTGTCCTCGACCCGGGTCTCACCCTTCGCCACCAGTCCGGCGACGGCCATCGACATCGCCACCCGATGGTCCCCGTGACTCCGGCAGACGGCTCCCGTCAAGGGACGGCCACCGAGGATTCGCATCCCGTCCGACCGCTCTTCGACCTCGACGCCCATACGGCGCAGCTCCGTGGTCATACTGGTGATCCGGTCGCTCTCTTTCACCCGAAGTTCGCTTGCGCCGGCGATCACGGTCTCGCCTTGCGCGCCGGCGGCGGCCACACAAAGGATCGGCAGTTCGTCAATCGTTCTGGGGATGCGGTCCGCGCCGATCGTAATCCCGTGAAGGGGGGCGGCGCGGACCCGGAGGTCCGCCACCGGTTCGCCCGCCTGGTCGCGTGGGTTCACGCTCTCGATCGAGGCGCCCATATCGCGTAGAACTTCCAGGACTCCGGTCCGGGTTGGGTTGATCCCCACACCGATGATCGTGATGTCCGAGTCGGGAACCAGCGAGGCGGCCACCAGAAAGAATGCCGCTGCCGAGAGGTCGCCTGCGACCGCGATGTTCTTGGCGGCAAACGAGGGCCGACCGGTGAGGCTGACCGTGAGGCCGTTCCGTGTGATCGGGATCCCCAGATAGCCGAACATCCGCTCCGTGTGATCGCGCGAAAGGGCCGGCTCGGCCACGCTCGTCATGCCGTCGGCGAACAGGCCGGCCAACAGTACGGACGATTTGACCTGGGCGCTGGCGATCAAGGATCGGTAGGCCAGACCATGTAAACGTGCGCCGGTAATCGCCAGGGGCGCGAGTTCCCCTCCGCGCCGGCCGGCGATCACGGCGCCCATCTCGCGTAAAGGGCCGACCACGCGGCCCATGGGCCGTTTCCGAATGGACGCATCGCCGGTCAATACCGAGAAGAAGTCCTGGCCGGCCAGGACCCCGGCGAGCAGACGGATCCCCGTACCTGAATTCCCGCAGTCCAAAATCTGTTGGGGTTCCCGCAGCCCCCACAGGCCTTTCCCGGAGACCCGCAAGCGGTCATCGGCGATCTCAATCGAGATGCCGAGCGCTTGCAGCGCGTACGCGGTATGCAGGCAGTCTTCACCGGGGCAGTAATCGCTGATCGTGGCCTCGCCGTCCGCGAGCGCGCTCAAGATGATGGCGCGGTGCGTGATGGACTTGTCGCCGGGAGCCGTGATGGTGCCGCGCAGGGGGCCGGCCGGGCAGGTCGTCAGAGGAGGGGACTCACTCATGACATGAGTCGCTCGCGCACCCGTTTCGCGCGCTCGAACTCGCGAGCGAGCCCCTCGCCGTCGCCCGCTTTGACAAGGCCTTTCAACTTTTCGAGACACGCCTGGTAAGTGTCAATCTGGCTCACGAGATTGTCCCGGTTCCAGAGGCAGATGTCCCGCCACATCTCGGGCGAGGAGGCCGCAATGCGGGTGGTATCCTTGTATCCGCCGCCTGAGAAGGTCTGGAGATCCAGATCCGGCGTCTGGGTCTCCTGGATGGCGGCAATGGCGTTGACGAGCGCGAAGGCGACCATGTGAGGCAGGTGGCTCACGGCGCCCAGCGCCCGGTCGTGCAAGTCGGGATCCATCTCGGACACCCGTGCGTCGGTGGCTTCCCAGAGCCGGCGGATCTTAGCGAGCGCAGCTGGGTCCGTCCGTGCGGTCGGCGTCAATATGCAGAGCGCGCCGCGGAACAACTCCATGCTCGCCGCTTCCACGCCGGTCTTCTCCTTCCCGGCGATGGGATGCGTCCCGACGACCGACACCCCGGCCGGCACAAGGGCTTCCATGCGCGTGACGAGCAGTCCTTTGACGCTGCCCACGTCGGTGACGACGGCGCCGGGCGCAAGCTTCGGTGCGCAGGTCTTGAGTGCGGTTTCAAAGGTATCCACCGGTGTGGCGAGCACAAGCAGGTCGGAGCCGGAGGCCGCTTCGGCGAGGTCGGTGGTGTAACGGTCGATGGCGTTGAGTTCGACGGCTTTCTTGAGGTTCTCAACCCGCCGTCCGGTGCCGACGACGGTCCCGATGAGGCCCTGCTGTTTACAGATCATCCCGAGCGAGCCGCCGATGAGACCCACGCCGACGATGGTCATCTGCTTGAACAGCATCGTCATTAGATCTCGCGCCCGACCGCCTCGGCGATTTTTTTGAGGTCCTTCATCAGCTCTTTGAACTTGGCGGGCTTGAGGGACTCCTCGCCGTCGCAGAGCGCGCATTCGG
>CAZITU010000155.1:0-4650 GCA_964542245.1 uncultured Nitrospirales bacterium | reverse complement strand
TATCTCCCGCGAAATCAGGCGCTCGCGGCATGAAGCCACTTATTGGACACGCTCTAAGATCTTGAACTTCGACAGGAAGGCCGGGGACGTTGCGTAGGGCGCGTTCTTGAATTTCATGGCGGCGACCTGCTTGCCGAGGTTCCACGCGGTCGTCATCTCCCACTCCAGCCAGCCGTCCGGGTCCTTCCATGAGTCGTTCGACACGAGGAGGATGGCCAAGCTTGCTCGATTGATCATGTCGGTGAGCTTCGACTGGATGTAACCGACACTCAGGGACTTGACGGGGTCCTTGAGCGACTCGTCGTAGGCCAACGCACCGACGTACTCGTTGCCGATGACAGCGCGGAACTGGTTGACCTCCCAGATATCTTCATGGAGGAAACTCAGGAACACCCGCTTCATGGCACCATTCCCCTTCGCCAGGCGAGACCGGGGTCGTGCACCTCCTGGATGAGGGACGCGCCGCGCACGAGTTTATTGAAGCTCAAACCCATCCTTCAGTTTCTTCAGCAGCTTGTTGATCTCCTCCGCGGTTTCCTCCGACGGTCTTTCCTTGCCATCACCCAGCTCGATCTGGACGCGGAACTTCAGCGGGGTGTTGAACTTCGCCTTCAGCTCAAGCAGGCTCGGGATGATCTCTGCGAGATCCTGGATCTCCGATGGTTCAAGCTCGGCGTGAGCAACGAGGCACTTGGTAGGGGCTGGCGGGCCGAGCCCACGTGCTTCCGGGCGGCCGGCGGGCACGGACGAAACCTTCAACTTTACCGACTGGGCCGCGGGGTAGTCGCAGGGCCACTCACTCGACGTGCCGTCCAGCTCCGTGAAGCGTGCGTTGATCGAGGCCGTGATCACATCCTTGACCGTCTTCCACGGCATCGTGTGGCCAACCCTCTGCGAGAGCGCGGTGGCGATGGATAGCGCCGTGGCCTGGCCCTCGGACCATGCATCAGGCAAGTTCTCCGGCAGAATCTCGGCGGCGGCGATCATGGCCGGCGGCTCACGCAGGACGGCCTTCGGCGTCAGAACGCCGGTGGGGATCGGTTCCGCGAGCACGCTGGCGGGGCCGCTCACGAGCCACAGTGCCCCGGCCTCAACGGCAGCAGTGATCGTCTTCTTGACGACCTCCGCGCCCACCTTGGGAATCGAGACGGGCTCCGTATATCCGTCACGCGGGACCTGCACGACGGTCTTCCCGTTGAAGTAGCCGAGAACGGTCTGCACAGTGACCTCGTCACCCTTCCAGAACTCGGGAAGAGCCCGGGGCAGGAGAAGCTGGTAGGACAGTTCCGCCAGTTCCGCGGCCGCGGGTAAGACAAGCTCGAGAGCCGGATCATTCATGGCGGTCTCATCCGCGCGGCTGCGCCACCACGTGCGGAACGACCCGTCGGGCCTCGTCAAACGAAGAACGAACGAACCTTGCGCACAGCCCTCCGTCAGCGTGTCCAGAATGGCCCGCGCCTTCAGCATCTTGGGCAGATGGGGAAGTTGCGCGAACGCGCCGGACAGATCTTTCACGCGCCGGCTCGTTTCGCCCTTGCGCCAGAGGTTGTACGGGCCATCGGGCAGTAGCGCCTCCGCCGCGATCGAAGAGTCTTGAACGCGCGAGCGAGGGTCGTTCTTGATGATGTTGAAGTGCGGCTCGTCCGTGACGTTGATCTTGAAGGCTTGGGCCTCGTTCTTCTCCGACACGGTCACGACGATGCAGTACGCCTGCTTGACGGCCTCCGGGATGCGTCCCTGGGCCTTGTCGATGTTGATGGCGAGCGTTTGCATCCGTGCGACGTCGATATTTCCGTCCTTTTCCTGCGCCTTGAGGTCAGTACGGACCTGTTCCCACGCCAGGTAATCGCGAACCCGCGCAGACGCGACCTCCATGCCATCCTTGGATGGCGTCAGCAGAAGCACTGCGTTTCGATAGACACGCGGCTTCTCCGGGCCGGTGGTTTCATCCAGATAGCGCTTGGCATCGGGGCTGGGCTTGCCGGAATCCGACGCCGCGCTTGGCGCCAGCACGGCAAAATGAAACTGGCCCTCGTCCTCAATGTCTCGGGGACGAGCGGGTAGCGTATGCACGCGAACCCCGGCGGCGGACGCTCCGGCGGTGAGGGATTTCACCTTGCCGATCTCGTCCAGAAGGCGGGCGCGCACGACGTCGTCCGAAACGCGGCCCGCCGCGACCGCGTGCATCTGCGTAAGGTTCGGGCGGTTTCCCAGACGCCACGTGCTGGGCAACTGGTTCTCGCCCACGGCCGTGTACTGGTCGTCCAGCCAGAAGCTCGCCTGCGCCCAGCGGACAAGCCCTTTCTCCAACTCGATCCGGTCAGGACGCGTGACACCTAACACCACCAGGAGATCGCGGGACCGGGCGCTTTGGCCGATGGGCTGCGAATGCAGGAACGTACCGATGATGGCCTGCTCGACCTCCCGTAGCCGCAGGCCTACGGAATCGCGCTGGATGTCACGGGCGCGACCCAGCTCGCCTTCGATAATGCCCGTCCATGCCTGCTTCTTGCCTTCGTGCTCCTCGGTGTCGGCCACGGTGACGAGTTCACGCAGGGCCTCAGACAGACCTTCACGCCCGGGCGCGTTCAGGAGAACGCCCGGCCCCACGAGCGGCGCCGTATCCCACTTCTCGCCCTCGCGTAGCGCCAGCGCGAACGTGCGCAGGACGCCTCTGGCCTTTTGGAATCGGTCCAGTTGCGTCCACTTGGTGTAGAAGACCTCCGTCAGGTCCGGGTGGAACGGATAGCTCTTCAGGTAGCGTTCCTCGGCATCCGCGCCCTGTTTCTTCGTCTGCTCGTCGATGTCGAAGATGCCCTTGAGTGCCGCCTGGACGTGCGGCCGGAACGCGTCGCGATCCTTGATGGATTCGGGCGTGAAGAAGCGCCGACGCAGCAACTCGGCCACGTCCTCCTTCACGACGGGCTCCACCGCCTCCTCGCGCTGACGCTGAAAGATGTCGTAGAGCTCGCCCTGGAGCTGGCGACCGAAGGTGTCGCTCTTCGCCGGATCGCTGGCAAGCAGCGACGCAACGACGCAGCAGCGGTCCACCTTGGTGGCGGCCTGGGTCAGATACTGGAAGAAGTTGACGAGGCGATCCTTCCACCGGGCGTCCGCCGCCACCTTCTCGCGGGCGTACATCAACACCTCGTCGATCAGGATCAGGACGCTCAGGCCGTCCTTGGCGGGCAGTTCCAGCAGCTTCGTCAGCAGATTCTCGGCCGGGGCGCTCTCGCGCTCTTCGGCCTTGTTGTCCGCGTGAAGGACCTTCAACCCCTCGTCGCCTGCGAGCTGGTAGGCCAGCACGCTCCACGGCTGCTTGAGCGTGCGCACCTTCCCAGCGGGCGAGCGCACGTCCATGCCTTTCTCGACGTCCAGCTTGTCGAAGCAGAGCCCGGCCACGCGTGCCTTGGGCGGCGACTGGCCAATGGCCTCGATGAACTCGGCCACGGCGGGCAGCTTGGGTAGGCCGGCCGGATCGGTCACGAGGTGCCGCAGAACGATCAGCGTGTGAGTCTTGCCGCCGCCGTAGGTCAGTTCGAGCTGGCGGACGGCCTTGTCGTTCTTGCCCGCCACGCGCAGCACCACGTCGCGCACCAACCGGCGCAGGTTGTACGTCGGGAAGGTGAGGGCAAAGAACTTCTCGGGGTCCTCGTAGATCGGCCGCTTGCCGCTCTGCATGAGGACCTCATAGAGGTCGGCGGCGAACATGTGGAGCGGGAGTTCCCCGGACCGCAGGTCCTCCCGCAGCCTCACGACTTCGTGCCAGGGTTTCCAGGGCGGTTTAGCCATCACGCACCTCTTCCAGTCTGAGGTAGCGGCCGCATCCGAGTCTGATCACCGGTCACGACGGCAAAGTGACCAGGCCAGTCCTCTCGGGCCTCCAGTGCCTCAAGAACCCGCCGGTTGTCCGATCCCGGGTCGGCGCCAGAAAGCCTTAGCAGAATGACACCGCAAGAAGCAGGCAATCCAAACCGGAAGGCCAGCTCCCCGAATCCCTTGTCGTGGGTCACCACCACCCGCTGCTCAACTTGCGCGCGTCGCAAGACTTCCTCGTCCAGGGCCGCGCGCATGGACTCCTTGACGGAGCGTACATCGTGACCACGCTGGCGCAGTGTGCGGATCACCGTGCCGGAGATGTTTTCATTCATCATGAATTTCATCGTCGGGCTCAACTGGGTGTCACGTATACCTGTTCGGCCTTAAGCATTTCACTCGCGTAGGCCAGGCATGCTTGAATCTGCTCGCGGGTCAGGTGATCGTACTCCTCGAGAATCTGTTCCACCGTCCAGCCCCGGCCCAGCAAGTCGATGACGAACTCCACGGCAATTCGCGTGCCCTTGATCACCGGTTTGCCAACCAGTATCTTCGGGTCAATCACAATGTGGTCCTGCCAGTTCATGGTTCAATCCTCCATTTCGTCTTTTTGTTGATTAGCGAACTTCATACCGCTCAAAGCCAGCCGCATCTGGCGGTCTTCCGGCTTGGCTCCCTTGGCCTGAACGTGATTGCTCAACGATTCAAGCAACGTCCGCTCGTCGCTACCCCTGGGCGACAGCTCGATCAGCGACTGCAGAAGCCGCTTGAAGAGTTCCTGCCGCCGCAGGCCGTGCTCGTCCAGGTATTCGTCCACCTTCAGCACGTCCCCCG
>CAZITU010000154.1:0-4672 GCA_964542245.1 uncultured Nitrospirales bacterium | reverse complement strand
GACGGGTCCTCCGGGTCCTGCCAGCCGATTGAGGGATGGTCATTTAAGACGAACTTCAGGTAGGGATCCTGAACTGAAACATACCCAGACAGCGACGCGTTGCGACGGACAGGCTGTACGCTCCACAGGGTAAAACTGACGCGCTCGGAGGGCCCGGCCTGAGCCAATCCTCTGGACAAGATCGGCGTCAGGAGGGTCAGTTCCCCCGCGTTGAACACCGGCTCGGCGGGAGTGGCCAGACTAAGAACAGTCGCCACGAATCCCTCTTCGCTCCGTATCCCGATACCGTGCAGAAGCTTCGCCAACTGGGCCGCCTCGATCGCGACCGGATGCGTGTTCGATCTCGAACCGAACACGCCTCCGGCTTGGGGATCAGCTTCAAGCCGGACGATTGACCGTCCCTGCTGGTAAAGAATTTGTCCGGTGGTCGGCGGCAAGACGCAGTTGGTCAACGCGCCCAGCAAGAGAAAGACCGCCGTCCATGGCAGGATGTTTCTCCGTATTCGCAATCGCATAATCCGCGCCGGATTATAGGCCTTCCTTCCATCCGCGTCTACGACTATCCCACCACACGGAAGATTTAACCGAAGCGTAACAGAGGCTTTATTCAACAGGAACTTCTGCCACTTAAGCTGCGGCCGAACTAAAGGGCCGTAGTTCAACCACTGTTCAACTTTTGAAGGAGGCACAAGGCATGAGATACGCGCGGTTCCTAACCATCATCGGGATGGTCGTCTTGGCCGTCGCCGTCATATCCGGACCAGCCTATGCGGGTCTTGAAGACATCCTGTACGAGAAGGGGCAGATCACCAAGGAAGAGTGGCTCAAGGCCAAGGCCGACGTGGAGAAGGCGATGGGCCCGTTGGAGAAGCTCGATGAGTGGCAGAAGAAGGTCTCAAAACTGCCGATCCTGTCGGACAAGTTCAACATCGGCCTGAACGTGCTCCAGGTGCAGTTTCTGCAGAACGAAGCGAACGTGCGGGACGCCGGCAGCGCTGACAACCGGTTCTTTATCCGGCGGGCCGAGCTGATCGCCTGGGGGAAAGTCAACGACTATTTACCGCGCTGGCACATGCTGGCCGACTTCGGAGCCTTAAGCAATGTGACGGCCAACCTCGCCGGGGGCAGCAACAACCAGATCCTCCGTGAGGCGTATGTGGACATCGTCCCAGCCTTGATCGCGCAACCGTACATTGATCGGATCAGGATCGGCCAATACCGGATCCCGGTCGGCATCGAGGGGTCCCTATCGAGCGGCTTGATTGACTTCGTCAACCGAAACTACATTACCCAGACGCCCGGCAGCTCGGGTGGGGGCGTGGTCGGAACCACCACAGCCAACGTGACAGGAACGGGCGTTGGAGGCACCATAGATTTCATTCCTGAACGCGACATCTATGTGGACCTCAAGAGCAAGCCTCTCGAGCAGTTGGAGTTGGACCTGGGGATCATGAACGGCAACGGCATCAACGGTCTCTCCACTGTGGACAACAACTCTCAGAAGGACTTCTTCGGCCGCGCGCGCGTCAAACCCCGCAAAGACATGTTCTTCAGTTTCGGCACGATCGCGGGCCAAAGCACCAATCTGAACAGCCGGAACGGCGGACGCGGGCTCGGCGTCTATGACCGCTACATCGCCGATTTCCAGATCAAGCCGGAAATCATCCCCGGGCTGTGGCTGCAGGGCGAATTCGCCTGGGGCCACGACGCCCCGGCCGTGCGAACCTCCTCACCGCTCGAGACATTCCCCGCGAGGTCACGGGGCGTGGTCCGGACAGGCTGGTATGTCTACGGCAAGTATCTTTTCCAAAGCGGGTGGCTCAAGAACTGGGAATTGCTGGGCCGGTACGAAGAGTTCGACCCCTCGACCCATCTGTCGCAGGACATGCTGTACCGCACCACCGTCGGGATCAACTACTACTTCGCCAACTTGCCCCCGAAGGTCCAAGCCAAGTTCATGATTAACTACGAATTCCGCTCGCGCGGAGGCAACGGTCCCAATACCACGACGACACCCTTGGATGAATTCGGCAATGACGCGCTGCTGGTTCAGCTCCACGTCCGCTGGTTCTAGGTTGAGTTAACAGGTTCGTAACACGCATGAAACAACAATGTAACGGCTCTGCCGGTACACTAAAACGGCACGGAGGAATTCATGGAGAAGAACAGAGACGACATACCCCGGTTCTTGTGGCTCGTGCTCGTGACGGCCGTCGCCATCCTCGCGGGCCCGGCGTACGCCGACGAAGCCATTAAACTCGATCCTAATCTGAAAGCCTATGCCAAAGTCAGCGGAGTGTCGGGCAACCTGAACAGCATCGGCTCCGACACGTTGAACAATTTAATGACCCTCTGGGCCGAAGGATTCCGCAAGCAATATCCCAACGTGAAGATTCAGATCGAGGGGAAAGGCTCCAGCACCGCCCCGCCAGCGCTGATCGAGGGGACCGCCCAACTCGGTCCCATGTCACGGCCCATGAAAGGGACTGAAACCGACAAGTTCGAGAGCAAATTCGGCTACAAGCCCACCGCCTTCCCGGTAGCGATTGATGCGCTCGCAGTCTACGTGAACAAAGACAACCCGATCAAAGGCATGACCATGGCCCAGGTGGACGCGGTGTTCTCCAAAAGCCGCCGGTGGGGGCACAAGGAGAACATTCAGAAATGGAATCAGTTGGGCGTAGATGGGCAGATGGGTTCCAGCCCGATCAGCATCTATGGACGAAATTCCGCTTCCGGCACCTACGGGTTCTTTAAAGAGCACGCCTTGAAGAACGGGGACTTCAAAGACGAGGTGAAGGAACAACCCGGCTCCGCCTCGGTCGTTCAGGGTGTGACCGAGGATCGGGGCGGCGTGGGCTATAGCGGCATCGGCTACTTGACATCCGGAGTCCGCCCGGTTCCACTGGCCGAGAAAGAGGGTATGCCGTTCAAGGCCGCCACTCAGGAAAATGCGGAGAACGGCTCCTATCCGCTCTGGCGTCATCTCATCCTGTACGTCAACAAGGCCCCCAACAAGCCGGTTGATCCCCTTGTGAAGGAGTTCATCAAGTATGTCTATAGCAAGGACGGCCAGCAGGTCGTCGTGAAGGACGGTTTCTTCCCGCTATCGGCCGCCTCAGTGGAAAGGGAACTGAAAAAACTTGAGTAGAGGCGAAGGGTCGGCCACTGCTCCGGCGTCGGTACTGGTTCCGGCCCGTGTAAACAGCCATACATTGCGCCGGACGCTGGACCGCATCGCCCAGGGTGTCATCACCCTGGGCGGGGTGAGCGTGATCCTGAGCATCCTCGGGATTTTTGTATTCCTAGTTTTGGAGGTGGCGCCGCTTTTCTATTCACCATCGGGGACACAGTCCGGGCGGCTTGCAGCCGGCCCGCTCCCACGGGACCTCCCGCAGGCCGCAATGGTCGGCCTGGACGAGCACCAGGAAGTGGCCTATGTGATCAACGCTGGCCAAGCCGGATCAATCGGCCCGGTTGCCTTTTTCAGCCTGCCCTCCGGAAAGCCGATTGCCCCGGAAATTCCTGCGCTCCTGACGAGAACGAATGTCACGGCCGTTGCACGAGCCTCGGGCAAGAGCGGCCGCTTTGGCCTGGGAACGGACGATGGCCGTGTCATCCCCTTGGCCGTTGAGTTACCGGCCGACTTCGACAAAGGCGTTCGCGAGATCATTCCTGCCGTCGTTGCCAGGACGCCAAGTCAGATTGACCCCACTAAGGGCAAGATCGTGCGCTTGGCGTACCAGCGGACAGACGAGGGCACCGCCGCTGCGGTTCTGACTGAAGCTGGCCGGGTCTGGTACAGAACGATTACCACGCACGATGACACCCCCTCCCTCTCCTCCCCCCTCGCGGGGGAGGGCAAGGGAGGGGGGGCGGTCGAGCTGACTGCAAAGATTTCCGGCGCGGTCACGGCGCTGGTGTTGGACGGACGGGGCGAGACACTCTCGATCGGAACGGCTGGCGGGAACCTCTACCACTTTGACGTGCGGGAGGGCACCCAGCCGGTCTTAATCGAGACCCTCACCGTGGCGCCGCCCAACACCCCTGTGACCGCCTTGTCCTATTTGATCGGCGACCGCTCGCTGGCGATCGGGACCGGCTCAGGCGAGGTCTCCACATGGATGGCCGTCCGGGTGACGAAAGAAAGCAACAAGACCCGGCTCCAACTCATCAACCGCTTCGCTCCTCATCCCACCGCCGTGACCGGCATCTCCCCGTCCCAGCGCGACAAAGGGTTCATCACCGGCGACACGCAGGGCAATCTCTTCGTCCACTATTCCACATCGGCCCAGACCCTCCTGCGGTTTCCTGGAGAGAACACCGCCATTCGTTCTCTGATGTTCGCCCCCAAAGCCAACGGCGCCGTCACCATCACCGAGACCGGCCAGATCGCCACCTATATGATTCATAACCCGCATCCCGAGACCACCATTACCAGCTTGTTTCAACCTGTTTGGTACGAGGGCTACGAGCAGCCCGAGCATGTCTGGCAGTCATCCGGCGCCACCGACGACTTTGAGGCCAAGTTCGGGCTCGCGCCCCTGATCTTCGGAACCCTCAAGGGCACCGTCTATGCGATGCTGCTGGCGGTCCCGATTGCCGTCCTGGGAGCGATCTACACCTCGATGTTCATGCACCCGGACCTGCGGACCAAGATCAAGCCGACCAT
>CAZITU010000153.1:0-4778 GCA_964542245.1 uncultured Nitrospirales bacterium | reverse complement strand
GTCCGGAAGATTCCCGGAATCGGACCCAAGACGGAGGAGGGGCTGGCGAAACAAGGGGTCACACTCGTGAAGCATCTCAAGCGATTTTCGCCTCATGACCTGCAGGAGATGTTCGGCAAGCGTGGGCTCGAATTCTACGACGAGATCCGCGGGAAGGATGAGTCGCCGGTGCAGGAACACTACGAGCCCAAATCCATCGGCGAGGAGGAGACGTTTGCGCACGACACGCGCGACTCGAATCTGATCTGCGAGTCGCTCAAGTCCATGTGCAGGGACGTCATCCGTCGCCTCTCTGAGGGAGACTTTCTGCAATTTCGCACGGTGGTCGTGAAGGTGCGGTTCGCCGACTTTGAAACCCACACCCGCGCGCATACGCTCGCCGCGCCCGCGAACGCGCTTTCCACCCTGGAGTTCGAGGCCCTTAAACTGCTCATGCCGTTCCTGGACAGCCGCGAAAACCCGCGCCGTAAACTCATCCGCCTCATCGGTGTCCGCGTCGAAAAGTTGCAGTGACCCGCAATGTGGTAGACTGAGATCAGGTCAAGTAGCCGGGCGAGTGGGCCCTATGAAACTGCAGAAACTCACTCCTCTGGATCTGGCCGAGTTCGACGTCTCGCCGGATCGGGGCTTTTTGCCCTGCCGAGATCCCCTTGCCAAGCCCTCGTCCCGTTGGCCCTCTTCCCTGATCGAACTGGGCGAGGCGCTCCCGAAGCTCCTCGCTGCCCGGCGGCTCCGCTCGTTCGTGCAAGACCTTTCGCCGGCTCTTCCCGACACCGACGGCCCGATGGATCTCGACGAATACCGCTGCGTCGCGCGAATCCTGTCGTTCGCCGGTCATGGATACATCTGGGAAGAGCCGCACCGGCCCGCCGACCGGATTCCCGCAAAGTTGGCCGTTCCCTGGCACCACGTGATGAAAACGCTTGGCCGGCCTCCTGTGCTCTCTTACGCATCCTACGCGCTGGACAACTGGCGGCGGCTTGACCCTGCCAAGCCCATCGAACTGAGCAACATCGTCCTCCTGCAGAATTTCTTCGGCGGGCTGGATGAAGAATGGTTCGTGCTGATCCACGTGGACATTGAGGCCAAAGCCGGGCCGGCGCTCGCGGGCATCGCACAGGCGATCAACGCGGCGCTCGAGGACCGTACCGCGGAAGTGGCCCACGCGCTTCAGACCGTGGCCGCCGCCGAAGAGCAGATGTACAACACGCTCCTTCGGATGCCGGAAGGGTGTGACCCGTACGTGTACTTCCACCGCGTCAGGCCGTATATCCACGGATGGAAGGACAACCCTGCGCTCCCGTACGGGATCGTGTATGAAGGCGTCGAGGAGTTTCACGATAAGCCGCAACAATTCCGTGGGGAGACCGGCGCGCAGAGCTCCATCATTCCGGCTTTTGATGCGGCGCTGGGCGTGCGCCACGAAGCGGGCCCGCTCACGCACTACCTTCTGGAGATGCGGGACTACATGCCGCCCAAGCATCGCGCCTTCATCGCAGCGTTGGAAAGCCTCCATGACGAGCAGGACCGTCCCTTGCTGCTCGGCTACGTGCGTGACCGCAAGCAGAGAAACCCGAAGCTTTGGGAGTCGTTCTGTACGTGTATCAGGGGGCTGGCCCGGTTCCGGGAAACGCATTACGACTACGCCGACCGTTACATCCATCAGCAGAGCCAACGCAGCATGAGCAATCCGACCGGCGTCGGGACCGGCGGCACGCCGTTCATGACCTACCTGAAAAAGCACCTGGAAGAGACCCTGGAGCTCTTGGACCATTAGAGCCCCTCGCCCCTTGAGGGAGAGGGCCAGGGTGAGGGGGGTCCTTGCTGCGGTGTTATGCTTGTGCCAAATCCGGCTAACTATGGATTATCTTGTTCCGTATAAGAGCCCCGCTCTTCTGTTCCTGCAGTATAAGCACCCACGGTTCTCCTTGCAGGATAGCCCGCAGGGCACGTCATGTCCAGCACTTCCACTATCTTTGCTCCATCCGGCAGGTGTCATATCTGGTTCCGTATAAGACCCCACGCCTTACATGGACTCACAGCGCATCCGCGGGACTCCGCACTCCTCTTCCGCCCCGATTCAAGACATGGGTGTAGAGCGATGGAGGCCGTATATGATCGAAGATGGGCTCCCCCCCACCCTCACCCTTACCCTCCCCCTCGGTGGGGGGAGGGGTAATTTTACTCGGACTCGCCGCGCATCCGGCCCAGTATCTGCTGCTGGCGTTTCGACAGATACGGGGTGAGGCGGATCGGGTCGTACCGTCTGGGGGAGGGCAGCATCGCGGCGAGCATGGCCGCCGCTTCCGGCGTGAGGTCCGTGGCCGATTTGCCGAAGTGGTGGCGAGCCGCCGCTTCCGCGCCGAAGACCCCGTGCCCCCACTCCGCGACGTTCAGGTAAAGCTCGAGAATCCGTTTTTTGGTCAGGTGGCGCTCCAGCGCCCACGTGATCACCGCCTCCTCGGCCTTCCGCAGCAGGTTCTTCTCGGTGGAGAGATAGAGGTTCTTGGCCAGTTGCTGGGTAATCGTGCTCCCGCCACGGCGGAGTTGGCCTTTCTCGAAGTTGCGCGTGAGGGCATCCTTGAGGCCCTCCCAATCGAATCCCTGGTGACGGTAAAACGAGGCGTCCTCGGCCACAACGACCGCCCGCTGGAGGTGCGGCGAGATGCGTGTGAGCGGAACCCAGGTCCAGCGGAGCGTGAAGGGGCGTCCTTTCTCAGCGGCGTCGGCCCGCCGCGTGTCCATGAGCGTGGTGCTGCGCGGATTCGTCTTGGCGAGGCCGCCCACGTCGGGTAGCGTCACGTACCAGTACGCCACGAGGCCGACTGGCGGGGCAGTCAGCAGCAGAACCAAACCAACAAGGAACTTAAATAGAATTGAGCCTCTGGGCATGGAAGGCCGTCCACCGAAGGCAGGTAAAAACCGTTCGTGGTGAGCCTGTCGAACCATGAACGGCCCGATTGCAGACACGTCGCCCTTCGACTGTGCTCAGGGCGAACGGGCTATGCCGATTTGACGCCCTTTTCGGGGTCTTTGATCAGCACCGGCGCGGATTTGCCTTCGATCACGTCCTCCGTGATCACGCATTCGCGGATGTCGCGCTGCGAGGGGATTTCGTACATAAGGTCCAACATGACCTCTTCGAGGATGGACCGCAGCCCCCGGGCGCCGGTCTTCTGCTTGAAGGCCTTGCGCGCGACCGCCATGACGGCGCTGTCGGTGAACTTCAGCTTCACCTTCTCGAAGGCGAGGAGCTTCTCGTACTGCTTTTGCAAAGCGTTCTTGGGCTCCGACATGATGCGGATCAACGCCTTCTCGTCCAGCTCGTCCAATGTGGCCACGACCGGGAGCCGGCCGATGAACTCAGGGATCAAGCCGTACTTGAGGAGGTCCTCCGGTTGCGTCTTCGACAAGAGGTATCCGATGCGCCGGTCGTGCTTGCCCTTGACTTCCGCTCCGAAGCCGATGGCCTTCTGGTTGAGCCGCTGCTCCACGATGGACTCCAGCCCAACGAAGGCGCCGCCGCAGACGAACAGGATGTTCCCCGTGTCCACCTGAATGAACTCCTGGTGCGGGTGCTTCCGCCCGCCCTGGGGAGGCACGTTGGCGACGGTCCCCTCGATCAGCTTGAGCAGCGCCTGCTGCACGCCCTCGCCCGAGACATCCCGCGTGATGGAGGGGCTGTCGCTCTTGCGGCTGATCTTGTCAATCTCGTCAATGTAGACGATCCCGCGCTCCGCCCGTTCGACATCGTAGTCGGCCGCCTGGACCAGCTTGAGGATGATGTTCTCGACGTCCTCGCCGACGTAGCCGGCCTCGGTCAACGTCGTGGCGTCGGCGATCGTGAAGGGAACGTCGAGGATGCGCGCAAGGGTCTGCGCGAGCAAGGTCTTGCCCGTCCCGGTCGGCCCGATGAGGAGGATGTTCCCTTTTTGAAGCTCCACATCATCCAACTCGTTGGCCGAGATGCGTTTGTAATGGTTATGGACCGCGACCGACAGGACCTTCTTCGCCCGCTCCTGGCCGATGACGTACTGGTCCAGGGTCCGCATGATCTCCTTGGGCTTCGGAAGCTTGGATGAGATGGTCTCCTGCCGCCCTTCCAAATCCTCCGCGATGATGTCGTTGCAGAGGCCTACGCACTCATCGCAGATGTAGACCGTCGGGCCGGCGATCAGCTTCCGGACCTCGTCCCGGCCCTTTCCGCAGAACGAACACCGCAACTGGGCTTCGGTCTTTTCCTGCTTCGCCATCGTGTCCCCTTCGTCCCGCCGGATTACTCTATTTGTCCTTCTCGGCCTCGGCCTCGGCCTTAACGTCCTTGAGGGGCTTCAGCTCTTTCGCCGACCGGACGATGACTTCGTCAATGAGGCCGTAAGTCTTAGCCTCCTCCGCGGACATGTAAAAGTTTCGCTCCGAGTCCCGGTGGACCTTCTCCAGGGGCTGGTTCGTGTGCTTCGCCAGAATTTCGTCCAACCGCCTGCGCATCTTAAGGATCTCCTCGGCCTCGATGCTGATGTCCGTCGCCTGGCCCTGGAACCCCCCGCTCGGCTGGTGGATCATGAGCCGGGAGTTCGGGAGCGCGTACCGCTTGCCCTTCGTCCCGGCCGTGAGCAACAGCGCCCCCATGCTTGCCGCCAGACCGACACAGATGGTGGCGAGGGCCGGCTTCACGTATTGCATCGTATCGTAGATCGCCAGCCCGGCCGACACGAGGCCGCCCGGCGAGTGGATATAGACGTTGATGTCTTTCTCGGGATCTTCCGCTTCCAGGAACA
>CAZITU010000152.1:0-4856 GCA_964542245.1 uncultured Nitrospirales bacterium | reverse complement strand
GTTCGGGTCGTTGATCAGCTCGTTGACCCGCATGGGGACATACGGAAGCGTGGGGATGTCCTGGAGCTTGGCCAGGAGATCGGTGTACTCCGCGTTCGTCTTCTTCTGTGCAGCCGCAGACTGAGTCATTCGCGCACACGTGCCCTTTCAATGTCTTTTCGGACACAAGTGTCGGTATATTTAGGCTGTTAACAATTATCGACAGCGCTCAGCCGAATTGACCCACTTCTGCTCGCTTAAATTGACCCACCCTGGGCCCATCTTTGTGTAGAGATCGAGTCATGGACCATGAGGCGCTCTCAGAGGCGGGCGACCGGCTGGGTTTTCGATAGTCGCGCTGCAACGGGCTTTCCGGCCTGGCGATCGGCGCTGGTATCGCCGCTCGGAGGTACGTGGCTGGGCGGTTGGATACTATCTGGCCCTCAGGCGAACGCTTCGGGAGCGGCCAGCGCTACGATCTTGCCTGAGTCGATGCCGGGAATGCGGTATCTATTGGCTGACGAGTCCGAGCAACCGGGGGCGGAGCGATCTTCGCTGCCCGATGGGTTGCCGCGGGCAGCATGCGCGACAGGAGCGATGCCGATTGAGCACGGGATACTACCGCACGCGCGAGGGGCGGCGAAAGAAGCGGGCACTGAACGCCAGGCGAAGCCGCGCCGTGGCCACGGTGCCGGACTCAGGTGCGAATAGCGACGCCGCCGCGCTCGCGTCTTATCTTGAGTCGACTCTGTCGATGGTCGAGGGCCGGCCGGTGGGTCCGGAGGAGATCCGCGCGCACGTCGAGCGCTGGCGCGAGGAATTGAGACAATACTGCCTCGTGCCGGGCGATCAGATCCGTAAACTGCCAGACGATTAGCGGAGAGCCGCGGCCAATGGAGGCCGCGCGTTTCCCGCTTCGAGGGCAGCTGGCATGTCCAGGCAGGTGGAACTGACCGCGATCGACCTGCGGTACGAGGATTTTCGGTTGAAGTCAGCCGCGCAGGAGAAGCTGCTGCTCGCGTCGATCGCCGCGCGAGGGATTGAGCAGGCGCTCACGGGCATTCTCGGTCACGGCGATGATCGTCCCGTTCTTCTGGACGGGTTCAAGCGCCTGCGGTGCGCGCGAAAGCTCGGGATGGGTCTGGTGCCGTTCGTGCCGCTCGCGGAGGACGCCGCAGGCGGGATTCTGGCGCTCCTGCGGCTGAGCCAGGGCGCTCACCTTACGCTGCTCGAGCAGGCGCGGCTGGTGGACGAGTTGAAGCGCGCCCACGAGATGAGCGTCGCCGAGATCGCGGCAAAGCTGGAGCGGAGCAAGGCCTGGGTGCTGGTCCGGATCGACACGCTCTCGAAGATGAGCAAGGAGGTTCGGACCGAGGTGTTCTCGGGGCGATTTCCGGCCTACTCGTATCTTTACACCCTGCGCCAGTTCAGGCGCCTGACCCACGCCAAGCAGTCGGAAGAGGACGAGTTCGTGCGCGCGGCATCGGGCAAACAGCTCTCGACCCGGGACATTGAGCTGCTCGCGCGCGGTTACTTTCAGGGCGGAAAGAACATTCGCACGCAGATCCGCGAGGGGAACCTGGGCTGGTGCCTGGGCGAGCTCAAGCGCGACTGGACGCAAGCCTCGGAGGGTGCCGCGCAGTGGAGCGAGACCGAACGCGGGGCGCTCCGGGATCTGGAGATGGTGGCGCGCGCGATGGGGCGGCTCGGGCTCAGGCTCGGCTCACCGGGGATTGGGAGTCCGGGTTTTTATGCTGAAGCGGGTTTGCTCGCATCTGGAGTGCTCCGGCGGATGGCACAGTTTGAGACTCAAGTCAGGAGGTTCCATGATCGATGCCGAGAAGCGTCAGGCGGTGCTGACCCTTCACGCCGAGGGCGTGAGTATCCGCGAGATTTCCGTGAAACTCAGGCTCAGCCGGAACACGGTACGAGGGATCGTGAAGGGTGGGACGAGCCCGGCGGGCAAGGCTCCCGGCGCGAGTAGCACGGGAAGCCTCGCGATCGATCCCGAGAAGCTCGCGGCTCTTTACGCCGAGTGCGACGGGTGGGTGCAGCGCGTGCACGAAAAGCTCCGAGACGAGGGGGTCCAGGTCGGTTACTCGACCCTGACCCGACTGATCCGAAAGCAGGGCCTCGGTGTGCCGCCCACCCGCCGCCACGACCAGGTCGAGGATGTTCCTGGCGCCGAGATGCAGCACGACACCTCGGTTTACCGCCTCGCGGTCGGGAGCCAAACGATGACGGTGGTCGCGAGCCTCCTCTACTACCGCTACAGCAAAACGCGCTATCTCAAGTTCTATCCCTCATTCACGCGTTTCCAGATGAAGTGTTTTTTTTACGAGGCGCTCCGGCATTATCGGCACGCGGCCTCCGTCTGCGTGATCGACAACACGAATCTGGCCGTGCACCACGGAACCGGAAAAAACGCGGTCTTCTCGCGGGAGATGGAGGAGTTCGCGCGGAGCCTGGGCTTTGGCTGGCTCGCGCACGAGAAAGGTCACTCCAACCGAAAAGCGGGCGAGGAGCGGAGCTTCTGGACGGTCGAGACGAACTTCTTCCCGGGGCGGAAGTTCTCGAGCCTGGAAGATCTCAACGAGCAAGCGAGCCGGTGGGCGCTCGAGATCCTGGCCAAGCGCCCGCAGACGGTGCTGAAGATCGTCCCAGCCGAGTGGTTCGAGCGGGAGAAGCCGTATCTGGTGAAGATCCCGCCTTATGTGGCGGAACCCTATCTCGAGCACCGGCGCGGCATTGACCAGTACGGCTACGCTCAATTCGATGCCAACGCCTACTGGGTGCCGGGGAGCGGTCGCGGAGAGGTGATGGTATTACAGTACGCCCGCCGGATCAGGATCTACCGCGAGCGCGAGATGCTGATCGAGTACGCGTTGCCCGTGTTCGGGACCAAGCACAGGAAATTCAGGCCCGACGGAGCCGCCGAGCCCAAGGCGCCGGCACTGAAGGCCTCCTCGGCGGACCTGGAGGAAGAGAAGCTGAGGACGCTCGCCCCTTCGGTCGGAGCGTTCATCGACTTCGCGCTGTCTCGGAAAAATATGCGCGGACAGCGGCCCCGCCTCGTTCACGAGCTTTACCGGCTGCAGGCCCGCATGGCGAGGCATCTGTTCATCCAGACGATCGAGCGCGCGCTGGCTTATGGCGTGACCGACCCACGCGCCATCGAGCGGATCGCCGTCTTCCTGCTCCGGGACGATCTTTTTGATGCGGCCCTGCCCGAAACCCCCTCCAAGTTCCAGGGTCGCGACGTGTACCGCGAAGGGAGACTCTCGGCCGAGCCCGATCTGTCGATCTACCAGGACCTCCTCAACACGCCCCCGGCCGACGGCGAGGGCGAGGGGGGCGACGACGACGGCTCAGGAGAAGCGCCGTGAAAGACGAGGAACTCGAAGCCCAGCTCAAGTATCTCCGGCTCAAGAACCTCCTCGCGGACTGGGATCGGATCATCGATGAGGCCGACCGAAAAAAGCCGAGCTACACGCGGTTCCTCAAGGACGTGGTCCTACGCGAGCACGATCTGAAACGAGAGCGCTCCCGGCTGCTCCGGCTCAAGAAGGCGCAGATCCCGAACGTCTGGGTAATGGAGACCTACCCCTTTGAAAAGCAGCCCAAGCTCGCCAAGCGCAAATGCATGGAGCTTTACGATTCCAAACGCTACCTGCTCACGCCCGAGAACGTCGCCCTGATCGGCCCGACCGGCACGGGCAAGACGGGCCTTGCGACGGCCTACCTCGTTCACGCCATCAACAGCGGCGCCACGGGCCGGTTCATCCTCTTTGCCGATCTCATCGACGAGCTTTTCCAGGCCGTGGCCGACCACTCCGAAAAGCGGGTCATCAAGCGCTACCTCCAGTACGACTGCCTCGTGATCGATGAGCTCGGGTACGAGGAGGTCGACAGCCAGATTCAGGCGGGACTTGTGTTCAGGCTGCTGCGGCAGCGCAAGAAGTGCACCGTCATCACCTCGAACCTGGGCTTTGATGAGTGGCCAAAGTTTCTCAAGAACCAGAACCTGGCCGCCGCGCTCATCGACAAGTTCACGGCCAACTGCCACCTGATCAACATGCTCCGCTGTCGGAGCATCACGCCGCGGGCAATTCCTCCCGCCTGAGCCCGGCCTTCGTCACGCGGGCGCTATCACGACCAACGACTACTCCAACGAGCACTGCTCTAGCCTTTGCCATGCGGGCTGGGTGGGTCAGTTTTGGTGAGCAGAAGTGGGTCAGTTTTGCTGAGCGCCGTGGCCCTGGCCGTAATCGACCTGCGCCTCCTCGCCGGGCGCAAACTCCAGGCGATCGAACTGCTCGGGGTCCTCCCGCTTGAGACCGCGCACGAAGCGCTTCACGCTGTTGTAGCGGTGAGTGAATCCGAACTCATCGACAAGGTGCTGGTAGATCGCCTGGGCGTTACGGCCGAGCCGGATTTGCTCGGCGATCCACTCGCGGTGGGCCTCGCATGCCGAGCGGGCGTGCGCCGGAACTTTCACCGGCAACGAGGTCGGCGCTGATGCGGCGCCATCCGGTGGCCGGGGTGGGGGCTCCTGGCCGGTTTTGAATTCGGAGCCGGTGGCCACCCTCTCGGACGTGGCCGGTTTTGAAGGCTGCCAAAGCCCCGCGGCCACCGCGTACTTGGAGACCGTCTCGCGACGGATTTCGAGCCGGTGAGCGATCTCTCGAAACGAGATCTTCGCCCGAACTAAAGCCAGGACATCATTCTGCTTCTGCATCTTCAAGACGTTCACTTTCTCCCCCTCGGAAGGGGGCAAGTTAACGTCTTGCTGCAGGAGCGCTACGCCGCTCTAACCGGCCCGGAGATCACTCCGGCCCAGTGGCCGGTCTTCAGGTGGCCACGACTGGCCGCTTTTG
>CAZITU010000151.1:0-4876 GCA_964542245.1 uncultured Nitrospirales bacterium | reverse complement strand
GTTCTTTTTGAGTCGTGCCCGCCCGCGCCCCAAGCAAGCAGACGCAGAAACCGGACTGATGTAGCGTGTCAATCTGCCTTTGCGCGGCCGATTCTCCGGCCGAGCGGGCATTCCCCAGCGAGGCAAGGATACTCTGCCCCCCTCGAACGGAGCACGGCGAACCCGTGCGCTAAGCCTACTTAGCAGCGACCGAGAGTCGCTCGTGGCACGGGGCCTCTACGGTATCGTTCGGATGAGCATGACGGCGACCATCCTCGTTGTCGATGACGAGTTGACGAACCGGGCTCTGTTGGAAGAACTTTTGTCCCAAGAGGGATATCGGGTGGTGCCTGCCGGGGACGGCCAAGAGGCCCTAGAGAAGGTTGCTCGCGTCGAGCCGGATCTGGTGTTGCTCGACGTGCGAATGCCCAAGCTGGATGGATTCGATGTCTGCCGGCGCCTTAAGAACGACCCGGGAACTCGGTTGACCCCTGTGGTCCTGGTCACCGGCCTCGCCGCCGTCGCCGATCGGGTGCGAGGCATTGAGGCCGGGGCCGACGACTTTTTGACGAAACCCTTTGAACGCGTCGAACTCCTGGCCCGGGTCCGGTCGCTCTTGAACCTCAAGTCCTATACGGACGAATTGGAGCGAGCCGAGTCGGTTCTGTTTGCTCTGGCCCGCAGCATTGAGGCCAAGGACCCGTATACGGAAGGACACTGCGAGCGTCTGGCGGACAATTCGGCTCGCTTGGGCGAACGCCTTGGCCTCCCGGAAGAAGAGATCACCGCCCTGCGTCGGGCCGGCATCGTCCACGACGTGGGAAAGGTCGCAGTGCCGGACGCCATCCTGCTAAAGCCCGGCCCCCTGACACCGGAAGAATGGAAGGTCATGCGAGACCACCCGGTGGTGGGCGAGCGCATCTGCCGGCCGCTGAAATCTTTCCGCCTGGTCTTACCCATCATCCGGCACCACCATGAGAAGCTCGACGGCTCGGGCTATCCCGACGGGCTGCAGGGCGAGCAAATTCCCCTGACGGCCCGCATCCTCCAGCTTGTTGACGTCTACGACGCTCTGACCACGGAGCGTCCTTACAAGCGGGCGCTGGCCGGAGAAGAGGCGCTGGCCACGATGGAGGCGGAAGTGGCGAAAGGCTGGTGGGATGCCCGACTATTCGCCGAGTTCGCCACACTGATCACGGCTCCAGCACGGGACACTTAGAACCCTCACCGCGCCAGGGGAGATTGGCCGGAAGCCATGCGGTGGTTGTTCGGTGAGCGAAATGGGTTGCCTGGTCGTCTTTGTCCTCGATGAGCGAGGGTACGCACTCCGCCTAACGGCGGTGGAGAGGATCGTTCGTGCCGTAGAGGTCCTTCCCCTGCCCAAGGCGCCCGAGATTGTTCTCGGCGTCGTGAACGTTCACGGCCGTGTGATTCCGGTTGTGGACATCCGAAAACGGTTCCGCCTCCCCGCGCGGGAGATGCGCTTGAGCGATCAATTGATCCTGGCTCGCACTTCAAAACGGAGGGTGGGTCTGGTGGCAGACACCGTAAGTGGCCTGCTGGAGCGCTCGGCGGAGGAGGTAATCCTCCCGGAAACGATTGTTCCGGGGCTTGAGTACGTGGCGGGGGTAGCCAAGCTGGAGGATGGCCTGCTCCTTATTCACGATCTCGATCGATTCCTCTCTTTAGAAGAGGAGAAAAGGCTTGACCAGGCACTGGGTAAAGGCCCCCCGGCATGAAAGTGAGCGTTCCAGAATCGTTGCTTGCCCGGCTCAGCGACTTCGTCGCTTCACAGATGGGCTTGCACTTTCCCCGGGAGCGGTGGGGCGAGCTCGAGCGAGGAACCCTCGCCGCGGCCCGTGAGCTTGGGTTTGAGAACGTGGAATCCTGCCTTCATTGGCTCTGGTCGGAGCCGCTGACGAGAAAACAGGTTGAGATGCTGGCCAGCTACCTCACGGTGGGGGAAACCTATTTCTTCCGGGAGAGAAGAGCGTTCGAGGCCCTGGAGACGGAAGTCCTGCCCGAGCTGATTCGCATGCGGCAGGGGGCCGAGCGGCGTTTGAGAATCTGGAGCGCAGGCTGCGCGACCGGCGAGGAGCCCTATTCCGTCGCTCTCCTGCTCCGGCAGTCGCTCGCCGACCTCCAGGACTGGAACATTACTCTTCTGGCTACCGACATCAATCCTCGCTTCCTCCAGCGGGCCGCAGAGGGTCGGTACCCTCAATGGTCGTTTCGGGATACCCCGCCGTGGGTTCAGGAGAGATGGTTTCGGGAGAAAAAGAAGGGTTCCTTCGAGATCCTTCCCTCTCTTCGCAGGATGGTGACGTTTTCCTACCTCAACCTGGCCGAGGACGTATACCCCTCGCTCTGGAACAACACCAACGCGATGGACATCATTTTTTGTCGCAATGTGCTGATGTACTTCGCTCCTCAAGCGATGAAAAAGGTGGTGGAGAAACTCTACCGCTCGCTGGTGGACGGCGGCTGGCTCGTCGTGAGCCCGAGCGAAGCTTCGCATCTGCTTTTCTCCCAGTTTGTGACCGTAAACTTTCCGGGCGCGACCCTCTACCGCAAGGACAGCAAAAGACCTGCTACGGCTCCACCTGCCCCCAGTAGGATGGACGAATCCCCGGAGGTGTCTCTCCCGCTCACGCTTGGACCGCCGGCCGAAACCCCATCGGAATTCGGGTTCCCCCTAGGACTTCCGGAGCCAGTAGCTTTCACCCCTGCACAGGAAGAGGTCGCGAAGCCCGAGCCCCCCAGCTACGTGAACGCCGTGGCGCTGTATGAACGCGGGCAGTACAGGGAGGCCGGGGAGGAAGTCGGAGCCTGGCTGCAAGAGCAACCGACCGACGCCGGGGCGATGGCGCTGTTGGCGCGCATCTACGCCAACCAAGGTCAACTCGCTGAGGCCCTGGGGTGGTGTGACAAAGCCATTGCCGCCGACAAGCTGAGCGCCAGCCACTACTATCTGCGCGCGACGATCCTCCAAGAGCGGGGCTCTCTGGAGGAGGCCGAGCGGGCGCTCCAGCGGACACTCTATCTCGACCCCGCCTTCGTTCCCGCCTACGTTGTCCTGGGCCATCTCAGCCGCCAGCGGGGAAAAGCGAAAGAATGCGAGAAGCATTTTGAGAATGCTCTCTCGTTGCTGAGCCGCTATCAGCGGGAAGAGACCCTGCGGGAATTGGAAGGTGTTACCGCCGGGCGGCTGATCGAGATCATCCAGTCAACCTCTAGGGAAAGGTCAGCATGACGAACCCGAAGCTCCCCGGACGAGAGGCGCCAACGCCAGGCTTTGCTTGGAGCAACGTCCGCCGCCGGCTGGACGCCGCCGTGACCCTGCTCGAACGGGGCTGGGCGCCCAGCCCCGAAGAAAGAAAGGCGATTCTCAAGGCCAGAGCCAAGGCGCTCGCCCAGGAGCCCAGCACGGCGCAGGAGCCCGAAGACTCCCTTGGAGTTGTTGAATTCTCTCTCGCCCACGAACGCTATGCCATCGAGTCGAGCTATGTGCGCGAAGTCTGTCCGCTGAAGGATCTCACGCCGCTGCCGGGAACGCCCCCGTTTGTTTTAGGAGTCATCAACGTGCGCGGACAAATCTTTTCCGTGATCGAACTCAAGAAACTTTTCGATCTTCCCGAAAAGGGGCTGTCTGACCTCAACAAGGTGATTGTCGTCGGACCTGGGCCAATGGCGGTGGGCATTCTCGCCGACCTCGTTGTTGGAGTGCGGTCGATCCGGCTGCGGGACATCCAGGCGTCACTGCCCACTTTGACGGGCATCCGGGCGGAATATCTCCGAGGAGTAACGCGCGACCCGGTAGTCATCCTTGATCCAGAAAAGCTCCTCTCTCATATCCGCGTTGTGGAACAGGAAGAAACTGAAAGCCTACTGCAGAAAGGCAACTAAGGGGATTGAGCCATGAAATGGTTCCTGAATCTTGCCACCCGTACCAAGCTCTTGGTGGGTTTTGGTCTGGTGTTCGGCTTGCTTGCCGCGGTGATCGTAACCGCCCACGGGGAGATGAACAAGCTCCACGAAAGGCAGCGGCGGCTCTTCGAAGTAGATCTGGTCCAGGCTGTGGACCTCGTGGAATTGCGAGCGGATGAAAACCGGAACCGAGCCTTGGTGCTGCAAATGATGTTGACAAATAACAGGTCTGAACAACAAACGCTGGCTCAAGAGACTGGAGCCCGAGCCAGGGAGATCGACGAAGTGTTGGAACGGCTCGCTGGCTTCTTCCGGGATGATCCCAGGTCTCTCGCCAAGCTTAGAGAACTAACAGACACACTCGCTGCGTATCGGCAAACCCGCGACACGCAATTGATCCCCCTTATCTACGCCGGAAAGGTCGAGGAAGCGAACCGACTGGCTGTAGGCATCCAGGCGGACCGCTATGAAAAGATACGGAGCATTACCGTCGAACTGGGAGAGGAAGCCAGCAGGGACGCGGAACGTCTGATGGATGAGACCAGCAATGCCGTGGAGAGGTCTCTTCGCATCTTCACTGTCGTCGGTATCGTTGCATTCCTGTTCGGCGCAACCATGGTCTTCTCTTTGGATCGCGCCATTGCCGCCCCGCTCAAGGGAGTGTCGCAACTGGCTGAGCGGGTGGCTTCCAAAGACCTGACCGTGAATGTGCCATCCGACAATCGAGCCGACGAGGTAGGCATGCTGTCAGAGACGTTCCGCCGGATGGTTCACAACCTTCGCGAGGTAATGCGAGAAACGCAGGAGGGGGTCAGTGTGCTTGCCTCAGCCGCCACCGAAATTGTAGCGGCAACGACTCAGGTGGCTTCCGGGGCCGCGGAAACGGCCACGGCGGTGAGCGAGACCACGACCACCGTGGAAGAGGTGAAGCAGACCGCCCAGGTGGCCAGCCAGAAGGCCAAGTACGTCT
>CAZITU010000150.1:0-4891 GCA_964542245.1 uncultured Nitrospirales bacterium | reverse complement strand
GTGGGAAACTGCTCCAAACAGGACCTGATCGCGATGCGATCGCGGGTCCGGAGTATGGTTAGCGTCATCGCCGCCGGACCGTCTCGACAATGACTAGGCACATCATACTGGACAAAACCAGTATTGTCAACCTAAACGCTGCTCGCCCAAGAGCTCGCAGCTAAGGAAGCCGCAGGCGCCTATTTAAGCCACACCCCTAGCCGGTGGCGGCGGAAACTGTCTACTCTGCCTTCAATTTCCGGACAGGATCTCCAGCCGGACCTTTCCTACGATGTCCACGAGAGGCATCAGGTCGGCGATGCGGTCGCCGATGATCAACTTGATATGGGTGGCGTCCGCCCCGACCTGGCCGAAGGTCGGATCCACGGGCAGCCACCCCAATCCCACATAGCTTTCGGCCCAGGTGTGGTAGAGAAAGCCGTCCAGTTCCTTGGAGTACACCAAGCCGTTCACGATCCGCGTGGGCACGCCGAGGCTGCGCGCAAAGGCCGTGTAGAGCAAGGTCAGGCCCTGGCATTCTGCTTTCCGTTCATCCAGCACTTCGAGCGAGGAAAACGAGTCCACCGGCTCCTGCTTGATCTCCTTCTGGATCCATTCGACCAGGTGCCTAATCCCCCGGACCGGGTCGGGAGCCGTCTCGACGATCTCCAGGGCGGTCTTGGTGATCCGCGGGTCCTGGCTCTGGATCGCGGGGGTCGGCATCAAATACGGCTTCAAGTCGAAATCCAGCGACTTGGGTCGCTGACCCAGCACGGACGGATCGCCGACCTGAATCAGGCATTGGACGCGATCATGCTCACGCCGGCACTGTTGCAAAGAATCGGACGGCACAGCGAACGTGTCCGGGAGCCCCTGGAGCGCCACCTGCAACGTGGTCACGTCCCGAGGGCGAGGGAGCGACACGTTCGTCCGGACCCGGCTGTACTCCAGCAGGACCTCGCGCTTGTTCACGCTGGCCAGGGCCAGCGAGGTTTTGGCCCACTTCTCGCTCTCGAGCGTCGAGATCAAGATGCCGTGCCAGGCCATCTCCAACACGGGCTCGCCTCGATCGTTGATCCAGGTGGTGGCCTTCTGGCCGTCCACCGTGGTCACCACGCGGTACGCGCGGCCAGGAAACAGCTCGCTTTCCTGGTAGGCTTCCAGCTCCTGCGACACCCGGGCCACTTGCTGCCGCTGGCCGTCGAACACCAGGTAGGAGTACTGTCGTCCGACCTCCAGCCCATGGAGCGTCGGGTACAAGGGGATGGCGCTCGTCGGGTAAATGGCTTCGGGCAGCGGGAACGTGTCGGTCGTCGTCACGCCGCCGGTCATGCGCTCAATCAGCAACTGCCCTCCCTCTACCCTCCCCGAGAGCTTCAACTTCCGTCCGTCGAGGTCGTACTCGTGGGCGAACCGCTCAAGGCGCAGATCGTCCGTTACCCAATCCTGCGCTTTGAGCGTGACGCTCTTGTTGAATCCGAGAAAATGAAACGCCAAGAGCGCCTCGGAGCGAAGCTCATACCGACCGCCGCTTGCTCCCGGCGGGATCAGGGTCAGGTGCGTGAGCCCGATCTTTTCGCCGTTGAAGACGACCCCGGTCCAGTACTCCTTGTAAGGCCAGGCGGACAAGGCGTGCCGCTGGGGGGCCTCGGAAGGGGACTCCACCGTGCGAAAATATTTGCCGGCGCAACCGGCAAGCGCCAGCGGAACCAGCAGCAGCCAGGCCGTTGTAAGGCCGCCTCTTGAAGCCGTGATGAGCATTTGCCAACGAATTATACGTCCTTTGCCCTACTCTACGACAAGGCCGTTTCTCCACCCTACCGGACTATGATAGAAATGGAGGCCTACAAGGAGTCATGACGATGGCCGGCACGGATTCTTCCGCAGCAGGGAACTTCATTCGCGAGATCGTCGCCGAGGATGTCAAAAACGGCAAACACGGCGGTCGCGTCGTCACGCGCTTTCCCCCGGAGCCGAACGGCTATCTCCATATCGGCCACGCCAAGTCCATCTGTCTGAACTTCGGCCTCTCCCTGGAATACCCGGGCGGGATCTGCCATTTGCGGTTCGACGACACGAATCCCACCACAGAGGACCCGGAATTCGTGGAGGCGATTCAGGCCGACGTGCGCTGGCTGGGCTTTGATTGGGGCGACCGGATGTTCTTCGCCTCGGACTACTTCGAGCGGCTGTATCAGTACGCCGTCGAGTTGATCAAGAAGGGCAACGCCTATGTAGACAGCTTGAGCGCCGAAGAAATCCGGAAGCACCGGGGCACGCTGACCGAGCCGGGGAAGGTCAGTCCCTATCGCACCCGCTCGATCGCAGAAAACCTGGACCTGTTCGCGCGGATGCGCGCGGGAGAGTTCCCGGACGGGGCCCACGTCCTGCGGGCCAAGATTGACATGGCCTCGCCCAATATCAATCTGCGGGACCCGACCATGTACCGCATCCGGCACGTCGCCCACTACCGCACGGGTACCGCGTGGTGCATCTACCCGACGTACGACTATGCCCATCCCATCTCGGACGCCATCGAACGGATCACCCATTCCATTTGCACCCTGGAATTCGAAGATCATCGCCCGCTGTACGACTGGTTCCTGGACAACCTGGACGTGCCGTGCCATCCCCAGCAGATCGAGTTCGCCCGCCTCAATCTTTCCCATACCGTCATGAGCAAGCGGCGGCTGCTGGAGCTGGTCGGCAAGGGCCATGTCGCGGGTTGGGACGACCCCCGCCTGCCGACGCTCAAGGGCCTGCGGCGGCGGGGCTACACGCCCGAGGCGATCCGCGCCTTCTGCGAGCACATCGGCGTACAGAAACGCGACGGGGTCGTCGAGATGGCGCTGCTGGAGCATTTCATCCGGGACGATCTGAACCGCCGCGCCCCGCGGGTGCTGGCCGTGTTGCGGCCCCTGCGCATGGTCATTGAGAACTTCCCGGAAGGACGGGTGGAGGAATTGGAGGCCGTCAACAATCCTGAAGATGCGAGCGCAGGGACCAGGAAGGTACCTTTTTCCCGCGTGATCTACATCGAACAGGACGACTTTCGTGAAGTGCCCCTGAAAAAATTCTTCCGACTGGCGCCGGGTCGGGAGGTCCGCCTGCGGTACGCGTACATCATCAAGTGCGTGGGCGTGGTGAAGGACGAGCGCACGGGCGACATCGTCGAACTGCACTGTACCTATGATCCGGATACCCGCAGCGGGACCGCTCAGGAAGGGCGCAAGGTGAAAGGCACGATCCATTGGGTGTCGGCCGCGCACGCGCTTGAAGCGGAGGTGCGCCTATACGATCACCTCTTCGCCAAAGCCGACCCCGGCGAGGTAACGGAGGGTCTGGATTATGCGGCGCATTTGAATCCGCACTCGCTGGAGCGGTTGACGGGGTGCCTCGTGGAGCCAAGCCTGGCAAGCGCACCACTTGGCCGTCGTTACCAATTCGAGCGACAGGGCTATTTCTGCGTGGACTCCGATTCAACGGCGGAAAAACCTGTCTTTAACCGGACGGTCCCCTTGCGCGATTCCTGGACCAAGATCGAGAAGGCCCAGCAAGAGGGCTAGGATTTCCCATAGGCGTCGTTCAGCAGCTCGGCGATGTGCCGCACCTCCACTTCGCCGCGCAGCCCGTTCTTCAACTGGATCATGCAGGCCGGGCAGGAGGTGGCCACGACTTGCGCCCCGCTGTCGCGGATCGCCGCCCGCTTGCGCTCGAAGATCTTCTGCGAGGTCTCATAGTCCTTCACGATGAAGGTCCCGGCGCCGCCCGCGCACCGATCCGCGTCCCGCATCTCGACAAACGTCACGCCGGGGAGGCGCTTCAGTAGGTCCCGCGGGGGCTTGCTCGCCCCGGCCGCCCGAAGATGGCACGACGAATGATAGGTGACGGTCTTCCGGCAGGGCTTGGTTGGCGCAGCCTTCAGTCCCTCGCCGGCCAAGAACTCAGAGATGTGCCGGACTCTTCCCGCCACCGCCTCAGCAAGCCGCCGCTCGTCGCCTTGGAACCACTTCGGATAGTCCTTCAGGCTCAGCGTGCAGGAGGCACAGCCGGTGACGATCGTGTCGAACCGGCTGAGCGATTCGACATTGAACCGAGCGCAGGCCTTCACGCGATCCATGTGGCCGTAAGTCTCGATCGGAGTCCCAGAACAGCGCTGGCGCGGCAGGACCGGCTCGACGCCGTTTCGCCGCAAGACCGCGATGACGGCATCGCCCACCCCGTCCTGGAAGTAGTTGGCCGCGCAGCCGTGGAAATAGGCCACGGGTCCGCGATGGCCGCGCTCCTCCGTCAATTCCACGTATCGCTCCCGCAAGAGCTGCGACGCCAGCCGCGGCAAGACCATATCCGCCGGGAGTCGAGCGGTTGAGGCCAGTTGACGAAGGAGCGGGGCGAGCGCCTGCTCCAGCACGCGCCGGGGCAACGGCCGATCCCAGAGCGCCTGGGTGCGGCCCATCAGCTTCATGAACGGTTCAAAGAGCCCCGGCCGACCCTGCCAGGCAAAGATGGCCCCGGCCAGCTTGTTGGGATGCTCGGCCCGCTTCTGCATGATCAGGTCCGACACGTCCACGCCCGCCGGGCAGACCGTCCGGCAGGATTTGCAGTTGACGCAAGCCTCCACCACCCGCTTCGAGTTCAGATACTCGTACCCCGGCGCGGTCACGATCTCGAACCAGCCCCGTGAGCTCATGTCTTCCGTCTGAAAGACATCGAAGACGGGGCAGACCGAGTTGCACTTGCCGCAGGTCGCGCAGGGCTTGGAGAGCCGGACGTAGTCAATGTGCTCGGTGAATGGCTGGTCGCTGATCTTCACGCCGGGATTCAGGACATGTTGTGGGTCGAACGCCGCCTTGACCTGCTTGAACAGGGCGTAGAGGTCCTCGCCGAAGTATTTGCGGACGAACTCCGCCCG
>CAZITU010000149.1:0-4918 GCA_964542245.1 uncultured Nitrospirales bacterium | reverse complement strand
TGGTAGCTTTCCACGTCCACCAAGTGCCGGGCCGGGAACGGCAGTTCGGTCAGCTTCTGGTTGTTGAGGAAGTACTCGGATTTCGGATCGTCGCCATCCACCAGCTTGGGAGGATGCTCCCTCAGCGCATCGAACACCGCCATCTCACCGTCGCCGACGACCAGGACATCGAACATCCCTTCAAGCAGATGGTAGGCCGTGGCGGCACGGCCTGCAACCCCGCGCTTCAGTTCGTATTTGTAAGCGGCGTGGATCAAGGTCACATGCGGCCCGCCGAGGATGATCCGCGCCTCAGGCTTCAGTGCCCGGATGGCTCGATAGACCTTCGTGGCGGCCGGCATCTGAGGGGTCGTCGCGGTCAGGCCGTAGCAGGTCACCTCGCTGGTCCTGACATAGTCCTTGACGACTTCCTCGTAGTTCTCGACTCCCGAGAGGTCCAGCATCTCCACCTCGACGCCGGCCTGTTCGAGCACCGCCGCGACCTTCAGGATACCGAGCGTCATGAAGACCCGCTCGTCCAACAAGAAAATAGAGGGCGGGGTGATGAGGCAGATTCGTTTGATCATCAGCAAGGCCTCCTATGCCTTCACGGCCCGCAACGTGACGGACATATTGTCGACCACGTTCCAGAGGTACCGGCGGAATCGCTTCTGAAAATATTTCGGGAAATACCGGAAGGGCTTCCGCATGTCGTAGTCGATCCTCTCGATCCGGAAATTGGTCTGCACGCCGTAGTCCGTCGGCGGCTCAAAATACTGGAAGGTGTCTTCCGTGATGAAGCGGACATGGGTCGGATCACGGAACGCCCCGCGCGAGGTGTAATACGGGACGACAACGCGGACCTCGGCGCCAGGCCGGCACACGCGGTAGACTTCCTCCATGAAGAGCAACAGGCTCTGAATATGTTCGATGATATGACTCAAATGCACCACGTCAACCGAGTTGGTCTTCAACGGCAACGCACGCTCCAGATCGCAGATCAGATCGACGCCAGGCCCCCTCCGCCGATCGAGTCCGACGGCCCCGGGAAGCTTCCTGGAGCCGCAGCCGAGATCGACGATCACCGGTTTCACAGGACACGTCGACACACGTCGAGAAAGTACTCAGCTCTCCGCTCGCAGGTGTGGTACTTCACGAGATGCGCGAACCCGTCATGGACGATCGCCTCGCGCGCCACCTCCTCTCGAAGGTACCGTCGCACGAGATCCTCCAGATCGCTCAGGTCGGCCTTGCAATAGACCGCGTGGCGCCGGTCCACAAACTCGTTCGGGATCGCCGCCTTCGGCACATCCGAAATCAGCATGGTCTTCATCGCCACGATCTCGTAATACCGGGGGGACGGCGTCAGCCCCCCGCCCCGAAGCGCCACGGCTATACGCGACGAAGCGATCTCGCGATAATAGGCCTCCGGCGCCTGCTTCTTTTGCTGGTCGGCCGCGGGGGCAGGGCCGTCGTCAAATACCTTCGTCCGTAACCGCTCGAACGCCCCGGTCTTCAGTTTGTACTTCCGGTCATCCGGGCTCGCATAGATCCCCCCGGAAAAGCGGACCCCTTCCAGACGCGAGAGGATCTCCACGGCCCTGACCCGGCTGGGGTGCGACGCTCTGCCGCGATACGAGACGTCGATCTCTTTGCTCGCCCCGCCGACGTCGGGAAGAGCCTCCATGACGATGGACAGCGGCAAGGGAAACGTCCGCTCAAACAATCGGCGATCACCGCGAAACGTCCATGCCAGCGCACCGAGGTCCCAGAGTCCGCTCCCCCTCCGCCAGACGTAATCCCGCTTGAAGTACGCCCGGATCGGGTATCGCCCCACCACATCATACCGGATGTTGGCATGGTCTTCGCCGTCCACGAAGACCATGGGCGGTAACGGCACTTTTCCGAACAGCTGCGCGCATTCGTCCAGGCTTTCCTGCCGGAATGACGCGAGGCAGACCAGATCGAACGCGCGATCGCGGAGGAGATCGAGCATTTCCTCCCGGCCGTATCGCCGACCTGGTCTCTGGACCAAATACCACGGTCGGCTCCCGGGGTCATGGAAAGCCGGCTTATACGGGTAATCCACCACCCGGTCGTTCCCGAGCACCCGGGAGAGACCGACGTAAAGGGGATCCGAGACATAGTCGAGCGCCTCATCAGTCAGAAACAGAATCCGCACGAATTTCGTCCATTCCTCTACACCGTAGCTCGCGATTATACACAGAATTCGCCGAAGGAAACTAGCAAAAACGCGAAGGGGGGAGGTTCTCCGTCGCGTGCGAGCGCTCCCAGAGCTTCGCGTACTTGAGCAAGACGTGGGCCGCGGAAAACCCCGAGACGATGAACCCCTCCAAGCCGTCCCGGAAGCCGCCACGGAAGAGGTAAAACTTCACGAAGGCCCACACCGGGTTCAAGAGCAGGTGATACCAGGCCACGTCAGCCTGTTCGCTCCGGATGCGCTCCTCCACCGCCAGCGTACTGTACCGCTCGATCTTTAACTCATGCGACGCGACCGTCGGGTGGGTATGGTGATCCAAGTGGCCCGTCAGGTCGCCGACAGGACCGTCCACGTCGAGATGCTCGTGCACCGCCAAGTCATTGTACCGGCCGTGCCCGCGACGGACCAGACGCAGTTGGGAATCGGGATACTGGCCGGCTCCCCGGATCCACCGCCGGTAATAGAAATTCCGTCTGGGAATCCGGTACGCCGCAGCCGAGCTGGAGCTGTAAAGGACCGTCATGATTTCGTCCCGCAACTCGGGCGAGACGCGCTCGTCCGCATCCACCACGAGGATCCAGTCCGCCGTGGCCTGATCCATGGCGAAATTCTTCTGCGGGCCATATCCCGCCCAGGTTCGCACGTACACCTTGGGCGTGTAGGCCTTCGCCAGCTCAACCGTCCGGTCCGCGCTCCCGGCATCCACCACGATCATCTCGTCCGCCCACTTCAAGGACTCCAGACACGCGGCGATGTTCCGCTCTTCATCCTTGGTGATGGTGACGGAGGCGATGGTCGCCCGCCCGCTAGCCGCGGAAGCCACGCCGAGTCACCTCCCGATAGAAGCGCCAGTTGAGCCACCGATTCCGTCGCGGCGCGCGCCGCGACGCGGCCTCCACGCGCGCCTTCATCACGGCGGGATGGCGGCCCTGGAATTCTTTGAGAATCGGATAGTCTTCGAATTCAAACGTGTCCACGGCATACAGTTTCGCCTCCGAAGGAGGCGGCGCGTCGCCGTGATAGACCTTGGTCATTTCCTGCTTTTTGGCCAGCATCGTCCCGGAGTCCTTGACCCATCCATAGTGGAAGATCCGCCCTCCGGACGGCTCGAGCCATGCGCGAGGCCCGCTCTGGAGATACTGCTGCGTGGCCTTGAGATGAAACCCCACCGCGTCCCCGCAGGACTCCACTTCCCCGTTGTTGCGGATGATCCGGGCCGCCTTATGGTAGAACCACGGGTTGGTGGACCAGTAGTCCCCCACGAAGTGCAAGTAGCGGAAGAGCAGCCCCTTGACCGCCGATGTGCGATGGTGCTTCCGCATCGTCTCGACGATCGGGGGCAAATCGTCCTCGTGGATGACCTCATCCGCCTGGAGGTAGAACGCCCAATCGCCCGTGCAGGCCGACAGAGCAATGTTGGTCTGCTGTGAATAGATGAGGCCGTCCTTTTTCAGGCTCTCATCCCAGACCGACTCCACGATCCGGATCCTGGGATCGCCGATGGAGCGGATCAGGTCGAGCGTCCCGTCGTCGCAGCGTCCCACGTTCACGACGAATTCGTCCACGATCGGCAGGATGGACCGGATGGATTCCACGACCGGGTAGTCATAGAGCACGGCGTTGCGGACGAACGTAAAGCCGCTGACCTTCATAGTTCCTCCCCCCTCCCTGACCCTTCCCCTCGAGGGGGGAGGGATGGGTGGGGGTGGGCTCAGTGCACATCCATGAGATCGGTGTAAAGCGCTTCCAGCTTACGCGTGAGCCGCGCGGCCTCGAACTGCTCGCGCGCCTTCTCGTAGCCCCGCTCGGCGAACCGCTCGCGGAGCGCGTGGTTCTCCAGCAGCTCGATCACGGCGTCCGCGTACTGCCAGGCGTACCGGACCACGAACCCAGTCACGTTGTGCTCCACCACCTCGCCCTGGGCGTTGCACTTCTTTCGCTGGGGCGTAGCGATGGTCACCACCGGTAGGTGGCTGGCCATCGCTTCGGCGATCACCACGCCGTATCCCTCCCCGACGCGGGCCCCGTGCGTGTACACGTCCAGGCCGGCGTAGAAGTCGGCCACCCCGATCGTCGGCTCCGACAGCTCCACGCGTCCCTCAAGGCCGAGTTCCTTCAGACGGCCCTTGACCTTGTCGGTCGCGCCACGGAAGCGACAGCGCATCTGGGGCACTTTCTTCCAGACCTTGGGCAGCATGTCCACGCACGCGCGATGCCACTTCTGGTCGTCCGCCCTGCTGCACCGCCCGATCGTCCAGGCGAACTCGCGCCGAACGGGCTTGAACTCCTCGAAATCGATCGGCCCATACAGCACTTCGTATCGCTGGCCGTGAAACCGACAATACTTGCTGAGATAGTTCTGGCGACTCCACTCCGAAAAAAACACGTGCGCGTCGATCAGGCAGTTTTCGGCATGATCAATGGCATTGAAGACATTCGTCTCGACGATCTTCGGCCGCCCGTCGCACTTGCGGGGGAGCGTCCCCGGTTCGTAATCGCCCGCGCGGTAGACATGGTAGATGTCGATCTTGAGATCCCGGACCAAGGCGTCGAGGTCCGGCGGCTTGACGATCACGGTCACCCCGAGCTGCTCGAATTCACCCGCCCGCGACCCTCCGGCCTGCAACCCGCAGGCGAACGGCTCGAAGCGGGACCGGTCGAGGTACTTGCTGAAGACCTGGATGGTCTTCTCGGTCCCTCCGATCCCCAGTTGATTGC
>CAZITU010000148.1:0-5005 GCA_964542245.1 uncultured Nitrospirales bacterium | reverse complement strand
CCAAGGAAGAAGTCCGCCGATTGATGGGGAAGCCGTCCCAGTCAACCGATACGCTGTGGCTCTATACTTATGAAGATGGGACGACCGTGGAGGTCATCTTTTCGAAGAAGAGGCGCGTGACCAAGGTGGTCAACTATAAGAAGCAGCGGTAATTCCTGCCGCAAGGGAAGTAGCTTGCAGCGCTGGCCTTGATCCCGTACACTCACCGGCCATGATCACCCGAGAGACCATTGCGGCGCCGGCTCTGAGAATCCTTCCGGCCTACACCGGGATTTCATCCGTCGAAGACGCGCTCCATGACCCGCGCGCGGTCCGGCTGCTCTGGCTCGAAATCCTGTTCAACGACCGGCTCGATCTGACCCCTTGGCGGGACCGTCCCGAGGTTCAAGCGGCGTTCGCCAAGGCCTGCCGGTGGCACACGACCTACCGGGCCCTGATTGATTCGGTGCTCACCCGCGATCCCCTTCCACCCAACCACGATCCGGTGGATTTCCGCGATTACCGGACCTTCGCCGAGGCCCTTCGCTTTGCCGCCGATCACCACTGAGCGCCTCACTTCGTTGCTCGCCGACTACGTTCGAGAAACCGGCAAACCTGTGAACCTCCTGCTGGTTGGCGGCCTCGCTCTACAAGCCTACGGCTATAAGGATCGCACTACCCAGGACGTGGACGGTGAACTAGCCGGCGACCTCGACCCACTCGTCGAATTTCTGCAAAAACGCCGGGTGCCGGCCGACTTGGGCGAAAATATGTCCGGGTGGTCTGTGATCGCCATGCCGCCTGGCTACCGCGACCGGGCTTCGGTCTGGTTCGATCAACCTGGCCTGCGCTTACGGCTCTTGCATCCCGCCGACTTCGTCATCGCGAAGCTGCGGCGCGGGACCGACCTGGACTTGGAAGACGCGGACTATGTGGCCCGCCGCTTCGGTGTCACGCCCCAGGCAGTCCAGAACGCCGCCGATTCCGCCATCGCCGCGTCCCCCAAGGACACGACTCTCTTTGTCTTCCGCAAGACCGTCGAAGCGTTCTGCGCAAGGATTGCCGCACCCGCTTCTTAGCAAGAAGGGCGGGGACGAAGCTCGCCCCTACACTGGCCTTTTTATCTGCCGCCCCCGCCACATCGCGTACAGCACGGGGATTACCAGCAGGGTGAGGATGGTCGAACCGCGCCTTCCAGGATCGTGACCTTGTGCCCGGCCTTGACCGCTGCCCACACGACATTGGGCACCGCACAGATCTGGGCGTCTTCTTCGGCGAGCGAGGTCTTCATATGAATCAGGATGCGCGAGGTGGAGGCCTGTTGAGCCGCCGACGACGGGGTCCACAGAACCACGACGGCGATGACGAGCAGCACACCGATGACCCATGTGCGTTTCATGGTCTGCTCCCTCCTCATGGGGTTTGATGCGTACAACAGGTCCTGCCGGCCGTCGGCTCCGCGCCTTGCGCACACTCCTTGAAGGCCGCATAGGCTTTGAGCGCCCATTCCTCGCCGGGGCACCCCTGCATCGTCATCGCGACTTCCAGGAACTCGATGAGTTCCTCCTGCGTGATGCCCTTTTCGTGCGCCATCTTCACGTAGGCGCGGATGCACGGTTCGCAGCGAATCGCGATCGAGATCGCCATCGCTGTCAGGAGCTTGTATTTCGCGGCGACCGTGGCGTCCCGATACGCCTCCTGGCGCATGCGTACCAAGCCTCCAGTGACCTTCGGGCTCAGGCGCCGCAACTCTGAAAACAGCGTCGCCTCATGCGTGTTCGTTCCAGTCATCACGTGTCTCCTTTTTTTTGACTATTCGAAAAGCTTCTTGAACCAGGACCCGATTCCATCTCCGCTCTGCGCTTCATCCGGGAGCGTTCCGTTCGGAACCACGGTGGCGTGGTAGGTGGAGAGCAGGCTGCTGGCGCTCTCTACCGCTTTCACAAGCTGATCGTGACTGACTCGGCCAGCTTCGGTGGTCACGATCGCGCCGCCGCGCGCATAGCTCACCTCCGCAGCCCTCACTCCCAGCACCGCGAGCAAGGAGCGACGGATGTCCTTCTCACAACTCCTGCAAGTCCACCCGTCGATCTTCAGCGTGATTGTCTCTGCGGGAGACTCACCGGCGGGAGACGTAGTCTGTGCCGTGACGGGCGCCGAGAAAGCCGCCCAACATAAAGAGCTGATTACGAGGACACTTCTGAGAAAGTTCTTTCCAATCATCTCCACGCTTCCTTTCGTCGGCGCCGCGCCTCTCAAGACAGACACGTCAAAGGCCTAACCAGTAGGGGGCCAGGATCAACGCGAGCGCGATACCAGCCACGATCCACAGAAGCGCCCGCGGTTTCCAAAGAGAATTGCTTGGGGCACAGCGCGAGCCCGGCGCACATGTAACACCGTGTTTACGGTAGGCCAAGTAGAAGCTGATCCCGAGCAACAGCACAGTCAGGCCGATGAAGACTGGACGATACGGCAAGAGCGCCTTGAGGAAGCCGGCAGTGCCAGCCAGGAATCCAGCGGCCCCAATGCCCACCCCTAGAGCCGCGAACACTAGCGGACCTACGCAGCAGATCGAGGCCAGGAGAGCGGCCACCAGTCCACCGGCGGAGGTGAGCGTTGCCGCATCCGTCGGCGTTTGAGAACCAGAGCTAGATACCAGGTGATCCTCAAAGAGGCCCTTGCCCAGGTATAGGACCTCTCCCAGATCAAGAATGGAGCCTGTCAGGTGTGGGTGGCCCTGCCGCCAGATGGCGGCGTGATCCCACGAGCAGAAGAAATTGACCGCGGGGCAAAGAGAGGTGGCCGCGTGCTCACTGCATGCGGTTCCCCGCCAGACCACTGTCTCAGCCGGAGTCCGATCCACAATCACCCCATTGCGCACCTTGATCGTGATGGGTCTGGCGCAGTGTGGGCACGAGGATGCCACGGAGACATCGCGATGGAACATAAAAGGGACGCCCAGCGCATCCACGGCGCAGAGGGCATAGACCGGCTTCGCATCAGGCCAGTCGAGGAATCTCACCACATGTTTGGTGGGCTCCGTGGAGAATGGGTAGGCGCAACAGACCTCTCGGCTTTCAGGGTCCAGGCAGAGGAGATCCGCTTTCTCAAGCCGCCCTAAGGTCGCTTGCACTTCGTCAGGATTGCCGATACTGAGCGCAACCCCGATTTCCTCGCGGCTCGGGGAACGGCCTCGCAGGGGATATTGGATCATGACATACCGCAGCACCGCCTCTTCTTGGGGCGCGAGCATTGCGCGACTCGATTTCCACCCCAGGGTGGTCGTCGCCTCGGTTAAAAGTTGAGTGGCCACCTCGGTGGCCGTGGGGCCTATCATAGCTTCCCTATTAGGCCTGGCCTATCCCGGCCGCCCGAAGCGCGGCAGCATCAATCGGCCCTCGACGGCAGCAATCCAGCAGGACGCCGTCAAGCGCCACGGCCGGCACGGCGGTGATCCCATACCGCGTGGCCTTCTCCCGACACTCGTTCGTGGCGCAGCCTTCCCGAAGGTCGTAGACCTGCACCTCGCAGTTTGGACAAGCGAGCGACCTGACCAAGTTGACGGTCCCTTCACAAATCGGACAGCCGGCCGTGAAGACTTCAACGCTTCGCTTTACGGTTACCATCGTCCAACCTCCTTTTCTCCTCCAAGCTCTTTAAAATCGGGCAACGATCGGTGGGCTGACCTGCCCGGCAGGCACGGACCAAGTCCTTGAGCGCCCAGGCAAGCGCCTCCAAGTCATGGACTTTGGCCTCCACTTGAGCCAACTTCGCCTGGGCTTTCCTTTGCACGTCACCGCAGCGCGCTGTGGAACTGACCCGCAAATTCAGCAATTCGAGGATTTCCCGCAATGTGAACCCCAATGCTTGGGCGTTCTTGATAAACCTCAGCCGCCGAACAGCTTCCTCTCCATACATCCGATATCCGGACGGCGTCCGGGCCGTCGGCGCCAGCAGATGCAGCCGTTCGTAGAACCTGACCGTTTGAAGGTTGACGCCGACCGCCCTGGCCAACCGACCGATGGTGAGTCCTGAGGCCATTGCATCCCCTTTCTCAGGGAACCTACACCCTGTACTAGGGTACCGCGTCAAGAGATATTTTGAGGTGGGAAAAAGGTGTCAGGGTGAGAGGAGCGTGGGGCTCAGGGGGAGCGAGTTGGTGCCTTCCTCAGGTAACTTCCTAAGGCTCGGTACGCGGCAAGCATCTGCTGATAGGAGTAATTCGCGTTGCGGCCGCTGGGGTTCGGGAGCACGAAGACCCGTACCCCGGCCAGCCTTTCTCGTTGCAGGCCAAGCCGGACCTTCCCTCTAGACGAAAACAGCGATCGATAGACCGTCACGCCGACGAGCGCCGCCACTTCCGGACGAACCCGTCTGATCTTGGCGAGGAGCCGGCGACGGCCGGCCCGAAATTCGCCGGGCCCCAGTTCGTCCATGCCGGCGCTGGGCCGCGCAACCAGATTCGTGAGGTCGTAGCCCCACTCGGCAGGCGCACATCGTCCTCGCAGGTCAGCGGGGGCGGCACAAGCCCCGAGTCACAGAGGAGTTTCCAGAAGCGGTTCGAGTAGCCGGCGAAGTGATGGCCGATCGCGGCGGAACGGAGGCCGGTATTGATGCCGACGAACAGCACCCGCACGCCGGGTCGGATACGGTCGGGCAGGCGCCGCATCAGATCTGATCAGTCGGCGAGCACCTTGAAGAGCTGATTGAAATCGGCCTTGGCGATCTCCACGAAGACCCCTTTCGTCCCTCCCACACACACGGCCATATCGCCGCCGCCATACGCCCAGAACTTCGGGGGCAACCAGCTCATGTTCGTGTACATGTGCGTGTATGCTTTGGCCAGGGTAGTGAACATGATGCTGACGGTGTTGCAGAACTGGGCGGTCATGCCTGCCTGGTCCTGCGGCATCGACATGGCCGACCTGAAGTCCACCAGTTCGCCGGTCGGCGTGAATTCGCCTGCTGCCACCACTCCTTTGATCTGCATAAGCTGATCTAGCGTCGCCATAGGTCACCTCCTCAC
>CAZITU010000147.1:0-5103 GCA_964542245.1 uncultured Nitrospirales bacterium | reverse complement strand
GCCAACACCGGGGCAGCATAGACGCTGGAGAGAAAACTCAATCGCGCCGCCGGCATCAGACGCCGCAGTTCCGTCGCCACCGGAAGCGACAGGATTTCATCCCCGATCCCGTCGGGTCTGACGAGCAGGATCTTCACGACAGCTTGATCGCCTCATCAATCAGCATGACCGGGATATCGTCCTTGATCGGGTACATCAGCTTGCAGGCCTGGCAGACCAGGCCGTCACCCTTCTCAGTCAGATGGATGCCCCCTTTGCACTTGGGACAGGCCAGAATGGCTAGCAACTCCTTGTCGATCGGCATAGGTCCCCCCGATTCAGTTGTTTAACGGCCGCTTCGAGCACCCGCTCGGGTCGAATGGCAGTCAGGCATTCCATCAACAATGTGTTCGCGCAACGACGGCTGAAGCAGGGGCTACAAGGGACGCCGCTGCGCAACACCGTATGGCCGCCTCCGTAAGGCCCGGTCCTTGCTGGATCGGTCGGCCCGAACAGCGCTACGACCGGCGTGCCTGCAGCGGCGGCCAGATGCATGGGGCCGGAGTCGTTTGTGATGAGCACTCGACTGCGTCTCAGCAGGACGATCAATTCCTTCACCGTGGTCTCCCCCGCAAGATTGATCGGCGCGGTCCGCATGTGGCGGAGCACCTGCTCCACTATAGGACGATCTTTGTAACCACCGACGACCACCACACGGGCCTCCCTCTCTTCCTGGAGATGGTCCGCCACCACGGCAAACGACTCGACCGGCCATTGCTTCGTATCCCATCGGGCGGAAGGGTTCACGGCGACCAGAACCGTTTCCGATTGAACTCCTTCGGACTCCAGGAGTGCGTTGATCCGAGCCTCCGCGAGTGGATCATGCGGCAGCGGAAACGCCGAGGTCCCTGGTCGCTCCGGAGAGGCGCCGAGGAACTGGGCGATCAGGAGATAGCGGTCCACCGAATGCATGGATGCATTGGGCACCGCAACACGATCGGTATAAAACCAGGGGCTGCCCTCCCGGCCATTCGCAAATCCAATCCGCACCGGCGCTCCCGCCACCCATCCCAACACCGCACTCCGCAGCAGGCCCTGAAGGTCCACTACCAACTCAAAGCGTCCGGCCCGAACCCTCGTCATTGCCGTCGGCCACCCCCCGAGCGACAGGTCCACCGCCATCACGTCGTCAATGTCGGAGTTGCCGTCGAGCACCTCAGCCCACTCGCGCTTCACCAGCCAAGTCAGCTTGGCCGAAGGAAACCGACGCCGCAAAGCCGACACCGTCGGAAGAGCATGGACGATATCGCCCAACGAACTGGGTTTGATGATCAGAATGCGACAACCGTCACGCATGAACCTTCGCTTCCGTTAGGATCCACTCGACCGCCTCCGCGAGGTCACGGGCCATGTGGTCCGGAACTAGACCACGGGCGACCATCCTGGCGCGCTCCTCCTCAGGATGATCCCCGCTCAACACGAAGACCGACGTCGCACCGATATTCCTCGCCAACTCCGCATCGGTGGCTTTGTCCCCGATCACAAACGACTTGGCCGTCCCCAGCCCCAGCTCACGACGGGCTCGATGCACCAGGCCGGGCGAGGGCTTGCGGCACTCGCACCCCTCGTCAGGACGGTGCGTGCAGGCATAGATTCCATCCAACCAGGCACCATCCTCGGCCAACAGTTGGCGCAGCCGTTGATGGATCGCCTCCAGCGCGCCTGGTTCGATTAATCCACGCCCGATCCCGGATTGGTTCGTGACGACCACGGTCTTGCACCCGGCTTCATTTAATCGCGCCACGGCGGGCCCTACGCCCGGCAGAAGACGTACGGCATCTGGATGGTTGAGGTAGCCAGGGTCTTCGTTGAGGGTCCCGTCGCGATCGAGAAAGACCACGTGGGAGGATGCACTCCTTTCGGCAGCCGCTTTAACACCCACACCCTCTGCTTTGAGCTGCCGCACGGCCGCCGCATAGACCTCATCGGTTCTGATTCGTTGCATGCACCGGTGATCAATGGGGCACTCACGCAACAGGCATGGTGAGCACTCCACGGGCTTCCGGATGAGTTCGTGGCCCTTGCCGAACGGTGACGTCGTGACCGGATCGGTCGGACCGAAGATCGCCACCAAGGGAACCCCGAACGCTGCGGCGATATGCATGGGACCGGTATCATTGGTAATAAAAAGACTGCACTGCTTGATCAGGGCCATCAACTGCCGCACCGACGTCCGCCCGGAGAGCACGATGGTGGGCGCCGTCATCATCGAAGCGATGGTGGTTCCCAATTCTTCTTCGCCCTTTCCGCCGAAAATCAGCACGCAGGCCTCGTGCTCGGCCGCCAGGCGATCCGCCACCTGGGCGAAACGATCCGGGAGCCAGCGCTTGGCCGAGCCGTACACGGATCCGGGATTGAGGCCGATCACGACTTGATCGGGCTTGACGCCGAACGCCCGCAGATGCTCGACCGCCGCCGCATCCTCTCCCGGCGTCGTCCGCAACGTCGGGGCCGCCGGCTCGACTTGGATCCCCAAGGGCCGGAGCAGTTCCAAGTAATACTCCACCTGGTGCTTGCGCCGAATCTTCGGCGTCAACGGGACCCGGTGGGTCAGCAAAAACGATCGCCCGTCGGTGGCGTACCCGTAACGGTTGAGAATGCCGGCCAGCGCCGTGATGGCAGCGGCCTCGAAGGCGTTCTGCAGGAGGATCGCCAGGTCGTAGTGCCCCCTGCTCAACTGACGCGCCAAGGAGAATTTCCCTCCCAGGCCGGCATGCGGGCCGGGGTCCCGGTAAAGGATAATCTCGTCCACGGCCGGATGGCTCTGCAGGAGCTCGCCGATGACCGGCTTGGCGAGCAGAGAAATCCGCGCCTTGGGAAACCCCGCCCGCAGGGCTGCGAGCGCCGGGGTCGTCAGCACCGCATCGCCGATCCAGTTCGTCCCCCGAACCAGGATCCGTTGCACCGCCCCCGCCCTGGTCAACCGTTTAATACGACCCGCGTCCATTGGTCAAACGACCTCAAACTGCTTTCTGATTTTCACGATCACCCTCAGGTCACTCAGCAACACGCTATCGCTCGATCGGGGGACGCGCCTGGTGATAGACACGAACCACCTGAAACACCTCGCCACCTTTACGATAGTAGATGCGATAGGGAGGGACAGGCCAAGTGTGAACTCGCCCGCCATTTCGGAGCAGTACCTCTTTCCCCTCCATCGCACCAGATGCCAGCATTCCGATAATTTCTACGATATGAGCGAGCACCCGATCGGCCGCCTCAGGATTGTCTCTGTGAATGTACTCGTACGCCTCCCTTAGATCGTTCCGAGCCTTCGGAGCGACGACAATCGTCACCGTTTGGACGAGCCGCTTCTGATTTCACGCACCACATCGGCTAAAGGAATACCTCTCCCGCTGTCCAACTCAGCAAGTCCGACAAGAATTCCCCTTTCCTCTTCTTCTGAGAGCGGTCCGAGTTGGTCCACAGGCTCTATGGCATAACGTCCAGGAGGCAGACCCCGCAACTCATCGGGAACATGGCTCCCATCCCAATCAATGACTTTTGGCTCCATCGCCGACCTCCTCAGCCGAGGACTAATGCCCCGCTTCGCGTAGAATACCCTCCAAGGTGCCAAGCTTCTCGGCTTCCTCGACAAACAGTCGCACCGCCGTTTTCAGGTTCCGCCGAGATTCCTCTACATCGTGACCACAACTGGACACATCCAACTCAGGACAGTGAGCCACGTAGGCTTTGCCTTCCTGAAAAATAATCGCGTCAAAATCGATTGGTATCATCATCGCCTCCCTGCTCCGTCGCCAATCCAGTTCGTCCCCCGGACCAGGATGCGCTTGACCGCTCCCGGCCTGGTCAACTTTGCAACACAACGCGCGTCCATTGGTCAGTCCCTGGTCAGTTCCCTGAAGGGAGACGCCCTTCCCGCATCCAAAGCGCACGCAAGTCGCGAGCGCCATGAATAAACCCGATAACGTACACGGTCCGTTCCATCACCTGATAAAGCAGCCGATAATTGCCAATGAACAACTCACGGACACTTGCATCATCCCATTCAGGCACAATACGACCGCGATCTGCCAAATGCGACAAGGAGCGCGCGGCATCGCGCACCTCGCAAACAAGTGATGCAGCATAGTTCGGCGAATCTTTGGCTATGTGGTCGGCAACCGCGTCGAGGTCGTTCGCAGCGGCTTGGGCCCATTTTATTTCCCGAGCCACTTCGACATCCTTCGCTCGACCTCCTCCTGGCTCAGGACTCGACCCTCGGCAACGTCTTTCAAGCCTCGCTCGATTTTTTCCCGAACATAAATGTGGTACTGGATGTCCTCAAACGACGAATCATCGGGAAGACGATCAAGCATCTTCCGTACTTCTTCTTTGGGAGTACTCATTTTTGAACTCCTTATCGAGATTACGACAGCAATCGTTTGCCGCGCAAAAATTGCTCCCAGATCGCCATGCATTTCCGGGCTAATTCAAACAGGTCATACTTATGTGATCCTGCAAGAACAAACAAATATTCCATCGAGTGCGGCCCATCATCCGGTCTATCCACGTGAAAGTGATCGTACTCTCTGAAGATAGAATAGTCCCCGTCAATACTGGGACGTTTGACCTGCATGTGTTTTGTACCATTACATACATCGCGACAGATCTGTAACTCTACATGATCCTGGAACAAGCGTTCCATCTCACACTGAGGGACAACACCTGACTCTACTAGCCATTCGCGGAGGTGGTAGCAATTCTGAAAGAACGCATAGATGAAGTCTTGATGCCGGTGTAAATCACCAGTCTGATGACGTTCAATACTGATTTTCTCGACTCGCGCAAACCATCGTGCAGTTCTTTCGAACTGTCCCCGCCACCCTAATGCGGTATGCATGCTGCCACCGACTCCCATTCACCGCCTCCTATACCAAATCAGTTCGACTGTACGGCCGGGGCCTGCGTGCGAATCACGAGGCTCGGGTCACCGCCAAAACCGCAAAAGGAGCCATACGGCTGTGAGCGGAATTGCCGGAGGAGCGGGGACACATCGAGACTCTGCCGGGAAGGAAAGCGGAAACTGACTGAGTCTTCGAAGGAATTTCCGAAGGCTTCCGC
>CAZITU010000146.1:0-5186 GCA_964542245.1 uncultured Nitrospirales bacterium | reverse complement strand
GAATCCTTAATCGCCGGGTTCGCTGGGGCCAGTTCGGCCGCCTTCTTGAATTCAGTCGTCGCCTCTTCGTGCTTGCCCATCTTGTCGAGCGTCAGACCAAGATTGTAATGGGCCTCAGCCAGGTTGGCATCGGCCTTGATGGCCTTGCGGAAGTGACCTTCGGACACATCCCAGTGGCCTTGCTTATAGTGTCCGACGCCTTCATCGTTATCCACCCGTCCGGCCGAGCTGGCAGGGGACATGAGCGCTGAATCCGCGGTCGGCGTCCCACCACCGGACTTACCGTAGTCGCACGCCACTCCAAGAATGAGGAGCCCAAGGGCGAGCCCAACAGCGAGAAAAATCTGTTTCATGACAACCTCCTTCCAGGGTGTTTATTGATAGAAAACAAATAACCCCTTTGAGGACCAGTCTACTCCTCTCATTTTTCCCTGGACAACTACGATACGTATGGGACTGAAAGAGATGGCCGTGGTGTACGACCTCGAGGCCCGGGATGGCACGCGCGTGGTCCTGGTTGATGCCTATGGGGTGTATGCGAACCCCGAGCTTTCCACCTTCCTGAAGGATGTCCGGATGCGCGAGAATGTGTAGCGCCCGCCACCCGGCCGCTATGGCGCCGCGTCCTTGACCTGGTCGGCCGTCTTGCCGGCGGCCTTCTCCAGCGCGCCCTCGACCGCACGGGACTTATCCACGCAACGGTCTATCTCACATCGCTGGAGCCGGGCCATAAGGAGGAGATTCGCACTCAGCTGCGGGACTCCACGTGGATTATCTCTGGCTCACGCCCCCCAGCGCCCACGGCCCCGTTCCCCGTTACGGGTGACACGGGCACGCGCATTCTACGCGCCAGCGCGCTTACCGACCGCCACCCCGACCCACTCGCTGGTCGTCGGTCCCGCTCCGAACAACGCCCACGGGGAACCCCAGGAATAGGTGAACGACCGCTTACCCGGAATGGGTGGGATCTCCACCGCCACGACCCACTGGGGCGAGGTCATGATGATCCAGCCCTCACGGCGTTGGATTTCAATCAGGCAGTTGCTGTGAAGCAGGGCGAAAGTCTGCTCTATCGAGTGGAACACCGTGCCGGTCACCGCACAGCCTTCCGGCATTGACGCTGTCATTAACCACAGTGTGAGAATCATGCTGTCCAACATGGGCCACCTCCTGGGTTAGGAAGGGCCCATTTGCCGGTATCGTTATGCGGTTACCGAACCTGAGCCCCCCTAACCGGCTGAAAGCTGCGTGTCCATAAGCTGCCCTCCTCTGCCATGTGTTTGCGTGAACCTACTACCATAATGAATTATGCATAGGCTGTACCAGCTGCGTTTCTGACTGTGAAAAGTTATGACAACGCGAATGCCATCTTAAAAGCGTGTGCATACGAATGGTTACAAGTGGTGACTGACTCCAATTAAAGGAGGGGAAGTGGGACAGACGGAGGTTAGGCCTTTGGAGGTAAGGAATGGCCCATTCCAAGGCTATCCTTTTGTGCATAGAAGGACTCCGGCCTCACCGTCCGGACTCCTTCGCGACCAGGTAAGCATTGAGATGCGGCGCCTTCATCACAGTAATTAGGGTTAGCCTGACCCCATTTATTCCTCTAATCTGAATGGTGTCAATTCGCTTTACAGGGATGGTGGGTGAGGCGCCGACTGGCGGAGGATGGGACTCGCAGCAGGTAGCCTCGCCGCATGCACAATGTATTCTCAACTATGGCTTCACGTCCTTGACCTGGTCGGCCGTCTTCCCGGCGGCCTTCTCCAGCGTGCCCTCGACCGCGCGGGACTTGTCCAGAGCAGGGTTATGCCGCGGCTGACCGCTTCACCCGTACATCGACGCTCAACCCACTTGGACCCTAATCTCTGATCTCCCATGGCTCGCGCCGAACCAGCTCAGCCAGATCCCGCGCACCATGCACAACTCTGAGAATGGTCACGTTCTCATCCTTCAACAGATACACGATGCGATACCCTCTGAACAGCAGTTCCCGGAGGTCGCCGCCGGCTGTCAGCGACCAGCGGACTTGCGCCATCCGGCAATTCTTTCTTTCAACTCCTGATGGGTCAGCACGCGGCCTTCAGCCACATCCTGTAGCCCTTTATCCACCTGCTGCTTAAAGAACAACTCTTCCATGATAGCGCCCGTCGTTACGTCATCCGGTAATTTTTTGATCAGATCAAGAGCTTCTGATTTTTCTTTTCCCATTCAGTCCTCCCTACCCGCTGCTCCAGCCTGTCGAAGCTCAGCGGCAAACCGCTGCAATTCCATGAGCTTGAGGAACCGTTCCTCCACCGTCAACTTGAGATTCTCGCGAAGCAGCGTCCGGTCAATGTCGCGCTGGTAGGCTTCAATGACCGGGTCCGGCCGCAAGTCCGCCGCCGCGTGCCCTGTCCTCTTGCGTTGTTTCTTTGCAGGCATCATTCGCCTTTCACACGTGAAACTCTACCAGTTCATGGTTGCCGATGCAACGGCTCCCCGCTACTGCGTCGTGTCCTTGACCTGGTCGGCCGTCTTCCCGGCAGCCTTCTCCAGCGTGCCCTCGACCGCATGGGACTTGTCCAAGGGCGCCTTAATGCTGTCCACCACCGCCTGCCCCGCCGACTCCGTCACCGATTTGCTCGGCGCCGCCGGCGCGCCCGGCGATGCAGCTTTCGGGGCCTCCGTCTTCGGCCCCTCCTGCCCACAACCGATCATCCCCACCATCACCACCCCGACCATCACCGCCAACCAGCCTCCCCGCCTCTTCATCGTATCCTCCTCCGAAAAATCAGCCTGCCTCCTTTTCTAGGCCCCCGAAAAGTGGACTCTGACCCCACTTACCCCACTCCAGATGAACATCAGGCTCGGCAAGGACCGCGACGCAGCGTACTCCCACAGTTTTTCCAACTCCGTCTTCACTCCCACGCCGGCGTTGAAGACCCAAAGGGCCGCATCCGCGACGTGGGCAGCCTGTTTGGCCTCAACCTGGAAGCTGGAGGCGCCCGGGTTGTCCAGGAGATTGAGCGCCGCTTCGTTCCACGCGATCTGGCAGAGGCTGGTCTGGATTGAGACCTTGCGGTGGTGTTCCTCCGGTTCGTAATCCATGGCAGCGGAGCCGGCTGCGACGGCCCCCATCTGGGGAATCGCCCCGGTCGCGCACAGCAGCGCCTCGATTAGCGTGGTCTTTCCGGCTCCACCGTAGGAGAGAACGGCAACATTGCGGATGGCCTCAGGCTTGGATTCCTTAATAAAAAGGTCTCCGCATTAAACAAGAATGACGCCATTCTAGGAGGGGATGGGAAAAGTGTCAACGCCCTACTTCGGTTGCCTGCACCGCTATAAGCCTTTACTAGTAGCGGCTCATGTTTTATTATCTTGACAATTGGCACGGTGCCGCGCCTTCGCTTGCCAGAGCAGGTGCTGGCATTGCCTTTATACAGGGTTACGAGCGGTTATGTTGAGCGATCGGCAAAACGCCCTGCTGATGCTCTCCTTTCTCGTGCTAGGCTGGTACGTTTACCTGTTCGTTACAGAGCCTATTCCGTCAGTCTTCACACTCTACCAACTGCTCCGCATGGATCAGGCCAGCCCTTTAACCTTTGCGCGGGTGCTTCCGCCGATGCTCCTCGCGACTTGTGTTGTGGCCTACGGAATTATAATGGCCGTAGCCGAGCGTCGCCGCCACGCACCAATCCAAAAGCCTCTCCTCAGCCTCGTGCTTGCAGGCGGGATTCTTCTCGCGTTTTTCTTCCCGCCAAGCAGCGAGCTGTCGCCTCGATCTGCTGCTTCTAATGAAACCGCGGTCCACAAAGACTACTGGCCCAACGGCCAACTCAAGTCCGAAGAGCCGCTCGTGAATGGCCTCCGCCATGGAATCGCGCATTATTATTGGGACAACGGCAAGCCCTACAGCACGTTTCGCTGGACCAACGGCAAATACGACGGCATCCGGCTCCTGTTTCGCGCGGACGGATCCATCGAGCAGCAGGCGTCAACCAAAAACGGTCTCCAGCACGGGGAGCTCCAGTGGTTCAACCCTGATGGAACCTTGGAAGCCATCGAACGGTTTTACGAAGACTGGCGCAGCAGCGAACACAACTTTCAGAAGCTGGGCATCAAAACGCTCCCCTATGGGAAACTGTTCAGTCTGGTCAACACGCCCATGTCGGTGCAGCAGGAATTAGCCAGAGTCATCCAGGCCACGCCGATCAGCCCCGACGGCTGCGCGACTGTTACCTCCCCGGATCTTCGCGATGAGTACAGCGATCTACGCGGGAATATCTGCGCCGACGCGGACCGCGCAAAGCTCAGCGCTCTCCTCATACAAGCCGCTCCTTCTCTCAAGGCGGACCAACTGGTGTATTTCAAAGACGATCTGGACGGAGACAGAGAGCCGGACCTGTTAGTCGGCCATGTGGCTGGTGCCGTACAGGACTGCACCCCGTGCTTTGCCTTCTACTTCTTGACCTTTAAGGAGGGCCGCTTGCAGATTCACCTGAAGGGGCCTTATGCGAACGGCCGATGGCTGGCGATCATACCATTCCGGCCCGCCTCTCAGAGCAAGACAGTGTTCATCAAGTATGCCAAGTGCTCGGAAGGTTGCGACCCGCCAGACTGGCGACTCGAGATCATCAATTTTCGCTTGTCTGAGAGCGGGTTGAATTTCTTGTTCCACACGAGGTCCTCCGCCCATCTCGGACTACCTGACGTCATTACCGAGTCCATCGTCTACAGCCAAATCGAAGAACCGTACACAGCCACAGCTATCGAAACCAGGATTCTTGCCCTGTCTCCGCAATCACCCGAAAAGCAATCAGCCATCTCGTTGATCCAACGAGTGGAAGAACGGGAAACAAATTTCATAACCGGGCAGATGGAGTCAACCGGACTGCTCAAATGGAACCGCATTTACTGCTCTGCCAACCCTCAATGCACTCTTTTCGTGACATTAGGCGAACTCCCGCCTAAGACCAAACAGCTCTGGGACGAGAGTACACCGCTTGGGACGGCAGGCCTCGGCGGTGACCGCCGGGCCGCGCCTGCCTCTGCACAGCTCAAAGCAACTACCAAGAACCGATTGCGAAAAGAGTCCTATCCTGATGGGCAAGTGAAGTCTGAAGAACCGCTGGCCAATGGCCGCCGCCATGCGGAACGTGTCAACGACTTTGAGACACCGACTGTTGGCATTTAGTGAGCAACCT
>CAZITU010000145.1:0-5204 GCA_964542245.1 uncultured Nitrospirales bacterium | reverse complement strand
AGGGGTTTGTTGCGGCGCAAAAATTGGAAGGCCGGTAACTAACTGAAGTTACTGGCCTTTTTTGTTGCGGGGGCTCGCAACTGCCTTAATTTGCTGCTGTTCGTAAGGGCCCCCCCGAAGACTGCCCTCTTGTCGTAAGTGGCTAAAATCCCGGGCCCACAAAACCCCTTTATTCTACTGTGGTGGCAAAACGTGCACGTCGGGCTTGAGTGCACAGCCTTCGGAGAAAACGGGCGAAGAGGGACGGGAAACGGGCCGAATTCGGGCCTTCACGGACAGGCAAGGTTTCCAGGCCGGTGCCGGAAACCGCAATAACCGTGCGGTTTCGCGGTCCGGCGTCGGCGCCGGAGAAATTGCGTTGTCGAGCTAATGGCGGGCGGAGAATGACGAAACGGAGAACTACGTCTACGCTATAGCCCTCCTAAATAGCGCTACACGCGAATGACAACATATGCGGAGCGGTCATTGCCCGATCGATTGTTCGACGTCAGCTATTGCGCCGAAGTCATCGGGCAGCCCAGGACCGGAGGGCTAGGGCGCAGGATCAGTGAGGAAGGGCATGATGTCCACGCCGTCTCCTGGAAAGACCGAGAAATGTGGGTGGTTCTCGAAGAGGCGGGCGGCAGCCTCTATGGTCTCGGCCTCAACGACAATGTAGCCGCAGAAGGGGTTCACGGCGTCGGCGATGCCGTCCTTGGTCACGCGCGTCGTCCTGCCGACCATTCCCCCGCGATCGGGGAACGATGCGGCGTTCTTTTCTTTCCAGTCCGCCCACTGCTTTAACCCGATGGCGTCGATCGCGCTCTGCTCCGACTTAGGCAGGTTCCGAAAGCGGGCGAGGTCCTCGGGCTTCACGGTATAGACGGCGAGAAAGCGAGGCATGCGGCGGGTTCTTCGTACTGGCAGAAAGATATGCGAGCGTAGCCTCCCTTTCAGCCGAAGTCACTCCGGTCAGATAGGGAAGTCCGCTTCTGCGCAAAGCTATGCTGCTTGGTAGAGTGCGACGGTCGGCGGCTATATCGGACGGACTATAGAGGGCAATCGGCGGTGTTTGGCGGAGGGAGGAGTACCGGCGGCGAACCTTCTCTGGCCGGATATCCAAAGGGAACGGGATTCCGACAGCCTCCAGCCCAGACTGACTTTGCAAATGTCCCGGCCCCCCGGAAGCAGCTCGATGATGAGGCGAAGCATCGGTCAAGGTTGTCGCACCTTCAGACGACCCGGCGGGCGGGGACATTGGCGCCGGAGGGTTTCGGCCCGCCGTCAACCATATGCCATGTCCCAAAACTACCGAACATGTTGACCCCTTGGCCGGCCTAACAAGGCGGGACGAGCTGGAGAGGGTTCGAATTCGGTTGCTCTCGGTCAGGGCGGCGGAGGCAGAGCGCCTGATCCTGACGCTGTCTGAGGGCCTTGGACTCACCGGCGGCGAAAAACCAGTGCTATGTTTATCCAGGTGCGAGCGCTCGGGAGGGAAAATCCATGGACAAGATAGCCGATGAGCCTGCGCTGGCCCGGTGGCGGGAGCTGCTCAAGGTGCTGCAAAGGGAATTTCCTTCGCCGTGGCGTGACGCGGATAAAGACGCCTCGTTCGAGAGCTCGTTCAATTATGCGATCCGCCTGCTCGATCAAATGAAGCATCCGCGGGCGTTCGAGAACCAGAACGCATGGCAGGGGTATCTCGGCGATCCCGCTCTGCCTGACTACAGCCGATGCCATAACGCGCGCATTGCGGACACCCTGCAGCCGCTCAACCAGGTGATCAAGGAACTGGTCGCGCTGTTCAGCGGCATGCCGAACTGGAACCACCCGCAGACGATGACCAACGTGATCCCGCCAGCCAACACGGCGGCGATTCTGGGTTCGGCGCTAGCCGCGATTTTCAGCCCCAACCTCGTCGAGGGCGAGTACTCGTGGAACATCGCCAAGACAGAGATCGAATCGGCGGCGATGGTCGCCGACCTGATCGGCTGGGACCCGCGGCAGGCCGGCGGCATCTACACGTTCGGCGGCAGCGGCTGCTACCTGTATGCGACGAAGCTCGCGCTGACGAAGGTGCTCGGCGCGGACACGCGCAAGACCGGCGTTCGCGTCGACGGCCAGGTGCTGGTCTCCTCCCAGGGCCATTACGCTCGGCAGAACGCCACCGACTGGACCGGGCTCGGCATGGACAACGTGCGCTCGATCGAGGTGGATGAGCACAACCGCATGCGCATGTCGCACCTTCGCGAGGTGATGGCCGAGTGCCGCGCCGAAGGAAAGCCGGTGGTGATGGTGGTATGCACGATGGGCACGACGGACGCCTTCGCGATCGATCCCATTGCCGAAGTGCGCGCGCTCGTCGATGGGTACGAAAACGCCGGCGGACACCCGAAGCCCTTGATCTACGCAGACGCCGTCATCGGCTGGTCGTGGGTCGCGTTCTCGACCTATGACTTCGTGCGCAACCCGCTGCAGTTCTCGCCCGATGCGCTCGTCATCCTCGAGGAAAACTACCGTGAGATCGCGCCGATCCGGCATGCCGATGCGATCGGCATAGACTTTCACAAGACGGGCTGGGCGCCGTACAACAGCAGCCTGTTCTTGGTGCGCGCCTATGACCAATTTGTCTCTCTTATGGCGCGCCCGATGCCACCCTATTTGCAGGACCGCACGCCCTACAACCCGTTCCAATTCACCCTGGAGACATCGCGAACTGGCGCCTATTCGATGGCCGGATGGGCAACTCTGCGCCTGTTCGGCCGTGAGGGATTCCAGGTCATGTTGGGGCGCATCATCGAGGTCCAGGTATTCCTTCGCAAACTGCTGGTGCGCGATCGCAACCTTGTGTGCGTGAACCCCGATAACTGCGGCTTCGTGACCCTGTTCCGGGTGTATCCACGGCACATCGACGCCGAGGCGCAGTATCGCGACGAAATCGAGGATCCAGCCCGGCGCGAAGAACTGCGCGCCTATAACCTCCTTCAGCAGCGCGTCGCCAACAAGCTGTTTGCCATGCTGCGCGACCCCGCGCACAAGGTGCCGGGATGGGAGAATCCGCCCTACATGAGCTTCACGATCGGCTTTCGCCCCACCAATTACGCACCCGATGAGCCGGACCCGCGCTACCGGCTCTACGCGCTCAAGACGTTCCCCATGTCGCCCAACTCCAACGAGCTGTCCATGCTCGTGGCGAGGAATTACGTGCTGAAGGCCCGCGACCTGGTGATCGAGGAGCTGCTGGCGGAGGCGCCTGGCAGCACGGAGGCGGGCGCCGTTGACCACTGGTGGGGCGAAGTCGACGCGATTCCACGGCACTTCCTCGTGCCGCGCAAGGTGCTGCCTGTCCCTCCTGAACCGGTGTGGCCGGGAACAGGCGGGGCGGCGGCCGAGGCAACGGTAACGGTCGACGAAATCCTCGCTCAACACCCGCTGTTGGCCCACCTGTCGCGCGAGCAGCACGCGGCGCTACTGCGCGAGGGACGGAAGGAGCACGCCGATGCGGGCGAGGTACTTTTCCGGGAAAACGACCGGGCCGAGACGGTGTACCTAATCCTGCGCGGCTCCGTTCGCGTCTTCCGGCAGACCGCCTCTGGAGAATCGGAGATTGCCACGCTCGCGGCGGGGGAGATCGTCGGGGAAATGGCCCTGTTCGAGCAAGGCCAACGCTCGGCGGCCGTTCAGGCGATTGAGCCCAGCATGCTATTCGCTTTTTCGGGTCAACGTTTCCTGTCGCTCGTCCTGAAGTAGACCGCAGCAACTCGAATGTTGCAATAATTGGCGGAGGAGGGGACCTCAGGCTCAACTCACTCTTGGCGGAAGCGCGGCTGCAGTTCGATGCCGCGCATTCTTCGCCCGTAGCCAGTCACCACCGGAAAGACGCCACCATTGCTTTTCGGCCAATTGCGTGCGCTTGAATCCGGCCTTCTCCGCCAAGCGAGCGACGATGGCGTTGCTCGTGGCCGTGTCTGCGAGAAGCGTTTGCACTGGCAGGATCGCGAACGCCCAGTCGATCATCGCGACGGAAACCTCCAGAGCATAGCCATGGCGGCCCCAGTAGGGGCGAGCGAGTTCGATACCGAAAATTCCCTCGCCGACCAGTTGCCGCTCCATGCGGACACCGCAGCTGCCAATCAGTTCGCCGTCGCCCTTCCGGCAGATCGCGAGCTGATAGTTGATACGTGGCACAGCGTGCCGCCATTGGATGAAGAGATGGAAGACGGACCGCGCGTGATCCTCACCCAACTCAGCCGGCAGATGGTGGATCGCGAAGGCGGGGTCGGTCTGATAGGAAATGAAGGCTGCCTCGTCGACCGCCCGATAGTCGCGCAACAAGAACCTGTCCGTCTCGATCATGGGCATACTCCGGATGTGCGACAACGAAGCATCGGCGGTCGGGTCTCTCGCCCTGGTGTCAAATCGCCCGGCGCGGCGTCATTCGTAGCGTTCTTTGCGCCTCCGCAGAAATCCGAACTGAGGCGTAGGTCGATCCAGGAGATCGTTGGATCCCAGTCTCTCTCGAATCGTTGGCGGAGGGAGAGGAACCGGGCTCGAACCTTCTCCATTCGGCGTCGTGTTGCTAAATTCTCGCTGGATTCGGCCAGCGATTGACAATCGAAAGGGCCATGCCTGGGTTCAGAAACGCTCGCAATCACGCTGATTAGCGACAATCGGCCCCTTCACTGAACAGGGAATGATCAGGGAAAACCCTGTTCTGGGTTCCCTGTTAACCCTTATCCGTGCAGTCTGCTCAGTTGGTATCTTGCTGGCAATAGTTTTTGTACGATGAGCGCCTAGTCATGTTGGCGTTGATGAAAAATCCTTCTTCCTGGGCCGTCCATCTGCGCGTGGCCATTCTTGTCGTTTTATCAGTGGCTACCATCACCGTTGTGCTGGCGCTTGAGCCGATCCCCCAAAATCCCGCTTATCATCTGTTTGCAGATCGACGTAGCTGGTTCGGCATCGCTAATTTCAACGACACCACTTCGAATCTAGCCTTTGCTGTCATCGGTGCGATCGGGTTGTGGTTCGTCCTTCGACCGAAAGCCGGCGAAATATTTCATCCACCCACCGACCGCTGGCCTTATCTCATTTTCTTCGTTGGCGTAGCGCTGGTGAGTGGCGGGTCTGCGTACTATCACGCCGCGCCCGACAACGGGCGGCTCATTTGGGACCGGTTGCCGATGACAGTTGCGTTTATGGCACTATTTTACGCATTTGTTGCT
>CAZITU010000144.1:0-5263 GCA_964542245.1 uncultured Nitrospirales bacterium | reverse complement strand
GCAACCGGACGATGATGCTGCTCTACAAGATTGATCCCGCGCGGGTCGCCTCCGCGGTCATGCCGCTTCCGTTGGACCGGATGGTGCAGCTCTTCAATGGAGCGGACCGGACCATTGTGTACTAATGAGCGTAAGCCTTTTCAAGTCATCCTACTCGTCGAACTTTCCGTGTAAGGATTTTACTTTTCCAACGACAAACATAGAGATCGAGGTGCGACCGTCAGACGGTTGACAGGGATAGGGCCTGTCCTTTATATGGATGAATCTTTATATTTAGATTTCTTTGCCGACAACAAGGAGGGTGTCTGCATGGTTGATCAGGATATTGCGAAGGCCGTGAGCGAGCGGTATGCCAGGGCGGCCGCGACCGGGGAGCGGATGTGTTGTCCGACCGGCTATGACTTCGAGGATCTCCGCTCCTTTGTTCCGGAAGAGGTCCTGAACATCTCATATGGGTGCGGGACTCCCGTCGGGCTGGAGACCGTCCGGCCGGGCGAGACGATTCTCGATATCGGGTCGGGAGGCGGGATTGACTGCTTTGCGGCGGCCCGTCGGGTGGGTCCTTCCGGCCGGGTGATCGGCCTCGACATGACCGAGACGATGCTGGAAATCGCGCGCCGCAATGCCCCAGTCGTGGCCCGTAACCTGGGGTATCCCGTCTCCAATGTCGAGTTTCGGAAAGGGATGGCCGAGGCCATGCCGGTGGAAGACAAGAGCGTGGATCTGATCATCTCTAATTGCGTGATCAATCTGGCCCCGGACAAACGGAAGGTCTTCCGCGAGATGTACCGAGTCATCAGGCCGGGCGGCCGCTTCACGATCTCGGACATTGTGGCGGACCAACCGGTCCCGCAATACCTCATCCATGACACCGAAAAATGGGGAGACTGCCTTTCGGGCGCCTTGACGATCCGGGATTACCTGGACGGCTTGGCGCAAGCCGGGTTCCGGGGACTTCACCAGGTGACATACACCCCATGGCAGATCATAGACGGCATCCATTTCGTCTCGATCACGTTGACGGGGTACAAGCTGCCCCATGCCCGTGAACTCAACGGCGTGCGCTATGCCACCCTCCGGGGCCCGTTCAGCCGGGTTCTCGACGAGCACGGGCGGTCGTACCGACGGGGGGCGCCGGTGGCGATTGACGCCGCGACCGCCGACTTATTCACGACGCCGCCGTTTCAGAATCTCTTCAATCTTTCAGCCGACCCTGTCCGGATAACCACCGGCGATCCGCGGTTCACGGCGATATTCCCGGAGCAGAAGCCCTGCGTCTGGCAGGGGCACTTCGCCGTCTTGACTGGGCCGTTCGAAGAGGCCGAGGATGATGATCACCACCTGTATCAACGTGGTGTCCCCCAGGAAATTTGCTCCAAGACCTTGCGCGTCCTCACGGAAGACGCGTACAGCCGCCATTTCCTTATTGTAAACCGCGCCCAGGCGGGAGTGGCGGGGCGCGAGGTCTCGTGCGCTCCGGACGGCGGATGTTGTTAGAGGGAATTGTAAGAGGGGACCGGGCCATGAGACCGACGAGCGTGAGTCCCAAGCAATGCGCCATGATTTTTCGGGTGATGGGAGATGAGACCCGGTTCAGAATTCTGAAAACCCTCCTGTGCGGGGATAAGTGCGTGGGCGAGTTGGTGGAGACCCTCAAGACTTCCCAGCCGCACGTGTCGCACCATCTCCGCATACTCCGGCAGGCCGGCCTGGTCGAGGGCGTGCGGGAGGGGCAGCGGATTTGTTACCGTCTCACGCCGGGCGTTCAGGAACACCTGACCAACACCAATGAGGAGGCTTTGGATTTCGGATGCTGCAGAATCTCGTTCTCCCAGACCGTCTTGGCCGCCAAGAATTAAAAGAGGCCCGCATGTCCTTCGAACGGACCCTCGCGGCCCACGGCGTGGATGAGCTCGCGGCGACGGGGGTGGAGACTTTGCAGGTCAACGTCGGGAAGCTCTGCAACCAGACCTGCACCCACTGCCACGTGGACGCCGGCCCAACGCGCACCGAGATCATGACACGGGAGACGGTGGACGCCGTCCTCGACGTGCTCCGCCGGTATCCGGAGATCCGCACCGTGGACATCACCGGCGGCGCGCCGGAGATGAATCCGCACTTCGAGTACCTGGTGGAACGCTGCCGCGAACTGGACCGGCACGTGATGGACCGTTGCAACCTGACCGTGTTCTTCGTGCGGGGCAAGGAGCGCTTGCCGGAGTTCCTGCGGGATCATCAGGTCGAGGTCATCGCCTCCCTCCCGTGTTATTTGGAAAAGAACGTGGATGCTCAACGTGGGAAGGGCGTCTATGGCCGCAGCATCGAAGCGCTGCAACGGCTGAACGACCTTGGTTACGGCATCGCGGGGACCGGTTTGATCTTGAATCTGGTGTACAACCCGGTGGGGCCCAAGTTGCCGCCCGACCAGGTCGAGCTGGAACAGGACTACAGGGTCGAACTCCGCCGGCGCTCCGGGATCGTGTTCAACCGGCTCTACACGATTACAAACATGCCGATCAGCCGCTTCCTCGACGACCTACATCGCTCCGGCCAGTACGAGACATACATGGAACGGCTCATCACGAGCTTCAATCCGGCTTCCGTGGACGGCCTCATGTGCCGGAACCTGATGAGCGTGAACTGGGACGGCCGGCTCTCCGACTGCGACTTCAACCAGATGCTGGACCTGCCGGTGGACGGCGCGGCGCCGCAGACCATCCACGAGTTCGATCTGGCGCTACTGGCGCGCCGGCGGGTGGTGACGGGGATGCATTGCTACGGGTGCACGGCAGGCGCCGGGTCGAGTTGCGTCGGGGCGGTCGCGTAGTCTCCCATGGAACCTCTCCTCCTAGGACTCGTATTGGTGCTCGCGCTGGCATATGCCAACGGGGCCAACGATGTCTCGAAAGCGATCGCCACATTGGTGGGCAGCGGCGTCACCCAATACCGGACCGCCGTTCTCTGGGGAACGCTTTGGACCGCGCTTGGGGCAGTTGCCTCCGCCTCCTTGGCGACGGCGATGCTCAAGACCTTTACGACCGGCTTGTTCACGACCGAAGCCGACTCGCCGATCGTGTTGGGGGCCGCCGTCATCGGGGGCGCGATCCTGTGGGTCCTGTTCGCCTCCTGGCAGGGGCTGCCGGTTTCCACGACGCATGCCATAATCGGAGGAATCAGTGGTGGTGGCGTGGTGGCCCTGGGGGTGAACGGAATAGCGTGGCCGAACCTTGCCGCAAAGGTGATCGTTCCATTGGCTCTTAGCCCGGTAGCCGCTTTTGCCGTGACCTGGGCGCTCACCCCCGTGCTGGCCGCGACGCTGGGTCGGTGGCAAGGGTATTGTGTGTGCCTTCAGCCGAGCGTGGGAGTGGTGATTGCGATTGACCCCAAAGGCAAAAGCCGGTTCCTCTATCAAAATGGATTCAGTGGATCGTCCGGGATCGTTGCCGCCACACCGCAGCAGTGCGGCGAGGCCCGACTCGCCGGCCTGACCGTGAGCATGGACAGCGTGCATTGGCTTTCCTCCGGCGCGGCCAGTTTTGCGCGAGGGTTAAATGATGCCCCCAAGATTGTCGCCCTCATGCTCATCTTTCTGGCCTCCGGAGGGCCGGCCCACCAGATGCCCCTCCCGGTGGTTTTCGTGTTGGGCGCGGTGGCGATGGGGATCGGCAGTTTCTTCGGGGGACGCCGAGTTACCGCGGTATTGGCTGAAAAGGTCACAACGATGGATCATGTCGAGGGATTGGCGGCCAACCTGACGACATCCGCGTTGGTGAGCGCGACGGCCGTCATGGGACTCCCGGTTTCCGCCACCCACGTCAGCGGCTCCGCCATCATCGCAATCGGGGCGCGCAAGGGGCGCGCGGCCATCCGGTGGGCGACGGTGAGGGAGATCGTCTTGGCATGGCTGCTGACCGTCCCGGTCGCCGCGGTCCTGGCCGGCCTCCTTGTGCTGCTGCTTCGACCCATCATCTAGGGTCTGCCCGCCTGTTGATCGCTTCCTTGACGGTCCCGCACGATTCTGGTTACATTCAACTCCGTGGCATTCTCCAAGAACAAGCAAGCGCAGGCGAAGGCCCGACGGGAGATGCAGAAGCGGGTCGTGGAAATTCAGGCCCGCTCAGCCGAGGATTTGGACTACGCCTTCGACAAGCTTCTCCAAGAACAGCCCGACCTCTATTTCAAGATGGAAGAAGGCTTGGAGGAGATCCAACATACTGTTCTTTTGGTCGGTGAAGAACTTGAAGGCGCCTCGGGCCTTGCGGAGTTGGAGCGTCTGGATCGGCGCATCGAGTTCATCGAGGACCGATTCGAGGACCTAGAGAGCGAGCTCTTCAACCGCCCGCGCCGAAGGAGGAAGCGCCGCCCCAACCTCTTCGACTTCTTCCGACAAGCGACCGGAGCTGGCGGCGGAGGCGGGGAGGCCTTGGACCCGCACAGCGAGATCCGTAATTCCGCCGAAGCCTATGACGTGCTTGGGCTGGAGGGGGGCGCGTCGCTCACGGCTGTGACGCGGGCGTTTCGAAAGAAGGCCAAGGAACTCCATCCGGATTCGCGGGACGGAGACCGCAGCAAAGAGCCGCAACTGCGCAAACTCCTTGCCGCCTACCAGTACCTCAAGTCCATCTACAACTGGGGCGAAGATAACCCTCCGCAAGCGAATCCGTAGGCCGGATTATTCATGAATTTCGTAGGGGCACGGCATGCCGTGCCCCTACCTGGTTTCGCCGAGGCTACGCTCATACAACAACACCTTCCATCCGTCTTCTTCGCTCAGGAACTGCCCGACGACCGGAAGCATGCCGGTGCCAGGGATTTGCCCGGTCTGCCCCGTGCTGCCGTTCTTCAGCACCCACATCATTTCGCCTGGTGTCCTAACCTTGTTGAACTTGGGGTTGGTGAAGTCGCGGGGCTTGATGGGCAGGATCTTCGCGGCGCCGCCGTTGCCTTTGCCCTCCGGGCCGTGGCACTGAAAGCAGGTGCCGCGCCCCAGGAAGATGGCTTTCCCTTCTGCCAGGATCTCCGGAGTCGGCTGGAACGGCGGCTGCAGCGCCTTGGCGGCGACCCGATCGCGCACGGGCACGCGGGACAGCGTGATGTCGAACTCGCCGCCGGGCTGCCCGTAGCCGGCGGGAGGGACTGCATTGGCAGAGGTTCCACCCAGCAAAAGTGCGAATGAAAGAGCTGTGACGGTTGTGTTGACACGCAGACGCGCAAACTTCATTGAAACCTCCTTTACGATTGAAGTGACTGTTTCCGCTGCACC
>CAZITU010000143.1:0-5349 GCA_964542245.1 uncultured Nitrospirales bacterium | reverse complement strand
CGCCCTCTGGCTCATTGATCATGACCGCGACCATCCCGAGCGGCTGGCCGAGGCGGGCCCGGCGTTGCTGGACGTTCTGCTGCGGATCATGAAGGCGGACCAGGAGAAGCTGGATAGGGCTCGGGCGGCCAACGGGCTGGGCGTTATGGGCGACCCGCAGGCGATCGGGTCTTTGATCCAGGCGACGAAGGACGAGTACCCCTACGTGCGGGCCGAGGCGGCTCTGGCGCTGGGAAAGCTCAAGGCCACCCAGGCCGAGAAGCGGCTGCGCGAGCTGGTCGAAGACGACTGGGACCCCGGGGTCCGCGGCCGCGCCAAGGAGGCCTTAGAGCGGATAGCCGGTTGACACGCAAGGATGGCATCGGTAAGATGACCCGAAGTTCCGCTTACGAGGTTCGGTAACAGATACAGGGATAATGATCCGTCCGTTCCTCAAGCACCTCGCGCTGACGCTGGCGATGGCTGTGGCCCTCATGCTGGGCGCAACCACCGGCAGCGCGTTTGCGCACGAGGTCCAGCATGCGGCCCACCACACGGCCGGCATGCATGCCACGGGCATCTGCGTGTGGATGTGCGCCGCGGCCGGCGCGGTGACGACGGCCGCATTCCACGCGACAACGGTTACACTCGGTGAAGACAAGGTGCTGCCGTTCCTCGACGGCCTGCGCTCGTTCGATTGCGGTTCCGAACTCCAAGCCCGCGCTCCTCCTACTCTCCTCTAATCCCGTTTCGCTAGAGGCTGGGTCCGACGCCTGCGCTCGTGTCGCAGGGTCCCGGCTCCTGGCGTTTGTCCATTGACGGTATGAACGGTATGAGTGGAGGAGGATGCGATGGCGACGAAAGGCTATATCCGGCCGGCGGCCGGAGTTGGTGCGGCCGCGTTACTGGCTCTTTTGATAGGTCTGGCGCCCGAGGCATCTGCAAGCTGCGGGGCGGCCTCATGTTTTTTGATCACCGGCTCGGAAGCCGGGGTGCAGCCAAAAGGAAAATTGTCTGTGGACCTCAACTATTCTTATGCGCCATCGAGGGCTCCCGACGGCGGTCTGAGCGGACGTGTCGCGGCGGTGGACCAGGAGCGGCGTCGGGTCATCCTCGACGAACACCAAGAACACCGTACGATCGCGGAGACCACCATCCTTGATGTGAACTACGGCCTGACCGACAGGGTGACGCTGGAAGTGACCGTGCCCTACCGCAAGGTCAAGCACAGCCACTTTATCGAGGTGGGCGAGGCCGGCGGCGGGGCCGGAGAATTCGAAACGTTCCAGGATGCCGGCTTGGGGGACATCCGCGTGACCGGCAAGTATAACATTCTCCCCACCTTACGGAACCTGATCGTGCTGGGGCTCGGGGTGGACCTGCCGACCGGGGACTCCCATGCCAACAACATCGAGGGAAAGCTCCAGGAGCCCACGCTCCAGCTTGGACGGCGCGCGTGGGGGATTGTTGCCTCGATCTACCAATCCTACGAGGTGATTCCTCACCGGCTGAACCAGTTTGCGAGCGTCTCCTATCGGCGCACGTTCACGGGCGCGAACTCGTATCGCTTCGGCGACGAATACATTCTGACCGGGGGAATGAATCTGAAAATGCTGAACATCATCACGGTGACTGGCCAGTTCAACTGGCGGTATATCGTGCATGACGAGTTTACCGGCGACCTGCGGAGAGCCTTGTTTCCGGGGGATGCGGGCTTCCCTGGTGACCCTGAAGTAATAGACCCGGTGGTGAGGCGCCGGCCGGTGCCGAATACCGGTTCAACCATGCTGGCGTTTTCCCCGGGAATCTCGTTAGCGTTGAGCGACCGGGCCTCGCTCTACTTTCACGTCCAGGTTCCCATCGCGCGGGACTTCAACGGCGGGGTGGAACAGGAGACGAGTTTCCTGGGGGGCCTGTCGATGGCGTTGAATTGATGCGAGTCACCCTCACCCAGCTCTACCCCCTCGAGGGGGTGGGTAAGGGTGGGGGGCGAGGTGATGCGATGAAACGATACTTCCAAGCAGTAATAATGAGCGTATGTTTCTTGGGCCTGCTCGGCATGGCGGGGCGCCCGCCGCTGGTCGGCGGCCCAGCCCCGGAGATTGCGCTTAACAATCTTCAGGGCCAGGAGATCAAGCTGTCGGACCTGCGGGGGAACGTCGTGCTCCTGAATTTCTGGGCGACCTGGTGCAAGCCCTGCAAGGAGGAAATGCCGGCCATGCAGGCCAGTTACGAGAAGCTCCACGATCAAGGGTTCGTGGTGCTGGCGGTCAACGAACTGGAAGATACGGCAAAAGTGGCCGAGCATGTCCGCACCCACGGCCATACGTTCCCGGTGGTGATGGACCATGAGAACGTGGTGGCGAATCGGTACGGGGTCGTGGGCCTTCCTGCCAGCTTCCTCGTGGACAGGCAGGGCATCGTGCGCGAGAAGATTTTCGGCAGCCTGCTGACCGAGGAACGGATCGCCGAACTGGTCCGCCGGTATGGAGACCCCACTCCGACCGCCCGCCGCTGATTCGATCTGTGATCAGCGCATATTTCTCACCCTTTGTGGAAGCCTAGATGGTTTTAAACCAGAGCTGGGAGGGTTGAACCCGCTATCTGTTTGCGGTAAGGTAGGCGTACTTATTCTCCTCTCGGGGATCAGAGGACACGCCGTATGGGTAAGAACAGCAGAGCGTGGGGATGGCCTTCCTTCGCCGCGGCAGCTTTCTGTTTGCTCGCCGCGCCGGCGGAGGGGCTGACCGGTCGGTCGCCGTCGGGGGCTCCGGAAGCGGTCGAGCAATTGGAGCCGGTCGAAGTCACGGCCGTGCGGATCGCCCCGCCGACGCGCCCCCTTCCCCTGCCGCTTCCGGACGTCTCAACCGCGACTCCCCTTCCCCCGGACGGTATCGGGCTCGGGTTACCGTCGGAGGGGCGGGGACCGGTCGTGCCGCAGCCCCCGCGTCTGCTGCGCGATGAAACTGCGACGACCCTGGGAGGGCGGACGCGCGTCCACTACCTGGAATCAATCCGGCCGCCCTATCCTCGGCGGGCGCGGGAGATGGGCTGGCAGGGAACCGTTGTGTTGCGGGTAGAGGTCAAGTCCGATGGCACGGTGGGAGCCGTGGCCGTGCGTCAGACCTCGGGGCACGCCACGCTGGACGAGGCGGCTCTCACGGCGGTGAAGGGATGGCGGTTTGCGCCCCCGACGGACGGGGAGTTTTCGTTCTCGACCGTGGTGGACGTGCCCGTGCGGTTCGATCTCAAGGAACAGCAACTCCATCCGAGTGACGGGCAAGGCTCATGAGCAGACCATGGCGCATGGCGTTGCTGCTGAGCGCGGCCCTGGGCTTCCTTTGGGGCGGGGCCACCCCGACGCATGCGGACGAGGCGAAGAAGTACTACCAGCAAGCGATGGCACAGGCGGCCCAAGGCAAGTATGACGAGGCGGCCGAGGCGCTGCGCAAGGCGATCGAGATTCGCCCCAAGTATGCCGAGGCGCATCACTTGCTGGGCATCGTGTACGCGAACGGCCAGCGGCGGTTGGCCGACGCGGCCGACTCTTTCAAGAAGGCGATTACCCTGAACCCGAATTATGCCGAGGCCTTTTATAACCTGGGGCTGGTATACCAGGGGCAAGGCAAGTTCGGGGAGGCCGAGCAGGAACTGAAGCGAGCCCTGGCCATCCATCCCAAGTACGAGGAGGCGCTGCTGGCGCTGGCCCAGTTGTACGAGCGGCAACAGGCCGCCGCTCAGGCCATGGCGACTTACGGGCAATTACTGGCCGTCAAGCCGGACCACGCCGAGGCCCTGTACGCGCTCGGGTATCTCTACGAGTCGCAAGGGCGTAGCCAGGAGGCGAAGGCGCTGCTGCGGCGGTTGGTGACGCTGCAGCCGGCTCACGCCGACGCCCACTATCTGCTGGGGACGATGGCTGAAAAGGCGAACCAGGCGGCCGAGGCCGAGCAGGCTTACCGGCAGGCCCTGGCGGCGCGGCCCGACTTTGTGGACGCCCACTATAATTTGGGGTTCCTGCTCAAGGCCAAGGGCGAGCTGGCGGCGGCCGTCCAAGAGTTCCAGACGGTGGTGAAGCTCAAGCCCGACTATGCCGACGCGTATGTGAACCTGGGGGTGGTGTATGCGATGCAGCGGAAGTTCGACGCGGCGGAGCAGGCGTATGAGGAGGCAATCCGGATGCGGCCCACGCTGGCCGAAGCGTATTACAATCTGGGGGTCTTCTATGAATTTCACCTGAGGGACACGACGCGGGCCCTGGTGACATACAAGAAGTACCTGGAACTCGGAGGGACTGATGAGCGGATCCAGCGCATTGTACAGGAGGTGCGACAGTGATGGAGATGCTCGGCCGGCGGTTCGGGCTACCGGGCGTGCTCTCCTTGAGCCTGCATGGGGTGCTGGTGGCGGCCATTGGAGTGATTCCTGTGGGGAAGACATTCGTGCCGGAGACACCGCCCAGTCTCAGCGTGAATTTGGTGGAGTTTGAATCGCCCGCTGTGCCGAGGGCTTCTTCCGGCACGGCCCGGGCGGCTACGATTCCGAAGCCGTCTTTGCCGGTGAAGATGCGGAAGGCTTCTGCCATCGGAGCGGTGCAAAAGGTGCCGCGCGTGCCCCGCGCGCGCACGGTGCGGACAAAGGCACCGCTCCTGAAAAGCGTAACCCGCGCGGCTCCTCGTCCCCTTACGCCGGCTCAGGCGAGTACGACGGTTGCTGAGCCCGTCCCGGCTCCCCCCGCACCCGCGAGCGTTGCCGGCGAAGAGTCGCCTGCAGTTTCCAGCCTGGAGCCGACGGTGGGGCTCTTGTCCCTGTCCGCAAACGGAGTAATGGCGCCCCTCAGCCGTCCGCTGCCAGGAGCGGAGGCAGGGTTTGCGCGGATGTTGCGGGATACCGTGGCGGAGATCGGCTTGGCGCGCACGAAAGTGCGAATGGGAGACAACCCGCGGCCTGAGTATCCCCGACCCGCGCGGGAGGCCGGATGGGAGGGCACCGTGGTGCTGCGGGTAGAAGTCCTGCCGAACGGAGAAGCCGGGTCCGTCACCCTTCACAAGACCTCCGGCCATGTGATCCTGGATACGGCGGCTCTGTCGGCCGTGCAAGGCTGGCGATTCGTACCGGCGATGGACGGCAATTTCCCCCTTCGCAGCGTCGTGCACCTGCCGGTTCGGTTCGATCTTAAAGTGGCCAACTGACTCGACTCACCTCTCCTGCTGCTTCTTATAGTGATAACCTGGGTCACGCGCCTCTTCTTCGAAAAGATGACCTCCACCGTCATCCCATCTTCTTAGGTATAGAGCCACAGCGTATCGGTTGAATGGGACGGCTTTCCCATCAATCGGCGGACTTTTTCCTTGGTCATGCGGAGCGTGA
>CAZITU010000142.1:0-5428 GCA_964542245.1 uncultured Nitrospirales bacterium | reverse complement strand
ACGTTCGAGGGGCGCCCCTACGAGCGTGTCGGCAGCACCACGCGGCGGATGTCGCAGGAGCGCTACGAACAGCTTCTACTGGAGCGCGCGCATGCCCGCAGGCGCTGGGAGAACCAGCCCGCGGTGGGCGTCGCGCTGAAGGATCTCGACCGGGAGGAGATTCTCCGCACCCGGGAGCTCGCCATCCAGCAAGGGCGTATCTCTGCCGGAACGAGCCGGAAGATCGAGGACATTCTCGATCGTCTGGGTCTTCGGCAGGACGGCGTGCTGACGCAGGCGGCGCAGGTGCTCTACGGCACCCGCTTTCTGCCCGACTACCCGCAATGCATGATCAAGATGGGCCGGTTCCGTGGCACCGACGTCACCGGCGAGATCGTGGACAACCGCCAGGAGCATCTTCACGCCTTCGCCATGGTGCGGGAGGGAATGGCGTTTCTTGAGCGGACGCTTCCGCTCGGCGCGCGGTTTCCCAAGGGAAAGATTTTCCGGGAGGACCGTTTTCCGATTCCGACAGAGGCGCTGCGCGAGATCCTGCTCAACGCCGTCATGCACCGCGACTACTCTGATCCGGGCGGCTACGTGGCCATTGCTGTATTCGACGACCGGGTCGAGGTCCGCAGCTACGGACGCCTTCCCGCTGGGATCACACCCGCGATGCTCTCGCGAACGCATCTTTCCAAGCCGCGGAATCTCCTGATCGCCGAGACCTTCCATCGCACGGGTGCGGTCGAGATCTGGGGCCGGGGCACGAACCGCGTGATCGCGGCCTGCCGGGCGCACGGGATTCCCGCACCCACCTTCGAAGAGAAGCAAGGATTCCTCATCGTCACCTTCCAGGCAGAACTGGCCACTCTCAAGGTGACCCCGCAAGTCACCCCGCAAGTCGCCCCGCAAGTCACCCCGCAAGTCGTGGCGGCGCTCGCCGCGGCCCGCACGCAAGCCCGGTCGCGGGAAGAGCTTCAAGACGCCTGCGGCATCAAGGATCGCGAGCATTTCCGGAAAGCTTATCTGGAGCCGCTGCTGCAGCGAGGTTGGTTGGAGCGCACGATCCCCGACAAGCCGCGCAGCCGCCTGCAGCGCTACAGGACGACCGACGCGGGGCTGGCGATGTTGCAGAACGCGGATATACAGTCGCGACCTGAGGTTCGAGAGGAGAGCCGACATGCCAAAGATTGATGACATTGCGGAGAAGGGCCCGGACTTGATCGACGTCCCATCCTTGCCGTGGCTGGGAAAGGCCATCATGCCGGGCTTCATTCGAGGTGGCGTTTACCTCGTCGCAGGGGAACCGGGCATCGGCAAGACGACGCTCGCGATCCAGGTTCTCGGCGATCTGGCCGCGCAGAACATCAAGGTGCTCTACATGACCACCGAACAGGGGCTGGGCGACCTCAAGCGCGCTGTTACCCGGATTCATGGCGGCAGCGGGGGCCAACTTCCCAAGGCCATCCGGGATAACTTCTTCTTCGACGATAGCATCGAGGACATTGATGCGTTGCCCCGATTCCTTGCCCGGCGGGTGCTCACGGAGGGCGAGGAGTATCACGGTATTCAGGCCATGGTGGTCGACTCCGTGCAGGGTCGTGGCCTGGCATCAACCGCTACCCAGAAATACCGGGCGCTTTACGAATTCGCGGAAAACGCTAAGGCGCAAGGCTTGATTTCAATCCTGATTGGTCATGTCACCAAGAAAGGTCAGATCGCAGGCCCGAAAGACCTGGAGCACAACGTGGACTGCGTCATGTACATCCGCCGGGCCTTCCGGCTGCGCCCGTTCTTCGTCCCCAAGAACCGTTTTGGCCCAGCGGTCCTTGACCCCCTGGTCCTCATGATGGACGACAAGGGCCGGCTGAAGCAATCGCCCCACATGGCCGCCAAGAGCACCGCCGTGCTCGGCTACGCCGGCATCGGCGAGGAACTGGCCGAGGGGCAGGCATCCGTCACGCTTCCTCGTTATGGCTCGCGCCCCGAATTGAACGCGCCCTTTTTGCCCGGCAAGAAGGTCAAGCAGCTCCTGAGCATCCTCAGCACGGTGAAGGAAGTTGACCTGACGGACTTGTCCTACGAGATCAACTGCTACGTCCCGCGCCAGCAGCGCTACCGCGAGGAACTCGACCTGCCCCTGGCCGTGGCGCTCCTGAGCTCCTACCTCCAGCGCGCGGTCCCCGAGAAGGCGCTCTTCGTGGGCGAGTTGGACCTGACTCGCCGCATCCGCTGCCCGGAGAATACGTACCTGGCGGCCCTGGCTGCTCTGCTGACCGGCCCACAGAAGGGCAACATCAAGCGGCTGTACATCTCTGACGACTGCGCGAAATCTCTGGGCAGGATGCGTCCCGAAAGCCGCGGGCCGACCGTCGGCGAGGTCGTCGAGATCATTGGTGTATCTGACCTGGAGCATCTGCTCAAGCAGCTCTGGCCGGACCTGTTTTAGGAGGCCTGAACGATGCCGTCACGGGCGGTGCCGAGAACGGTTGGCGACTACATCTTGTACTACTACGCCAAACTCGTAATCGCCGTTTCGGCCGGAGAAGAAGGCAACTACCGCTTTATCATCGACCGCTACAGGCGGCTCAAGAACGGCGAGATACAGATGTCCGACTATGACCGCGAAATCCAAAAGCTCGCCCAACAGCCCGGCGTGTGCGTGTTCTGCGGCAGGCAGTGCAAAACGGTTCTGGTGGAGGTCGTCCCGCGACGGCTCGGCGGCCCTGTCGGCATCCATAACCTCGTTCATGCGTGCGCGCAATGCGCAGCTTCCAAGGCTGACAAAGACCTCTTGGCCTGGTGGTGCAACGACCTCGGGCGCGACAAGGATGAACTGCCTCGAGTCCCCGCCGGTCTCTTTCTGAAAATGGCCCGCGAGCGGCACACTGTGGGCTTTGCTCTGAAGAATCATTGCGACGACATTAGAGACATCTGGTCTGGAGGGTCCACATGATCCCCAAGGAGTGCAAGCGCCTCGCTGAGGTGGACTTCCCGATTGCCGTCGTGTCGAAGCACGCGGCGCGGGAGAAGTCGATCCGGCACGGACACCCGAGCACGCTGCACCTGTGGTGGGCGCGGCGGCCGTTGGCGGCGTGCCGGGCGATGCTGCTTGGGCTTCTCTGGCCGGACCCGTGCGATCCCCATTGCCCCGAAGGCTTCAAACAGAAGGCTCGACAGCTGCTGCCTAGCGTTCAGGGTAGGGTCGGCCAGACGGACGAGGATCTGCGCAAGGCGCTGCTCAAGTTCATCGGCGACTTCGCCAACTGGGACTTGGCGGCGAATCGTACCTATCTGGAGGTCGCCAGGGCGCTGGTGAAGGCGGCCTATCCAAACGAGACGCCGCTGGTGGCGGACCCCTTCGCGGGCGGCGGTTCGATTCCGCTGGAAGCGCTCCGCGTCGGCTGCGAGGCGTTCGCTTCCGATCTCAACCCGGTCGCCTGCCTGATCCTGAAGGTCATGCTGGAGGACATCCCGCGCCACGGGCCGGAGCTGGCCGAGGAGCTGCGCCGGGTGGGCGGGGAGATCAAGCAGCAGGCCGAGAAGGAGCTCGCGGACCTCTACCCGAAGGACCCCGACGGCGCGACACCGATCGCCTACCTCTGGGCGCGGACGGTGCGCTGCGAGGCGCCGAAGTGCGGCGCCGAGATTCCGCTCGTGCGCTCGTTCTGGCTCTGCAAGAAGGCGAATCGCCGGCGGGCACTGCGGCCGGTTATTCACCACAGAGGCACAGAGCGCACAGAGAAAAACAATGAAAACTCTCCGTGTCCTCTGTGTCTCCGTGGTGAATTTCCCCATGTCGAGTTCGAGGTCTTCGAGCCGAAGGCGGAGAAGGAGGTGCCGGGCGGCACGGTCACGCGAGCCAAGGCGACATGCCTGTGCTGCGGGACGGTTCTTCCACCGGAGCGGGTGCGCGCGCAGCTCGCGCGAGAGCGCGGCGGGGCGGATGTGGTGTTCGACGCCCAGGGCCGCCGCAGCAGCGGCGCGCGACTCTTGGCGGTGGTGACGCTTCGGCCGGGCGAGCAGGGCCGGCACTACCGGCTGCCGACCGAGCGCGACTACGAGGCGGTGCGCCGCGCGCAGGAGAAGCTCGGGGCGATCCTCGACGAGTGGGAGCGTGGCGGCAGACAGGGTCTGTGCCCGGTGCCGGATGAGCCGTTGCCGAGGGAGCGGCAAAAAGGTAGCTCAGGGTTTCGCGTGCTCTTGTATGGAATGAAGACCTTCGGCGACCTCTTCACCGCGCGGCAGAGGGTGGCGCTGGTCACGCTGGCGCGGCTCGCGCGGGAGCGACCGGGCGCGGACGACGAGGCGGTGCGGGCCGGCCTTAGGCCGGCTCTCTCGAAAATTGCCGATTTCAACTCGGCAATTGCTCGATGGGCCGTCCCCAGGGAAACGTCGGCCGCCACATTCGCCCGTCAGGCTCTCCCTATGGTGTGGGACTTCTGCGAGACGATCCCGACCGGCACATCAACCGGATCGTTTGATGGCGCCGTCGAGTATGTGGCTGCCTTCGCGGAACGGTTCAGCGGGTTACGTGCCCAAGTCCAGCAGGCCGACGCGACCGAGCACCCGCTCCCCGACGAGACGGCGCACGTCTGGTTCACCGACCCGCCCTATTACGACGCTGTGGCCTACGCGGATCTTTCGGACTTCTTCTTCGTCTGGCTCAAGCGGGCGCTGCCTGGGCATCCGCTACTGCGGGACCCCTTCGATCCGGCCAATCCGCTGACCCCGAAAGCAGCCGAGGCAATCCAGGACCCCGCGAGGACTGTTGTGGGAACCCTCAAGGACGGAAAGTTTTACGAAAACGCGATGGCCAAAGCCTTCGCCGAGGGCCGGCGCGTGCTGCGCGAGGACGGCGTCGGGTCCGTCGTCTTCGCCCACAAGACGACCGAGGGCTGGGAGGCGCTCCTTTCCGGCATGATCCGCGGCGGCTGGACGATCACCGGCTCCTGGCCCATCGCCACGGAGAGGGCCTCGCGCCTGATCGCACGGGAATCGGCGGCGCTCGCCACCAGCGTCCACCTCGTCTGCCGCCCGCGGCCCTCACCCCAACCCTCTCCCACTGGGAGAGGGAGCAAGGGTGAGGGTGGAGTGGGCGACTGGGGCGCGGTGCTGCGGGAACTCCCGAAGCGCGTCGGCGACTGGATGGAGCGCCTCCAGTCCGAAGGCGTTCGCGGGGCGGACCTCGTCTTCGCCTGCATCGGCCCGGCGCTGGAGATCTTCAGCCGCTACTCCAAGGTCGAGACCGCCGAGGGCCGGGAGGTCAAGCTCGCCGAGTATCTGGAGAAGGTCTGGGAGGTCGTCGGCCGTGCCGCCCTGGAGCAGGTCCTCGGCACCGCTGAAGCGAAGGCCAGGAACGGCGCCGCCGGAGCCGTCGAGGAAGACGCACGTCTGACGGCCCTCTTTCTCTGGACCCTCCAAAGCACGAACGGTGAGTCTGCGG
>CAZITU010000141.1:0-5614 GCA_964542245.1 uncultured Nitrospirales bacterium | reverse complement strand
GACGGCATGAAGATGTTCGGTGTCCTCGACCTCGAAACCACTTTCGACGGATGCCGATTCTCAGTCGGGGTCCGAAACTCCAACGACAAGTCCATGCGACTGGCACTCACAGTTGGATACCGCGTGGTTGTGTGTGACAACATGGCGTTCTACGGGGATTTCTCTCCCGTGCTCGCCAAGCACACCAAGCACGTGAGCCTTGTGGACATCCTCGCAGTCGGGGTGGACCGAATGCAGCGGAACTTCGAGCCGATGAAAAAGCAAGTCGATGCGTGGAAGGGGGCCCGCCTCCCGGACGAAACCGCGAAGCTGGTCATCTACCGGGCCTTCGTGCAGGACGAACTCGACGCTCCGAAACACCTGGCTCGACGCGTCCACGAACAGTACTTCAACCCGCAGGTCCCGGAATTCGCCCCGCGCACGCTGTGGAGCCTCTCCAACGCGTTCACGGGCGCGTTCAAGGACCTCGATCCGATCCCGCAGTTCAAGGCAACCGCGCGGCTTGCCTCGTTTCTCGAAGTTGCCGCGTCAGACATGAGCCCGGCGCAGGCGATACCGCTGGCCAGTTGAACCTCCCCGCGATTCCTCGGGTCGTGCGCACCACGGCCCGGGGAATCATCTGCTTTCTACCAAGTCCTCCTCATTCGGCCTGCAATCCATAAACCAGCCCGCGTAGCTCCCGCTCGTTGCCTCAGGTCTCCAACCTCTCGGCGGCGGCTCCCGAGCCCCTAAACCCGCCACTTCTTCAATTGGACGCCACTATGAAACTAGCTGACATTCCGCCTGGAAGTGATCTCGCATATCGCTGCGCCGCCAAGCTGATCGCTGAACAGGTTGAGTTTGAACTCGAAACATGCCGGCAGCTCTTCGGCACCGCGCCAGAGAAAGTTTTGGAACTCCTCGCGAACACGCCCGACTGGACAGTTTTCTTCGAAGACGACGGCCAGTAGGTCTCGTTGAGCCGCTCCCGCAGGCCATCAGTCCTCACCCGACCCAGTTCGAACACAAACTCCGAGGAGAACACCGATGACTTGTGTTGTCTGTGGACAACGGATTGAAGAAGGGCGTCGGCATGGCCTGCCTCCACGCGAAGCGAAGTATTGTCTCAAGTGTCGCGCAGACCGCCGGCGACAGGCAAGGAAATATGCATGGCGCGCTGAATACGATGCCTATCTCAAGGCGCATTATTTCGGTGGCCTAAATCGTCGCTTTCGCGTGCTCACCCGCATCGTTCGCATGACCGGCCTGCCGCGCTGGTACATCAAACGCCACGCGGCGCGGCTGGGTCTGACGATGCGAATTGACCGGCGGCCCTGGACCCCAGCGGAGTTGAATCTCCTGGAGCGGCTTGTCGGGCGCGGATCGACTGCAACAATCGCAAAGCGACTGCGCCGTCCGGAGAGCTCTGTGGTCAACAAGTTGAAGCGGATGGGCACCTCCCGGCGTGTGCGGGACGGCTACACCATGCGCGAACTGGAGCTGTGCCTTGGCGAAGATCACCACAGAATCTCCACATGGATCGCGAACGGCTGGCTCCAAGACCGCCTTCAAGGAACACGACGCCACGGTGGGAATGGGAACGACATTCACCGCATTCGTGAGAAAGACATTCTGAATTTCATCAAGAACCATCCGCAGGAGATCAACCTCGGCAAGGTGGACCAAACTTGGTTCCTGGACCTCGTCCTACTGAAGGGCCGGGAAGTGCCCGAAGCAAAGTCGCCACGGCGCGCGGAAGCGGAAGAAGAGGACGCAGCTGCATAGCCCGCGCCGGATGCCGCGTCCTGCCAACTTGGATTCTTGCGCCCGCCAGGAAGGGCACTTGTTTCCTGATGCGCCGGTCTCTGCGGTGCCTCCGACAAGCGAAGAAACCAAGGAAGGAGTTTTCTCCATGCAGCAATTCAGGAAACAATCCGCTTTCGAACTCGGCCATATCGTTGCAACACCGGGTGCTTTGGCCGCGCTTGAGAAGGCCGGACAGGAGCTGGCGGAGTTCCTTACGCGCCATGTCAACCGCGAGTGGGGAGATCTTTCCGCCGAGGACCAAAGGGGAAACGACTACAGCGTAGAGAACGGGTTCCGGCTCTTGAGCAGTTATTCCACGAACGCAGGCGACACGATCTGGATTATCACGGAAGCAGATCGTTCCGCAACCACCCTGTTACTGCCCGAAGAGTATTAGACCGAATGATTCGACGAAAGGAGAAGAAACCGATGGGCGCAACGATGGCAGCAAGTGGAGAAAGAGCGGTACCGCTAGTGGTTTCGTCTATTCAAGACATTCCGCTCGACAGAATCCGCGAATCCAACAGCAACCCGCGTCGAGTTTTCGATGAGGGCAAGCTCCGCGAACTTGCGGACAACATCAACGTGCACGGTGTTTTACAGCCGGTTCTCGTCCGCCCTGTGCCGGAAGGCCCGGAAGGGACGTATGAGCTCGTCGCAGGTGCACGCCGCTTCCGCGCTTCCAAGCTAGCGGGCAGGCAGGCGATTCCTGCGACCGTGCGCGACCTTAATGACGGCGAATGCCGGGAGATCCAGCTGATTGAGAATCTGCAGCGTGCTGACATTCACGAACTCGATGAAGCGTTCGGCTACCGGGCGCTACGAGACCTCAATCCAGAGCTGTACACGGTGGAGACAATTGCGGCCAAAATCGGCAAGACGCCCAAGTACGTCTATGGCCGCATGAAACTCGCCGATTTGATCCCCGCTGTGCAAACTGCATTCTACGAAGGCAGGCTTACGGTCGCGCACGCGCTCGAAATCGCGCGCCTTCAGACGCGGGACCAGGAGCGCGCTCTTGCCGAGTGCTTTCCGGGCCACAGGAGCGTCAAGTCTATTCTCAAGGACCGCAACGCTGAGGCGGCGAGCGTGCGCGAGCTTCGGGAATGGATCGAACGCGAGATTCACCTGGACTTGAAGAATGCCCCGTTCGATGCCGGGGACGCCAATCTGCTGCCCAGCGCCGGGCCGTGCATGGCGTGTCCGAAACGAACGGGTAATAACCCGCTGCTCTTTCCCGAGATTCGCAACAAGTCGTTGTGCACGGATCCCGCCTGCTACAAGGCGAAGGTCCAAACCCTCGTTGAACTGCGGGTCAAGCCGCTGGTGGAGCAGGGGCAGAAACCTCTTCAGGTCTCCGAGGTTCCCTACTGGCAGGCTCATGCCAAGGTTCCGAACACCCTCTACGAGGGGCAGTACCGGCGAGCCGAGCGCGCAGGAGAGTGCACCGCCACACAAGTGGCCGTCGTTGTGGATGGGCGCAAGGCCGGAACGGTCTTGTACATATGCGCGAGCGAGAAATGCAAGACCCACGGACGAGTCTCGCGCTATGAAGTCTCGCCGCAAGAGAGGGAGCAGCGCAGGAAGATCGCCCTTGCTGCTCGCATTCAGAAGGAGGCGCGTCTCCGCATTCTACAGGCCGTCCGAGAGAAGCTGCCGAGCCAGTTGACACGCGCCGACTTCGAAATGGTCGCGCTTGATTTCTTCCGCCGGCTCGGCCATGACAACCATCACCGGCTGTTCCAGGTCTATGGCTGGGAGGAAAAGAAGATTAAGACATCATGGGGTGGATTTTCTGTTGATCATGCGAATCTGGCGCAAAACCAAGTCCGTTCGATGACGAATGCTGACCTCAATCGCTTCATGGTGACATGCGCCCTGGTCTCGGACCTGTACTACTCAGGGTTCGGTGGGGACGAGGTGTTGTCGAAGGACTCGAATCTTGCGCAGGCTGCAGCCCGGTACGAGGTAAAGCCGACAAAGATTGCAGCTGACGTCAAGACAGAAATATCAGCGAAGAGGCGAAACTCCCGACGCGGAAAACGCACCTCAAGATAGCCCCATAACGATTGAAGGTGGCATTTTGAGCCCAACCGACCCCCTTTGGAATCAGCGAAACCCATGAATCGTCACCTTGGGGCATCTTGAGCCAAGTGGCTCAACGGGAGAGTAACGAGACGCGGGATCGTTACAAGGTCAGACGGCGTCGAGCGGCTGCCGCATCACTTCCAGCACATTGCGCTCAAACTCCGGTAACTCGTCGAGAAACAGCACGCCGTGATGCCCGAGCGAGACTTCTCCGGGGCGCGGAATCGCGCCGCCACCGATGAGTCCGGCATCGCTGATGGTGTGGTGCGGCGAGCGGAACGGGCGCGTGCCCACCAGTCCGCGGCCGGAATCGAGTGTGCCCGCCACGGAATGGATGCGAGTGGTTTCGATGGCTTCCTGCAGGGTCATGGGCGGCAGGATGGTGGGGATGCGCTTGGCCAGCATCGTCTTCCCTGCCCCGGGTGGCCCGATGAAGATGATGTTGTGACTGCCAGCGCAGGCCACTTCCAGGGCGCGCTTGGCGGAGGTCTGTCCGCGGACGTCGCGCATGTCGACGGCGTAGTGCGCTGCGTCGGCCAGCATGCGCGAGGTGTCCACGCGCAGCGGCTGAAACGACTCGGGCGCATTCACTAAGTCCACCGCCTGCGGCAGCGAGCGCAGGGCGTAAACGTCAACGCCTTCGACGACCGCCGCTTCCGGCGCATTGGCTTCCGGCACCGCGAGACACTTGATGCCGCGCTCGCGTGCCGCCAGCGCCGCCGAGAGCGCGCCACGCACTGGCCGCACGCTGCCGTCCAGTGAAAGCTCACCGAGGAAAACAAACCCATCGAGCTGTTTGCCGAAAAAAGAGCCGATGCAGCCGAGGATGCCGAGTGCCATCGGCAGGTCGAAGGCCGAGCCTTCTTTGCGAATGTCGGCGGGCGCAAGGTTGATGGTGACGCTCTGCGGCGCGGGAAAGTCGAAGCCGCAATTCTTCAGCGCGGCCTTGATGCGCTCGCGACTCTCCTTCACCGCTACGTCGGGCAGGCCCACCACGTTGAAGTCGTTCATGCGGCCGGAACCGACGTCCACCTCGACTTCGACGAGGTAGGCGTCAATCCCGTACACGGCCGCGCTTTGCGCCTTGAAAAGCATCGAGAGGGAAGCGTCCTGTGGCACAGGCTTTCAGCCGGTGCGGGCGGCAGATTAACTCAATCAGTAACTCAAGGCCAGCGCGAACCGAGCTAGGGTTGAGTTGTGGGAGAGGCAGCCACAGAGGTGGGCGGATCGATGCGGGAGTCGTGCATGTTAAGCAGCAGCCAGCGGTCGCCGTGGCGACGGCAGACGCCGGTGCCGCGGCCGGTGACACGCACATCACCCGTGTGCAAGGTCCAATCATATTCGTACCACGCCGCGGTGCCAAGGATACGCACACTCTTCAGCTTCATCTCGAGCCGCGGCAGCGGGCGCTGCGAAAAGTAAGTCGCGCTCACGTACTCCACCATGGCCTTGCGGCCGCGCGCTTCGCCTTCCGGCGTAAACAGGGTCACCTCGGGGTCGAGACACTCTTCAAACGCTTGGACGTCCGCCTTGTTGAAAGCCGCGAGGCAATGCTGCTGATTGGCAAAGTGAGACCGCCGAATGTCGTCCTCGGAGTCGAGCGGCGGCGTGGTCACGTTGCCAATGCGCGCCACGCGGCGCGGAAGATCAATCGTGGCGCCGAGTTTTTCCAGCAGGTCCACGCCAAGGATGCCGTCAATCTGGCCGCCGCAGGCTTCGCCCACGGGACTCAGGTCCACGG
>CAZITU010000140.1:0-5666 GCA_964542245.1 uncultured Nitrospirales bacterium | reverse complement strand
CAATCGTGGCCTGGCCGGTGGTAAGCACATCATCCAGGATCAGGACGCGGTCTCCCGGGTGGAAGGCGCCTTCCACCGCGTGCTTCATGCCGTGATCCTTCGGCTTCTTCCGCACCACGAAGGTGCGCAACTCTCGACCTGTCCGGTCATAGACATGGTCGGAGACCGACGTCGCGATTGGGATCGCGCCGATTTCCATCCCCCCGACGGCCTGGATGTCCCATCCTTTGAGGTGTTCGGCGATCAACTCGGCGAGGATCCGCCGATATTGCGGATGCGAGAGCAGTTGCTTGCAGTTGACGTAGTATTCGCTGACGCGCCCGGAGGCCAGGGTGAACCGGGGAGTCGCCTTCCAATGGAAGGACCCGGTCTCAAGAATGGCCTTGGCGAGGTCGAGCTTGCCCATATCGAGCGAGTCCCTACCATCCAATGCCGGAGTGAGTCAAGCGATACTTGAGTGATGTATCATGCAGGGCGGAGACCGGATCGAAATGGACCCGTTCGGCACGGTGATGCGGTACCACCAGGAAACCAAGCATCACTTCAACCGCTATGCCCGCGCGCTCGGCTACCTGGACTGGGAAAATCAGCCGAACCCGTTCCGCCGCTTTGAGGGAGCGCCGCTTATCCCCCTGCCGCTCCTGGGCCATGACGACGATCCCCTCTCCCCCCCCTACGATCATCTCTATCGTCCCTACACCGTGCCGAGCGCGCCAGTGACCCTTCGCGCTCTCTCTCGATTGTTTGAATACGCGCTGGCCCTCTCGGCCTGGAAGCAGGCGGGCGGCTCACGATGGGCGCTTCGAAGCAATCCCTCCAGCGGCAACTTGCATCCCACCGAGGGCTATCTGCTGATCGGCGCAGTCCCCGGCTTGGCCGAAACGCCCGGCCTCTACCATTACGCGCCCAAGGAACATGGGCTGGAGCGGCGCGCGGATTGTCCGGATGAGACCTATGCATCGCTCATGCGAGACTTTCCACCGCAGGCCTTTCTGGTCGGGCTTTCGTCTGTGTACTGGCGGGAGGCCTGGAAATACGGGGAGCGCGCGTTTCGCTATTGCCAGCATGACGCAGGGCACGCCATCGCGACGTTCCGCATCGCCGTGGCGACGCTGGGATGGAGGGCGGTGGCCCTGGGTGGGCTGTCGGATGAGACCATCGAAGACTTGCTGGGTCTGAACCGTGCCGAAGACTTCACCGGCGCCGAGCGGGAACACCCGGAGTTGGTCATGGTCGTTTACCCGACCGATCCCGCCAGGGGCTGGCAGGGAGGAGAGGACTATGTGCTCCCGCTCTGTCTCGATCCGGAGCAGATCCGCGAGCTGACGCAACAGCGCTGGCACGGCAAGGCGAATCGGCTCAGTGCCGACGATCCCGTGCCGTGGGAGATTATTGATGAAGTCGCGGCCGCGTCGCGCAAACAGAGCAGCGACCTGTTCGGACTCGAGCTTGCTCCTCCGACTGAACCACCGCACGCGGGCGGAGCCCCTGCCGGCAGACCCTCGGCCGCCCGCATCATCCATCAACGACGAAGCCTGCTGGCCTGCGATGGGAAGACCTCCGTTCCAGCCGAGCGGTTTTATGCCATGCTCGCACGGGTCATGCCCCACACCGAACTTGCAGTCATCCGGCGGCCCATGCCGTGGGATGCGATACCCTGGGATCCGACCATTCACCTGGCCTTGTTCGTCCATCGAGTGGATGGGATCCCGCCGGGGTTGTATGCGTTGGCCCGGGACCCCGCCAAGGTGGACACACTCAGGAAAGCCATGCACGAACAGTTTGCGTGGGCCATGCCGCCGGGATGCCCGCCTGACCTCCCGCTCTACCTGCTTGAAGAGGGCGACACGCGCCGAATCGCCACAGCCGTCAGTTGCCACCAGGAGATCGCTGGGGACGGCGCCTTCGCGCTCGGCATGATCGCGGAGTTCGAGCCGTCCTTACGACGGCACGGCCCGTGGTTCTACCGGCGTCTGTTCTGGGAGACGGGGGTGATCGGGCAAGTCCTCTATCTGGAAGCCGAAGCGTCCGGCGTCCGCGCGACGGGCATCGGCTGCTTCTTCGACGACCCTGTGCATGAGGTGTTCGGCTTCAAGGATTTCACCTTCCAGTCGCTGTATCACTTCACGGTCGGCGGCCCCGTGGACGACCCCCGTCTCACAACGCTTCCACCGTACGGCGAGCACGTGAATGGGCAAGAACGCGGCATGGACCTGCCGTGACGCAGTTCCTCACAGACACTTATTCCATGAGCGCGTGGAAGGACTCGATGGAGTGGTACTTCGTGGAGGCCTGGGGCGGCAAGGCGGAGCTGGATTTCGAGCGGTGATAGAGGTGTCTGATCCCGTGCGCGTCGGCGGAGATCAACGCGGCTTCGTCGTCATCCACCAGCAGGGTCGTGCTCGGCTCGAACCTCAGGACCGCCTGGGTCTCGACCCAGAAATCCACCTTGTGTTTGAGGCACCCCACATCGAAGGCCGAGACGATCCGGTCAAGATGCGTGTCGAGGCCGGTCTGCGTCATTTTGATCGCCAGGGTCTTGGGGTGGGCGTTCGTGACCAGGTGCACCGGGATCTTCAACTCTCGTAGGAAGGCCAGGAAGACCAGCCCGTCCGGATGCGGGGCGATGCGATGCCGCAGAGAGTCTTTGATGGCCGGCACGTCGAGGCCCAGCGTCCGAGTCCAATAGTCGAGGTCGGTCCAGTCCAGCTCGCCCTCGGCGGCTTGATAGAGGGTGATGAGTCGCTCACGGGCCGCTTCGACAGGGAGTCCTCTCGCCGCGGCATAACGTTCCGGCAGAGCCTCCAGATAAAAATGATCGTCGAAGGCCCTGTCGAGCAGCGTCCCGTCCATGTCCAGGAGGACGGTTGTGATCGCACCCCAGTCCATGGGAGCATTATAACCGAGAATTACCCCTCCTTTGTAAGGAGGGGCGCGGGGAGGTAGAGATTCGTCGCCTCTACCCCACCTTGCCTCCCCTTACAAAGGGGAGGGGATTTCTGGTACCGTGACTCATATGTTCACGGTAGCGATCATCGGGCGTCCGAACGTCGGCAAGTCCACGCTGTTCAACCGCGTCCTCGGGCGGCGCCAGGCTATCGTCAAGGATTTCCCAGGGGTCACCCGCGACCGGCATTACGCCGAAAGTGAGTACCGGGGCCGGCCGTTTCGTCTAAGCGACACCGGCGGGCTCGACCTGTCCTCCGACGACCGGATGCTGGGGCTGATTCGGGAACAGTGCCGCGTGGCCATTGCCGAAGCGGACGCCCTGATCTTTCTGCTGGACGGACGGGAGGGCCTCACCCCGATTGATTGGGAGATCATGGACCTGCTGCGCGGAGTCCCGAAACCCGTGTACGTCGCGATCAACAAGATTGACACCCCCAAGTCCGACCCCCTGCTCGGAGACTTTTACGCCTTGGGCGTGGAACCCTTGTATCCCCTCTCCGCCGAGCACGGCGCCGGCGTCGCCGAGCTGTTGGACGCGCTCCACCCTCTGTTGCCCCCCGCTTCGGACGGGGAAGCATCCGTGGAGATTCCCAAGGTCGCCGTGGTGGGACGTCCCAACGTCGGCAAGTCCACCTTCATCAACACACTGCTCGGCGAGGCCCGTTTGATCGTGAGCGACGTTCCCGGTACGACGCGCGATTCCATTGACACCCTTGTCCGCCACAAGAAGGCCGAGTACCTCTTCATTGACACCGCCGGGATCCGGCGGCGCGGCAGGATTGATCCGGGTGTCGAGCGCTACAGCGTCGCCCGCGCCATGCGAAGCCTCGGCCGGGCGGACCTTGCCGTCTTGATCCTGGATGGGGTCGAGGGGGTCACCGAACAGGACACCAAGATCGCCGGCTTGGCCTTGCGCGGAGGACGTGCCTGTGTACTCCTGGTGAACAAGTGGGACCTGCGCGCCGCCGACCCCGACGCCAAGGCGAAATACGAGGCCGAGCTGCAGCGACGCTTTTCGTTTCTCACCTGGGCGTCCGTCCTGTACGGCTCGGCCCTCCAGCGCACAACCATTATCGGAATCTTTCCGCTCATTGACCGAGCGTTAAAGGCTTTTACCCGCCGCATTCCAACAGGGCAACTCAACAGATTCTTTCAAGAGGCGATCGCCGCCAATCCGTTGCCGATCCGCAAGGGCAAGCCCGTAAAATCGGCCTACATCACCCAGGTGGCCGCCAAGCCACCGACGTTTGTCCTGTTCTGCAGGCATCCGGAAGATGTCGGCGATCCCTACCTGCGCTACCTGGAAAACCGCATCCGCGAAGAGTTCGACCTGACCGGCACACCTATCCGTATCTTTGCGAAGGCCAAATGAGCAAATTGGGACTGTGGCGCTCCGACCTTGCTCTGATCCTCCTGGCCTGTTTCCTGCCACCGGCTGCTGCGGCAGTGGATTCCGTGCTCTCGCCTTCGTCTGTGGAGATTGTCGTCACTCAACGGGCTTTCACCCCGGACACGCTTGATCTGCGGCGTGGGGAGCCGGTCACGCTGGTCATCCGGAACGAGGATGAAGGACTGCACGCATTCGTTCCCCTCCTCCTCTTCCTGCGCACCAACGTGCAGATCGCAGGGAACAGCGCCCCCGAATTCAACGAGACCGGCTTTGCCCGCGCTCTGATCCCCCCCCACGGCAAAGTCGAGCTCCGGTTTACTCCCCAAACCATCGGAAATTTCTCTTATATCTGCGATTTGCCTGGCCACGTCATGCGGGGCGAAATCCACATTCGTTAGGTAAGGAACGCGGCCGTTGACAGACCTGGGCAACCCGACTACCATACACCCGCCTGAGGGTGTCCAAGTATGAATGAGTCCTTATTCTGATCGGTCAGCAAAGGAGGTCATCACAATGGTAGACGGACGCCGTTCCTCAATGTGGTTTCTTTTTCTCCTCATATTCCTCCTGGGTCTCGGCGCAGGCTCGGCACTGGCCCAGCAAGCGGCTGTCCCCCCGGCCTATGAGGTGTGGGCGATTGATCAAGCTGATAGCTCAAAGGACGGAGGGGGCACCCTGTACGTTTACGACGGCGCTGCGCTGGCGGCGGACGCAAAATCCGCCAAGGCCGACACGGTGGATTTGGGCGGCAAGTTTGCCGAGGCCTGTAAGGACGCCGGCGGCGGCTTTCCCAAGCGCCCGCATATGATCTTCTTCACCAAGGACGGGAAATACGGGATCATCTCCTATGTGGCCTCCGGCCACGTCGTGTTTGTGGATGGGGCCTCCCGCGAGCCGATCGGGTGCGTGAGCCTGGGCAAGAATGCCCATGCCGTGTGGCCGACGGCCAACATGAAGATGGCGATCGGCGCCAACATCGCCGAGAAGAAGCTGGTTCGCATCGCAACCGACTACGCCAACAAGAAGTTCACGATCAATGATACGGTGGCCCTGGGCGCACTGGAACCGGTCCTTCCGGACGCGGCCCCGATCTGTCCGATCACAGACAGCTCCAGCCAGTTCGTTTTCGTCACCCCGCGGGGGGGCGGCCTGGCGGTCTATGAAATCACGACGACTCCGATGTTCCTGCGCGGCACCGTGCCGGCGGATGCCGTGCGGCCGGCCGGGTGCGGCGGCGTGCAGATCGGCGCCACGATGTACCTCAATTCGGGTGGCGGGTGGCCGGCGACGGCTCTGAATCACGACGTGTACGCCTTCCCGACCGGCG
>CAZITU010000139.1:0-5721 GCA_964542245.1 uncultured Nitrospirales bacterium | reverse complement strand
CTTTCTAATGATGCGTCGCAGGAATACTTCGTGGATGGAATGACCGACGAACTCACCACCCAGCTCGCCAAGCTTGGGTCTTTGCGGGTCATCTCGCGCGCCTCGGCGATGCAGTACAAAGGCCAGAGGAAGCCGCTGCGCGACATTGCGCGCGAACTGGGCGTGGATGCGGTGGTGGAAGGCTCGGTGTCGCGCGACGCGGAGCGAGTCAGAATCCGGGCGCAGTTGATCGATGCGCGGACCGACCAACATCTGTGGGCTGAAAGCTACGAGCGAGACTTGCGTGACACGCTGGCCTTGCAGGCCGAAGTAGCCCGTGACATTGCCGGCCAGGTTCATCTCCGACTCTCTCCTCGGAGCCAGGCCGCACTGGCGCGGCGGCGCCGCGTGGACCCCGAGGCGCTCGATGCTTATTTGAGGGGCCGCTATGAGTTGAACAAGACAACCGCTGAAGGCATCGAAGCTAGCATCCAGCATTTTGAGCGAGCCCTCGAGAAAGATGCGCGCTACGCGGAGGCCTGGTCTGGGCTGTCTGATTCTTACTCCACGATGAGCCTTTTTCAGTACTGGCCCCCGCCGGCAGCGCTGCCGAAGGCCAAGGCGGCGGCCCTGAAAGCGTTGGAGCTGGACGAGACACTCTCGGAAACCCACGTCTCACTGGCCACGGCCCTCTTTGCCCTGGAATGGGATCGGTCTGGCGCCGAGAAGGAACTGCAGCGGGCCATTGCGCTCGACTCGAACAATGCCCGGGCTCACTATATCTACGGCCGTTTTCTGTTGGCCCGCGGCCGGTTCGACGATGCCCTTGCGGCCATCGAACAGGCCCGGCGGCTTGATCCGCTCAGTCCGAACATCCAAAACGGGCTGGGGGTTGCCCTCTACCGAACGGGCCGCTACGACGAAGCGCTTGAGCAGTTTCGCGCCGTGCCCGATCCGGACGCAAACTCCGAGCGCCGTCATCGCCGCATGGCTGCCATCTACGAGCGAAAAGGAATGCACAAAGAAGCTCTGGACGAATTGCTGACGGCGCTGCGGTGGGCCAGCAAGAAAGAGCTCGCCGAACAGGTGGAGCAAGAATATCTCGCGGCGGGATATGCGGAGGCCAAGAAGACTTTTCTGTGGGGCAATATCGCGGAGGGCGAACGAAGAGCAAAGCATGGAGAAGTCACGCTTCAGGTAGCAGCTGACTATGCTTTGCTCGGAGAAAAAGACAAAGCCTTTGAATGGTTGGAGAAGGCCTATCAGGCGCGCGCGGGAGGGCTGCTGGAGCTCAACGTAGATGATCAATTCGAGCCGTTACGCTCCGACCCACGGTTCAGCCAGCTCCTGCGCCGGGTCGGCCTCTCCCCGCCGTAGAATCTCCGGAACCCGTTTGCGAAAGTGAGGAGGGAGCCATGACCGTCAGGGGGAGCCCGGGCGCAAGCATCCCCCGCCCGGCCGTGTTCCGGCAGAGACGCGGTTGGCTTGTCTTCGTTATCCTTTCACTGACGCTCCTGGGCTGGGGAACAGTCCGCGCCCAGTCCCCCACCGGCGTCATTTCCGGCCGCGTTACCGACCCGAGCGGAGCGGTGATCCCAGGGGCTCGCCTTGCGGTAACCAACAAGCAGACCGGGGTGATCCGTGCCCTTGTGACGGGGGCCGAAGGAGATTACGCTGCCTCGGCCCTAGCTCCGGGAATCTATGAGGTATCCGCCGAAACCCCCGGATTCCAGCGGCTTCTGCGCGAGGCGGTCGTAGAAGCAGGTGGAACCACGACAGTTCACATCACGCTGCAACCCGGCTCCGTTACCGAGACGGTAATCGTCGAGGGGGCTGTCCCACAGATGCGCTACGACACCCATGAAGTTGGGGGAGTGGTGACCCGCCCCCAGATCGGGGGCCTGCCGCTGAATGGGCGAGGCTTTCTGGAATTGGCCAAGCTGGAACCGGGCGCCCAGCAACCCACCCGGGGGAGCAACAATCGCACCTTCGTGCCGCTGCTGGGCGCACCGGGGGGCCTTAGCGGGGCGCGGACGCGCGTCACCGTTGACGGCGGCAGCATCATGCAGATCGGGAATGGCGGCTCGGCAATGAGCTTCTCTCAGGAGGTGGTGCAGGAGTTCCAGGTCTCCACCGTCAACTTCGATCTCTCCACTGGAACCACCGCCAGCGGGGCTGTGAATATGGTGACCCGATCCGGCGGTAATGATTTGCATGGTTCGCTCTTCTTCTTTTTCCGAGATCACCAGCTTTCCGCCTTCCCCGGCCTGCGGCGGAGCGCCTTCGATCCGGATCCGTTCTTTCAGCGCCGGCAGTTTGGCTTCGAGGTGGGAGGGCCGCTGCGCCAAGACCGGGCGTTTTTCTACACCAGCTACGAGCGCACCGAGCAGCGCGGGGTGATCAGCACGCAACTCTTCACGCCCGAGTTCGCGCCGCTGAGCCGCATTACCTCCAGCCCGACATTTGGCAACCAGTTCAGCGTGCGGTCGGATTTCCGACTGAACGACCAACACTTTGCTTTTCTGCGGTATTCCTACGAAGAGGTTGTCGCCTTTGACGTGACCTCGCTCACGCGCGCAGGCACCCAAGCCTACCCTTCGGCCTGGACGCGGCAGCCGGGTCGTGCCGATCAGGGCATTTGGGGACTGACGTCGCAATTGGGAGCGAAGCTAGTGAACGATTTTCGCTTCTCCTATTTCTTCGTGAGTTCCTCCGAACAAGCTCCGACGGAGGCGGACTGCCCCGGATGCCTGGGAATTGGCGCGCCCTCAATCACTGTGCTCGCTGACCTATTCATCGGGACATCGCTAACCACGCGCGTCCTCGGCCGGCGCTACCACCTCCAAAATGTCCTCGCTTGGCAGAAGGGCCGCCATCGCCTGCGGGTCGGCGGAGACGGGGAAATCGCTTGGGGAGGCCGGACCGATCGCGGTAACGATCCGGTGACAATCACTCTGTTCTCGCCCCAAAACGTCAGGGACTTCAATTCATTGCCCACCACACCTCCCGATCTCCGGATTCCCCTGCCAGTATCCTTCCGCCGCTTGGAGGACATACTGCAGTTACCAGTTCAGAGTTTTACGGTCGGCATTGGCGATCCGCGTGTGCCCCAGAAAGGCTTCGGGAAGACGCGCGTCGCGCCGCTCGTTCACTTGTTCACTCACGATACCTGGCAGCTTCGCTCGCGCTTCACTCTCAATTACGGCCTAGGCTGGACCTACGATGCGCCGCTCAACTACGACCTCGCCAAACCCGCCTACCTTGCGCCGATCCTGGGTGAGCGGGGCCTGGCTCCGACCCGGAAGAACTGGAGGAATTTTTCGCCGTCAGCGGGATTCGCCTGGAGTCCCTGGGAGGACGGCAGGACGGTAATCCGGGGAGGCGCGGGTCTTTATTACGATTTCCAGATCCCTTTCAGCGTTGCGGATCCAGAGAGGGTTTCACTCGGCCCGCTTGGAGTGGGGCGTGGCGCCTTCCTGGGCAGCGGCATCCCCAACCCACTCACCGATGTTCCTGGCGTGCCGCCCGGGACGTTGCTGGATTTTCGCAATCCGACGCTTTTCACCGGCGCCCGGCTGCTGGAGGCTCTGCCGGCGATTCAGGTTTTTCTGGCGCAACTGCGGGGCGACCCGAACAATCGCGACTTCTCAACCACCAATATCGAACTGGACAAGCAGGGCTTGGTGGTGGCTCGCGATCTGCCAGCCGTTTCGGCGACACATGCGAGCCTCGGCGTGCAGCGCAGAATTGTCGGTGACCTAGTCCTCAGCGCAGACTACGTTCACCGGCACTTCGGCCATCTTCTGGGGCGGGCTGGTGCCGGTGGAATCGACCTCAACCGCTTCCTCAGCGCCGGGGGCCCCGTGCTCCCGATTTGTACTGGTGCACAGCGAACCGATCCGAAGGCGCTCTGCTCCCTGGGCCCCATCTTTGTCCTGATGGCTGTAGGACGCGCAAGGTACCAGGGCTTGCTGGTGCGAGCCGAGAGACGTTACTCGCGCGGGTGGCAGCTTCTCGGCTCCTATGCCTATTCGAGTAACAAGGGCCACAATTTCCTGAACGGGTTCAACAACGACAACTGGCTGGAGAACTACGGGCCTCTCGATGTCGATTTCCGGCATCTTCTGAGTGTGTCCGGTTCGGTCGATCTCCCCCGGCGCTTTCAACTGGCCTTCATCGTCTCCTACAACAGCGCGCCGCCGTTCTCTGCCTTTCTTGGAGGTTTGGACCTAAATGGGGACGGCACGACCGGGGATCTGCTCCCCGGCACATTAGTCAATCAGTTCGGTCGTGGTTTGGGAAAGGCAGACCTGCGCCGCCTGGTGGATGAATTCAACAGGGATTTCGCAGGCAAAAGAGATGCGAGGGGCCGTCTCATCCCACCCATCCGGCTGCCCGCCAATTTTTCGTTCAATGACGGATTCTTGACGCACGATCTGCGTTTGAGCCGCGTTTTTGCCCTAGGCGAGCGCTACCGCCTGGCGCTGACCGGAGATGTCTTCAATCTGTTCAACCTCGCCAATCTGTCTAGGCCCAGTGGCGATCTTCTCGGTGATGGATTCGGGCAGCCGGCTAGCCGGGTGAGTCAGGTGTTCGGCTCCGGCGGCCCGCGCTCTTTTCAGTTTGGAGCACGGGTCAGCTTCTGACCCGAGCCTACGCGGGCCTGGCAGACGTCTATGTCGTCCAACCCTCATGGGGGATATGCCCCGCCGTCGGAAGCCTTTCCCCGCGCACGGGCCGCCGCCCTGAAGGCGCTGGCGCTGGATGAGAACCTGGCCGAGGCTTATGCCACTCTGGGCATCATCAAGCACCAATACGACAGGGACTGGCGTGGTGCCGAGCAAGACTACAGGCGAGCGCTGGAAATTAACCCCAACTACGCTACCGCCCACCACTGGTATGGGATGCTCCTGTCCATCCTCGGAAAGCATCAAGAGGCCATTGCCGAACTCGAGTCCGCCGAGAGGCTCGACCCGCTCTCACCCGTAATCAGCCAGAACCTAGGTGGAGTCCTCTACCACGCGCGCCGGTGCTTGTCTACCTCGGGATGGCCTACGCGCAGATGGGCATGTATCCAGAAGCCCTGGCGGCGGTAGAGAAAGGCAGCAGCCACCCGGAAGTCGCAGACTATGGATTCGTCGGGTGGGTTCACGCCCGGGCTGGCCGCAAAGCCGAAGCCCAGCGTTTGCTTCGCCGGTTGGAGGAACCGTCGAGGCGGCACGTTGGCCCGGGTGCTATTGCAATAATCTATATCGGACTCGGCCAGAAGGAGCAAGCCCTGACCTGGCTGGAACGCGCGTACGAGGAGCGGTCTTGGTCTTTATCGCTCCTCAAAGTCCACCCGGTCTATGACCCCTTGCGCGACGACCCGCGCTTCCCGGAACTGCTCGCGCGGATGAACTTCCCCGACTAGGCTTCCTCGGGGTTCACCAAACCCGCTCGCAGGCCTGCCTTCCCCGCTGCGGCGGACCTGCCGCAGGCAGGGTTGACCCCAGCCGAGCCCCCGGTCTATGCTCCCTTGCCCTCCGACTTGTCCCGAGCTCCGTCGAGGGAAGCTCGAGGAGCGTAGGAGGGCCGGCCCCATGAAACTCCTGCAACTGCTCAAAGACCGCGCCCGCGCCCACAAGCAGCACATCGTGCTTCCGGAAGGCTCCGACGCCCGGACGCTCCAGGCCGCCGCCCAGGTGGCCAAAGAAGGCTTCGCCCGCCTCACCGTGCTCGGCCAGCCCGCCGCGGCGGGCG
>CAZITU010000138.1:0-5898 GCA_964542245.1 uncultured Nitrospirales bacterium | reverse complement strand
GACCGAATTCATGCGGGGATGAGCGGGAAGATCAGATTATTTTGGACAGCAGTGGTTTGAGGCACTGCTGAATCACCCCTCGAATTTCTTCAAGCATGCGGACCGCGATGCCGATGATGTGCTGAACTTTAATCCGAAGTTCACGGAGTTTTGGTTGCTGGACTGCTGCATAATGTACCGCCGACTGACAGGAATACTGGGCCGCGAAAGTACGGCTTTTATGATGTGGTTCTCTGTCGAACATCCCGACTATCTCGCCCCTGAGATACAGGTCATTATCACGGGATGGCTCAATGCAGGAAGACTTCAGAAGGAAATCTTCAGCAAGGCCTCTTGCTTGGAGTTTATCCACCGGCCAGACCTCTATCGCATGAAGGCCGATTGGCTCGAAGACAACGAATAGAGGACAACGTGATTGCCGCAGCGTATGAAAACGGAAAAAGGGAACGGGCTGCTTTGTTTGGGGCACTGGTCGTTCAAGAACGGGGACAGGCTACGGCAGAAGGGAGCCAGTCCCCGTCTGAACTGAAAGAAGGAGCTGGTTTGTGAAATCACGAATCACGGTTCTCGCTATTGGAGTCAATGATCTTGAAAGATCTCTCGCGTTTTATCGCGGGTTGGGATTGTCATCGGAGGGGATTGTCGGGAAGGAATTTGAAGACGGTGCCGTCGCGTTCTTTGATTTGCAAAACGGGTTGAAGCTGGCGCTGTGGGAGCGAAAGAGTATCGCTCACGATGCGAAGATTGCCTTGCAACCTCCGAGCGCCACTGAATTCACGATCGGCCATAATGTTTCGTCCAAGAAAGAAGTTGATGCTGTCATGGAACAGGCCAGGAAGGCGGGAGCGAGAATCACCGACCCGGCGCAAGATCGTTTTTGGGGCGGGTACGCCGGCTACTTCCAGGATCCTGATGGTCACCTGTGGGACGTCGTGTGGAATCCTCAGATGAAAATTGAGGAATAATTTTCGCTGGTTGCCCTGAACGCCTGAACTGAAAGAAGGAGGCGGGGCGCAGCACGGTGGATTGAAGACGGGGACAGGCACGCCTCGGAAGGCGAGCCAGTCCCCCTCCCGGCCTGCCAGCGGAAATAGATCATCCAAATTTTCCCTTGACTGGCACAAGCCAAACTCCGTAAACTGACAGACTCTCTGCTTTATATTTCAGCTAGTTGCACGTATTTTTCGAAGCGCGAATAGATAGGCCTTTTGATCGCCGGATTTAGGCCGTTTGGGGGATTGAGTCGGCTAGAGAATATTGCTAGACTCGTCGGACTTCCGGCCGCACAGATTCACCAGCAAGGAGCAATCCAAGATGGCAAAGGTGCTCGAAGGCCCTGGGATGGTGCTGATGAAGAAATGGGGGATTCCCGTCCCCAATTATGTCGTCGTGGCCTCGGTGGAGGAGCTGACAAAGCTCGGAGCGGCCAACGACTGGCTCAAGAAATCCAAGTTGGTGGTGAAAGCCCATGAGGCGTTGGGTTCGCGGTTCAAGCTCGGTCTCGTCAAAGTTGATCTTGATTTGAAAGGCGCCCAGGCGGCCGCCAAGGACATGCTGGGGCGCCAAGTGGGCAGCATCACCGTCTCGCAGGTGATCGTGTCGGAAATGATCCCGCACAAGGATGAGTATTACGCCGCGGTGAAGTCCACGCGCGAGGGGGCCGAGATCCTGATAGCCAACTGCGGCGGCATCGAGGTGGAGTCGAACTGGGATCGGGTCAAGAAGCTTGAGGTGGAAGTCGGTCAAAGTCCTTCCGCCGAGGCCCTCCAGAAGCTCGCCAAAGAAGCCGGCTTTGCAGGTCAGGCGGCCGCCAAGATCGCCGACTTTGCCCGGAAGCTGTTTGCCTGCTTTGATAATGAAGATGCGCAGTACCTGGAAGTGAATCCGGTGGTGGCTCGACAGAGCGACGGCGAGTTGATCGCGCTCGATGCCGTGACGCTCCTGGACGGCGACGCCAAGTTCCGGCATCCGGACTGGACCTTCCCCTTTGCGGCCGAATTCGGCCGCGCCTACACGAAGAACGAGTTGGAAGTCATGGCGGTGGATTCCAAGATCAAGGGGTCGGTGAAGTTTATCGAGATTCCCGGCGGCGATACCGCGATGCTGCCGGCCGGCGGCGGCGCGAGCGTCTATTACTCGGATGCGGTGGTGGCCCGAGGGGGCAAGCTTGCCAACTATGCCGAATACTCCGGAGACCCTCCCGATTGGGCCGTGGAAGTGCTGACCGACAAGGTCTGCTCGCTGCCCGGCGTCAAGAACATCATTGTCGGGGGCGCGATCGCCAACTTCACCGATGTGAAAAAAACGTTCGGCGGCATCATCGCCGGCTTTCGAAAGGCCAAGTCGGAAGGCAAGCTGAACGGCGTGAAGATCTGGGTCCGTCGCGGCGGGCCCCGCGAGAAAGAGGGGCTTGAAGCCATGCGGGCGCTTCGCGAGGAAGGGTTCGACGTCCACGTCTTTGACCGCCACATCCCGCTCACCGACATCGTTGACATGGCGCTTCAGACGAAGTAGCCACTCACGGGTCAGATTTAGGGAGTATCCCGAATAATATGAGTATCCTGGCCAACAAAGACACGCGGGTGGTCATCCAGGGCGGTGCGGCCGGTTTAAACGCGGCGCGGCGGATGGCGGAGTTTTGTTACATGATCAAGCGTCCGCTGAACGTGGATGCTTTCGTGTACCCGCCGGACACCGGCAAGACCAACGAGGTCCCGTACGGGAGCGGCCTCCTGACGGTTCCGGTATACAGGAGCGTGGCGGAGGCCACGGCGAACCACCCGCAAATCAACACCAGCCTGGTCTACATCGGCGCCGACCGGGCCTGCGCGGCAGGGATGGAGGCGCTCAACGACGCCAAGATCCAGACCGTCTCCATGATCACCGAAGGGGTGCCGGAGCGTGACGCCAAGCTGCTGGCCCGGCACGCGACGAAGCTCGGCAAGGTCTTCAACGGCCCCTCGTCCATCGGCGTTGTCTCGGCGGGCTCGTGCCGGCTGGGCGTGATCGGCGGCGCGTTCGATAACCTGGTCGCCTGCAAGCTGTACCGTGAGGGGTCATTCGGGGTCATCACCAAGTCCGGCGGTCTGTCGAACGAGATCATCTGGATCTGCTCGCAGTTCGCCGACGGCATCACCACGGCGATCGGGATCGGCGGGGACGCCTATCCCGGCACCGACTACGTCACCTACCTGGAGAAATTCGAGCAGGACCCGCAGACCAAGGCGGTCGTCATCGTCGGCGAGATGGGTGGGAACTTGGAAGAGCGCGCTGCCGATTGGTACGGCGCCACGAAGCGGCGGATCAAGCTGCTGGCGGTGGTGTCCGGGTTCTGCCAGGAAAGCCTGCCCAAGGGCATGAAGTTCGGGCACGCCGGGGCGAAGGAAGGGCTGAAGGGGGAAGGCTCGGCCCGGTCCAAGGCCGAGGCCTTCAAGAAGGCCGGCGCGATCGTGCCCGATACGTTCGGGGCGCTGGGTCCGGCGATCAAGCAGGTGTATGAGGATCTCGTCAAGTCCGGTCAGGTGCGACCGATTCCGGACTTGAGCCCGGCCGATCTGCCGAAGCTCCCGAAGACGATAGAGGAGGGAATGAAAGCAGGCGAGGTCATGGTCGCGCCGCTGATTAAGACCACGATCAGCGACGACCGCGGCGACGAGCCCTGCTACGACGGGTACGCGGCGTCCGAGCTCATCAACAAGGGCTACGAGATCCCGCACGTGATCGGCTTGCTCTGGGACAAGCGGTTGATCTCGAAGCAGGAGGCGGAGATTATCAAGCGCATCATGATGCTCTCGGCCGACCACGGCCCCTGCGTGAGCGGCGCGCTGGGCACCATCATCGCCGCCTGTGCCGGGATCGGCATGTCGCAGGCGGTGGCGGCCGGGCTCATCATGATCGGCCCCCGCTTCGGCGGCGCCGTGACCGATGCCGGCCGCTGGTTCAAGCATGCGGTGGACAACAAGATGACGGTGGATGACTTCCTGGCTTACATGAAAAAGAACGTGGGCCCGGTTCCCGGCATCGGCCATCGGGTCAAGAGCGTCCGGAACCCGGACAAGCGCGTGAAGGAGTTGGTCTCCTACGTGAAGGGCCTGGGCGTTCCGACGCCGCACCTGGACTTTGCGCTGGAGATCGAGAAGGTCACCTCCGCCAAGAAAGAGAACCTGATTTTGAACGTGGATGGGACCATGGCGGCGGTGCTGGTGGACATCGGGTTCCCGGTGGACAGCCTCAACGGCTTTTTCATTCTGTCCCGAACGATCGGGTTGATCGGCCACTGGGTGGACCAGAAGCGTCAGGAGAGCCGTCTCATCCGTCTCTTCGACTACCTGGTCAACTACGCGGCCCCCAAGCGGCGGGAAGTGCCGCCCTTGAAATAACGACACGGTGATGTGGGGATTCCAAGATGTCACTTGAAATAGCAAAAGAACTCTACGCGTCCATGCCTGGGACGATGGCGAAGGCCCGCAAGAAATTCGGGCGGGCCCTCACGTTGAGCGAGAAGATCCTCGTCTCGCACGCCGATAATTTCGACTCGCAGGTCTGGGACCGGGGCAAGGCCATGCTGGCCTTGCGGCCTGATCGCGTGGCGATGCAGGACGCGACGGCGCAGATGGCCATGCTGCAGTTCATGCAGGCCGGCAAGAAGACGGTGGCGGTGCCGAGCACGATCCATTGCGATCACCTGATCCGGGCCCAGACGGGCGCCGAGAAAGACTTGCTTCGCGCCATTGACGAGAACAAGGAAGTCTATAACTTCCTGGCCTCCTCGGCGAAAAAATACGGCATCGGGTTCTGGAAGCCCGGGGCCGGCATCATCCACCAGGTGGTGCTGGAGAACTATGCGTTTCCCGGCGGGCTGATCATCGGGACCGACTCACACACACCGAACGGCGGCGGGCTGGGGATGCTGGCCGTCGGGGTCGGCGGCGCGGATGCCGGCGAAGTCATGGCGGGTCTGCCGTGGGAGGTGCTGCACCCGAAGCTGATCGGCGTTCGCCTGACCGGCAAGCTGCAGGGCTGGGCCTCGCCCAAGGACGTGATCCTGTACATCTGCGGCCTGCTGACCGTGAAGGGCGGGACGAACAAGATCGTCGAATACTTCGGCCCCGGCGCCGAGAGCATCAGCGCGACCGGCAAAGGGACCATCACCAACATGGGGGCCGAGCTGGGCGCCACGACCTCGATCTTCCCCTTCGACCAGAAGATGGTCGCGTACCTGAACCTGACGGACCGCACCGACATCGCCGAGCTGGCCGAAGCCAAGCGCGAGCTGCTCACGGCGGACCCCGAGGTGCTGCAATCGCCGGAGAAATATTTCGATCAGGTCGTCGAGATCAACCTCTCCACGCTGGAGCCGCACGTGGTCGGGCCGCACTCGCCGGACCTTGCCAGGCCGATCTCCAGGATGGCGGCCGAGGCCAAGGAGAAGGGCTATCCGGTCGAGCTCAAGGCGGCACTGATCGGAAGCTGCACGAACTCGTCCTACGAGGACATCGGGCGGGCGGCCCATATCGCGCGGCAAGGTTTGAAGGCCGGTCTCAAGGCCAAGACGCCGTTCCTCGTCACGCCGGGCTCCGAGCGGATCTTCCACACGATGAAACGCGACGGCTTTATGGAGACCTTCGAGCAGATGGGCGGGACCGTGCTGGCCAACGCCTGCGGGCCGTGTATCGGCCAGTGGAAGCGGGCGGACGCGGTCAAGGGGCGCGTGGATTCGATCGTGAGTTCGTTCAATCGGAACTTTCCCGGCCGAAACGACGGCCTCAACGAGACGATGTCCTTCCTTACAAGCCCTGAGATTGTGACCGCCTATGCCTTTGCAGGCGACCTCACGTTCGATCCGGTGCACGGCACGCTGAAGACGGCGGACGGCAAAGAGCTCAAGTTCGAGCCGCC
>CAZITU010000137.1:0-5948 GCA_964542245.1 uncultured Nitrospirales bacterium | reverse complement strand
CCACCTCCTGACCCACGGGGCCTTCAAAGCCCTGCTGTTCCTCTGCTGCGGCTCGATCATCATCGCGCTCCACCACGAACAGGACATGCGCCGGATGGGGGGTCTCAAGGACAAGCTCCCGGTCACCTATTGGACCATGGTGATCGGCTCGCTCGCCCTCGCCGGATTCCCGCTGACCGCAGGCTTCTTCAGCAAGGATGAAATTCTCCTGGGAGCGTGGTCGGCCGGTGTACTGGGCAAGGCCCTGGCGATCGTCGGGCTGATCACGGCGTTTCTCACGGCGTTCTACAGTTTCCGCCTCGTGTTCGTCGCCTTCTGGGGCGAGTCGAGGGTTGACCATCACCATGCCGGCCACATTCACGAACCGTCAAAGACGATGACCGTCCCGTTGATGGTCCTTGCCATCCTCTCCGTCGCCGCCGGCTATCTGGGCATCCCCGGCTTTATCGCCCCGGTCCTTCCGAGCCCCGGTGGAGTCGAGGCCCACCACGGAGGACCGGCAGCCCTCGGCATCATGATCGCCGCCACTTTCATGGGACTCGGCGGGATCGCCGCCGCGTATCACGTTTACGTCCGAAACCCGGGTCTTCCCGAACGGCTCGCGCAGCAATGGCGGCAAGCCTATGCCCTTTCATTCAACAAGTGGTACGTGGACGAACTCTATGACAAGACGGTCGTGCAGCCCACGGTGGACGCGGCCGCCTTCTTATGGAGACAGATGGATGTGGCCTTGATTGACAAAGCCGTGAACGGAGTCGCCGCGGCGGTGGCGCTCTGGAGCCGGTCCCTGCGACTGGTCCAGAGCGGCGAGGTGCAACATTACGCGCTGGCCATGGCCCTGGGAGCCGTGGTGATTCTCGGAGTCTATCTGTGGTTCTGATGCAAGACGTCATCCTCAATACGACCGCGCTGCCCCACCTGCTCACGCTGGTAATCTTCCTGCCGGTGCTGGGCGTGGCGATGATGGCCATGTTCAGGGATGAGACCGCGGTCAAACACGTCGCCTTCTGGACGGCCGGCCTCGAGTTCGCCCTCTCCCTGCTGCTCTATGCCTGGTTCGATCCTGCGACGCACCGGATGCAGTTCGCCGAGGTGGTCCAGTGGATCACCGCCCCGCCGATCCGCTATGCCGTCGGTATTGACGGCATCAGCCTATGGCTGATCCTGCTCACGACGCTGCTCACGCCGATCTGCGTGGTGTGCTCCTGGACGGCCATCAAGACCCGCGTCCGGGAGTTCATGATCACGCTGCTGGTCATGGAGACCGCGATGGTGGGGGTCTTCTGCGCCTTGGACTTCGTCCTCTTCTACGTTTTCTGGGAGGCCATGCTGGTTCCCATGTACCTGCTCATCGGGGTCTGGGGCGGCCCGAATCGGATCTACGCCGCGGTCAAGTTTTTCCTCTATACCCTCGCCGGCAGTCTCCTGCTGCTGGTGGCCATCATCGTGCTGTTCGTCCAAGGTGGCCACACGTTCGACATCCAGGCCCTGAGCCGCGTCCCTCACAGCGACACGCTGCAGGCCTGGCTCTTCTGGGCCTTCTTCGCCGCCTTCGCCGTCAAGGTCCCCATGTTTCCGTTCCATACCTGGCTGCCGGACGCCCACGTCGAAGCCCCCACTGCGGGCAGCGTGATCCTGGCCAGCGTGCTTCTGAAGATGGGGGCATATGGGTTCTTGCGATTCAGCCTGCCGATGGTCCCCGACGCGGCCATCCGTTTTACCCCCGTCGTCCTGACGCTTTCGCTCATCGCCATCCTCTACGGGGCCTACATGGCCCTGGCCCAAAACGACCTCAAGAAGCTCATCGCGTACTCCAGCGTCAGCCACATGGGTTTCGTGACGTTGGGCATCTTCGTCTTCAATACCCAGGGGGTGGAGGGCGCGCTCCTCCAGATGCTCAACCACGGCATCACGACCGGCGGCCTTTTCCTGTGCGTCGGGCTGGCCTATGAACGAACGCACAGCCGGCTGATCGCCGACAACGGCGGGCTGGCGAAGCCGATGCCCCGGTACGCCACCTGCTTGGTGATCTTGTCCTTGTCCTCGCTCGGCCTTCCCGGAACGAACAGCTTCGTCGGCGAGTTCCTGGTGCTCGTCGGCAGCTTCCTGGTCAACAAGACCGTTGCAGCCGTGGCGACCCTGGGCATCATCCTGGCGGCGGTCTACCTCCTCTGGATGGTGCAACGGATCGTCTTCGGCGTCCCCACCGACAAGACCGCGCGGCTCGGAGACCTGAACTGGTGCGAGATGGCCACTCTGGTGCCGTTGGTGATTCTGATCTTCTGGATCGGGTTCTTCCCGAACCCGTTCCTGACGCCCATGCACGCGAGCGTGGCGCATGTGCTCGAGCTGATGGACCGGGGCAAGGACTTGCTCCCGATCGCCGTCGGCGCCCTCAACGGCCTCCCCGGAGGCCAGCCATGACCGTCGTGTCGCCCGGCGACCTCCTCGCCATCCTTCCCGAGCTCCTGGTGATGACGGCGGGCTGCCTCGTGCTGATCCTGGACCCCTTGACGGCAGCCGACCGAAAGGACCGCCTCGCCTATCTGAGCCTGGCCACCCTGGGGGCCGCCTTCGTCACGAGTTACTGGTTCATGGGCCTGACACATTCCGCCTTCAGCGGGCTGTATATTCTCGACGCCTATGGGACCTTCTGGAAGCTGCTGCTGATTCTCGTCGCGGCGCTCGTCATCCTGCTCGCCAAGGCGCACCTGAAGCTGGAAGAAATTGATCTGGCGGAGTTCTATGCCTTCATCCTGCTGTCCCTCTCCGGCATGATGGTGATGGTGTCCGGGACGGATTTGCTCGTCATCTATCTCGGCCTGGAGCTGATGTCCATCTCACTGTATGTAATGGCCGGCTTCAAGCGATTTGAGCGGCGCTCGCTGGAAGCATCCGCGAAGTACTTCATCCTGGGTTCGCTCTCCTCCGGCATCCTCCTGTACGGCATCTCGCTCCTCTTCGGCCGCACCGGCAGCACCACGCTCGCGGGCATTCGGGAAGGCATCGGGGGTCTTCCGGCCGGCGACCCGGTCCTGCTCCTGGCCGTGATCCTCTTGATCGTGGGGTTCGGGTTCAAGGTTGCGGCCGTCCCCTTCCACATGTGGACTCCGGACGTCTACGAGGGGTCGCCCACGTCGGTGACGGCCTACATGGCCGTTGCATCCAAGGCCGCCAGTTTCGGGGCCTTCGTGCGGGTCTTCATGGAGGCCCTCGGCGGGATCAAGGCGGATTGGCAGATGGTGCTCCTGGTGGTGTGCATTGCAACCATGATTCTCGGCAACGTCGTCGCAATCGTCCAGACCAACATCAAGCGCATGCTGGCCTACTCCAGCATCGCCCACGCGGGCTATGCGCTCATCGGGCTCGTTGTCGCCGACGCCGCCGGCGTGGCCGGCGTCATGCTCTATCTGGCGCTTTACGCCTTCATGAACCTGGGCGCCTTCACCGTCGTGACGATGCTCAGGAGAGGCGGGCTGGAAGGGGACGAGATTGATGATTTCACCGGCCTGGCCAAACGCAACAAGTGGGCGGCCCTCGTCATGCTGCTCTTCATGTTCTCGCTGGCGGGCATCCCGCCGACGGCGGGATTCATCGCCAAGTTCTACATCTTCATGGCGGCCGTGGGCGCGCAGATGACCTGGCTGGCGGTCCTGGCGGTCATCTTCGCCGCCGTGTCGGCCTACTTTTATATCCGCGTGGTCATGGTGATGTACATGAGGGACCCCGGCGAGGCGGCCGGAACATCCGGGTACGGCGTGCGGCTCGTCGCCTCGCCTGCCGTGATCGCGGTCCTCCTCGTGACCGCCGCCGGGGTGGTATTTCTCGGCATCTTCCCCGACCAGCTCGTCCAAGTGGCCCAGAGCGCGATCCTGCCGCTGCGGTAAGCAAGAAAAGTCTCAAGCTCCCTTGATTTACGGAAGAATCGGATACTGGGCCATCGGAACGCGTCTTGTATCTTGACATCGCATGAATTCCTGCGTATGGTGGCACCCCTATGCTGGCTCCAGGCCTAGTGGTAGGGATGCGACTTGCGAAGACAAGAGCATTACTCCTCATGCTGGCCTTGCTCGGCGCAACGCTTCTCATCGCATCCACGGCCCAAGCCAAACACCTTACGGACCCCAGGATTACGACCCCTTCGGAGGAGGATCTGGCGACACACCGCCCGCCCCCCCCTGCTACAAAGCCCTCTTCTCCGGCTCCGGCCGTAGACCGAAGTAGCCGCCTTGTCAGCAACCCCCTGGCAGGGTTCGAGATGTACGCCGCCCTGTTCGGGGGCGTCACTCTCCCTCAAGATTTGAATGATTTGAGTGGATCCCTAGGATCGTTGAGCGGTAGCATTAGCGATTTGTCATTGAAGACTTCCGTCGTTTATGGGGCGAAATTGGGTATTTTCAACGCGCAGGTGCCCTGGGTCGGCTTCGAACTCGAAACGTTTACAACGACTCCCCATATTCAAGAGCTGTCCGTGAGTGGGTCTGTAGTGGCGCCTGGCGCTCATTTTCGCATGACCACCGTCGCGCTGAACGGGATTTTACGTTACACGGGTACGCAAGTACACCCTTACGTCGGCGCAGGGCCCGCAGTTTTTTTTGCTCATGCCTCCAACGAGCAAGGGTCCTTCTCTGACACTTCGTGGGGCCTGAACGCTCTGGCCGGAATCCGCTTCTTTTTGAATCAGCACCTGTCTGTTTTTACTGAATACAAATTCACCCATACGACGGTTCAAGCAGAAGGACCGACCACCGCCGGTTTTTTCCGAGGGCAAGGTGATTACGACGCGCACCATTTCGTCGGTGGGTTGTCTTTCGACTTCTGAAACGAGTCTTCCGCGTTCCCGGTTCGTCCAGTCCGCTCCCCCCTATCGTCCCCGTCGCCGGTCTCTCGCAAGCGCCTTCCGTCAAAACGACAAGAACGAGAACTCCTAAACTGTGTACCGTCCTGCCCCGCTTGAGATTTGGACACGGATAGTTGGTCGAGAGGGACGATGGAAACGGGCGTAAGGCGAACTGTGAGGGGATTAGGGAGCAGCAGTCCGGGGAGGTGTCGAAAGGGCAACCGGCTTCCTCTTCGCCCTATTCGCGTCGGGCTTGGCTTTCACTTCGTCCGTTTGGGCGCCCGCCCTCGCTGGTTCGTCTCCGGCCTTCACTGATTCAGATTCCACGTTCGCTCCGGCCGTCGTCTCGGGTGCCCCGTCCAGAATAATGTGTTCCGTGAGGAACACGTGGCTGACGATCTTGCGCGCGCCGCTCACGCGGGCGAGCGCGATCACCTGATCGAGTTCGGCCCGGCTTTTGGCTATGCCCATGACGTAGACGACACCGCTCGCCGCCCGCAGTTGATAGTTGACCGAACTCACTCCCGCCGCCAACACCATTCGGGCCGCCAGCGTGTTCTCGATCAGCAGGTCCTTAGGGAAGGACTTCAACCAACTCTCATCCGTGACCTGAATATCATTGTAAAGCTCCCGGACACCGTCGACCTTGCGGGCCAGATCTTCTGCCTTCTGCCGGGTCGTCGCGTCCTCGACGGACCCCGTCAGCATCACCATGCCTTGATAGACGTCGGTGCTGATATCCAGCAGGAGCGCTTCGTCGAAAAGGGCGTTGTTGATTGTGTTCTTGATGCTCAAATCATCCAGAACGTTGAAAACAGAGCGGTCGGCAGAGATCGCCCGGCCGATGTTGATGCCGTAATTGACGCCGTTGTTCGCAACCGTCGGGATCCACGAGCTGCACCCGATGAGCACGCCGCACATCACCACCAGGCCGACAGCGCCAAGCTTCATACCAGACCCTCCAGCTAAGGATGGTTACTGTATAGCACACCTCGTACGAAAAGGCACGTGTTTCTTCCTCACCACTGGCCGCACAATAACCTATTGAAAAGATGGTGGGCCGTGCAGGGATCGAACCTGCGGCCCGCTGATTAAGAGTCAGCTGCTC
>CAZITU010000136.1:0-5960 GCA_964542245.1 uncultured Nitrospirales bacterium | reverse complement strand
ACTTGTGGGGCATGCGGTCGCCGGCGCGGGCGACGTCCTTGACCTCGGTGATCTTCGGAGGATTGAGCAGGATCGCCAGCTCGCCCTCGCCCTGGGCAATAGCGGCCAGCACCTCTTTCTCATCCTTGATGTAGACAAGGCGTTCTTCATCCTGCGGCGTCATCCGCAGCGCCTCGTGGAGGACCAACTGCTGAAGGATGGAGACATCCAGCCGCTCGCGGGCGGAAGGGCCCACCTTTGCGAGGCCTGCCGGGTTGAGGGTGAGCAGGTCATATCGAAGCTCCGCGCGCGCGACGAGCCCCATCGCGTGCGCGGGGGAAGATTGCGCCGCGTGCAGCGCGTTCAACAACCGCGCGCGGGCCGCCGGCTCCGTCTCCTTCGTGAAAGGGAAGGCCTCCAGCGTGAACGTCTCCGTCAGGCGCCGGCGGAGCTCGGCCATCGGACACGGCGCGGGCGCCGGGACCAGGCGGTGCGTCGGCAGAATGGTCAACCCCGCATCGTCGAGATTCGAACAATACATCAGGACCAGATCGGAAGGAAGCGGCCCGCCGCCTTTCCCACGACCTGCCCGCTGCGCGTTTCGGTATCGCAGCGCCGATTCGTAGCGATGGTGGCCGTCCGCAATGAACAGAGGCCGTGGCTTCATCGAGGCGCCGACCTCGCCGATGACCATCGGATCCTCCACGGTCCAGAGCCGGTGCCGGACGCCGTCATCGTCCGCGATGGCGAGACGCGGCTTCTCCCGGTTCACCGCCTTCTCCAACAACTGGATGATTCGGCCTTCGACATCGGAATAGAGCGAGAAGATCGGGCTGAAATTGCTGCGGCAAGTCTCCAGAAGCCGGTACCGATCCGACTTGGCCGCCGCGCGGGTGTTCTCGTGGGGGAAGATGCGGCCGGTGCCGAACTCCTCCAGCGCAACCAGGGCGAGAAACCCCCGCATGGTCCGCATCCGGCCGGAGCGCAGCCGGTATTCAATCGAATACAGGTAGATCGCCGGCCGGTCGTCTCGCCGGAGGCCCCCCCTTTTCAGCCAATCTTCGAGGAACCGCTTGGCCCGCGTGTACCGATTGTCGGCCGGCCCGTCCTCCGGCTGCTCCTGACCTAGTTCCAGCCGGACGACGTTGTTCGGATGACGGGCATAGAGCGCCGCTTGCTCGGCCGGCCCGATCACATCGTATGGCGGGGCCACCAGGCAGGCCACATCGCCTACCCTTGCCGGATCATACAGAACGCCACGAAACGGAAGAACCTCGGCCATGATCTTCTCCGATTTTTAAATCGTAGGGGCACGGCATGCCGTGCCCCTACTAGAAATACCGCTCGACCTCAAACCGATACAGTTCAATGACATCGCCTTCGCCGATCCCGCCCTTCTTGCGCGCGATCGCCACTTGTTCGTCCACCGATCTGATTCCTTCAATATCAGGCAGCAGCAACCCGCGCCTGATTCCGGACCTCACGATCACCCCGAACCGCTGCACGTCCAGTTCCTCCATCCCCAGCACTCGCTCCGGCGGCCTCAGAATGTCAACGGAGGCCGCCAGCTCCAAGAGCTCCCCTTCTTCGAGCGGCCGGAACCGGGGGTCTCGCAATGCCGCACCGATGGCGTTCTCGACGATCTCCAGGGCGATGTTTGCCTGAGCCGGTTCGATCGTGCCGATGCAGCCGCGCAATTCCCCTCGTTTCTTGAGCGACACGAACACGCCGGCTCTCCGGCGCAAGTCCGGGAACTGCTCCAGCAGGCTCTCGGGGGGCGTGATAAAGAAAAAGTCCTGGACATAGGCCGCGATGGCGTCGATCGCAAGCTGCACGAAGGGATGAGTCTGAAAAGAGGCGTCGGCCATCTCGCGCCGAACCGCTCGATCAATGGTCGCGCGACACCATGTAGTCCGCCACAACGTGCAGGGCCCGCTTGTGCACGCAGTCCTCGAACGATTCCAGATGCACCTTGGCCGACTCAATGAATCTCCGCGCCGTCGCCATCGCGTAGCCGATTGAACCGTACTGTTCCATCAACGATAGGATCCACGCCAGCTCGCCGTTGACGGCGTCCTTGTTCTCCATCACCTCCGCGAGCCGTCTCCGCTCGGCCTCCGTGCAATGCGTTTTCAGATGGAGGAGGGGCAAGGTGACGTAGCCTTCGCCCAGATCTTTCCCCAGCAATTTTCCAAGCGACTCCCGCTGGGCCGCGTAGTCAAGGGTGTCGTCCGCCACCTGGAAGGCCACTCCGAGGGCTTGGCCGAACCGGAACAAGGCCTCTCGGTGCGCCGGATCGGCGTCGGCGACCACCGCGCCCATGCGGCACGCCGCGGCGATCAAGGCGCCGGTCTTGTATTCCGCGATCCTCAGGTATTCACGCTCGGAGAGCGCGTCGTGATCCTTATAGGAGAGCTGCATCAGCTCCCCCTCGGCCATCTTGCGGCACGCTTCGGAGAGGCACTCGTTCACATCCTGGTTGCGGAACCCCACGATGTGGCAAATCGCTTTCGAATAGAGGTAGTCGCCGACGAGGATCGCGACCTGGTTGCCCCAAAGCCCCCGGGCCGTCCTCTTCCCGCGACGCAAATCGGCATGGTCAATGACGTCATCATGCAGGAGCGTGGCGGTGTGGATGTACTCGACCAGACTGGCCAGGAGGATGTCTTCGCGGCCGGCATAGCCGGCCAGGCGGGCGCTCAGGATCAAGAGGAGCGGGCGGATCCGCTTTCCCCCGCTGCTGAGGATGTGGGCCGAAACGGTGTTGACGAGCGCGACCTTCGAATCCAGGTTCTGGCGAATCTGATCCTCGACGGCGGCGAGTTCGCCTCGATAGCACTCCCACACATCTTTCATGCTCTCGATTGCGCAGATATCCGGCCCGTTCGACATGGGCGGATACTAGGAGAGCATCCGGAGGTTTGTCAAGCCGGCAGTCCGGCCGGGATTCTGCGACAGGCTCCTTGCGGCATGCCGGATTCGATGCTACGCTGCGCCAATGTGGCCTTTCCTGCTCGTGTGGCTGCACATCCTGGCCGCCGTGATCTGGATCGGCGGCATGCTCTTCCTGTCCTTGGTCGCCGTCCCAGTCCTGCGTCATGTTGACTCCCCGCTTCTCCGAAGAGATCTGTTCCGGGCGATGGCCCGTCGCTTCAGAGGTCTGGTCTGGGCGTGCATCGGCATCTTGATCCTCACCGGGATCGGCAATGTGGCGTACTACGGGAGCCAGACACCGGGGTCTCCGTACCAAAAGGTGCTCCATATCAAGCTGGGGTTGGTCGTCGTCTTGGTAGTCCTGGGCGTGGTGCACGACTTTGTGATCGGCCCTCGCGCGGGACGGGCGCTGTCGCGCGACGGGTTGCCGCCGATCGGGACCGATCAACTGATGGTGACGCTGGCACCTTGGGTCGGGCGGCTCAACCTTCTGTTGGGGATCGTGATTCTCCTGCTGGCCGCCGCCCTGACCAGGAGCCATTAAACGGTAGGGGCAGGCCCCCGTGCCTGCCCTATCTGTAGGGGCACGGCATGCCGTGCCCCTCCCCTCGTCCCTATTCCGATGGGGAGAGGGCCAGGGTGAGGGGCTGGACGTGCAATCGAAACGCACCCCTGCTAAAATAAGATTATGAATCCCGATGCCACGAAGCTCCTAGAAGACGCCTTGAAGCTCCCCCCAGAAGCTCGCGCCGCTCTTGCCGGGTCGCTTCTTGAAAGCTTGGACGTGTCGCTGGACGAAGATTCTCAAGCTGCCTGGGAGGTGGAACTTGCCCGGCGCGTCCAGGAGCTCGACGATTCGAGAGTACAACCGATTCCCTGGGCCGAAGCCCGCCGAAGGATCGCCGGGCACTAACGAATGCCCCCGCGTTCGGTGGAATTCCACCCGGAGGCCGTCACCGAGGCGGTCGCCGCACGGGAATGGTATCAGGCCCGCAGCGAAGCTGCTGCGAACGCTCTTGTAGCCGAAATCGACCACGCCATCCAGCAAATCACCGAGGAGCCGGGTCGCTGGCCCAAACATTCCCACGGAACTCGGCGGTATCTTCTGCACAGATTCCCTTTTTCCGTGGTTTACCGGGAACGCGACGCCGTCATCCAAATCGTCGCCGTTGCGCACGGGCGTCGCCGGCCTGCATATTGGAAGGACAGGTAATTGGCGAAAACGTCCGCGCATGAGTGACGGGCCCAGTCCCGCGATCGGCTGCCTCCGACCGGCACCGATCTGTTGATGGTGACGCTGGCCCCTTGGGTCGGCCGGTTCAACCTGCTCCTGGGAATCGTGATTCTGCTGCTGGCCGCCGCGCTGACCCGCAGCCATTAAACGGTAGGGGCAGGCCCCTGTGCCTGCCCTATCTGTAGGGGCACGGCATGCCGTGCCCCTCCCCTCGCCCTATTCCGATGGGGAGAGGGCCAGGGTGAGAGGCGGTCAAATTCTTGACTCGCCCCAGGGTGCAGCGTAGCATCGGCCGCGTGAAAATCCTGCCAAAATTCTTCGTACCTCTATTGTGTGCTAGCGCCTTCACGCTTGTTCTGAATGTTGCTCCAGTCTCCGGCCAGCAGGAGTTGGATGAAGCCAAGTCGTTAAACCAGCAAGTAGTGAAACTCTACCAGGCCGGGAAATATGCCGAAGCGATCCCATTGGCGCAACGGGCACTGGCGATCCGGGAGAAGGCGCTGGGACCCGCGCATCCGAAAGTGGCGAAGAGTTTCAACGACCTGGCAGCGCTGTATCAGGCCATGGGGGATTCTGCGAAGGCAGAAGCCCTGTACCAGCGGGCGCAGTCGATCAAAGAGAAACCCCAGGGGCAGTAGTATCCGGACGAGAACCCTCTTGTCCGATCCGGGCTGCGTTTGCAGGGGCCAGGGACCTGATGATGAGCCTTTGGCCGGTCAGCGACGAGATCACAGCCAATCAGATGAAAGCCTTTTACCAGAACCTCCGGAAACTGCCACCGGCAGAAGCGCTGCGCCAAGCGCAATTAGAGACGATCAAAGAAATCAAGGCTCAATACAACGGCTTCGCCCCGCCCGGCCTCTGGGCGCCGTTCATCCTCCAAGGCGCGCAGGCGCTGGGGCGATAGGTCTCGGTTAGGCCGTGGCCCTGCATTGCGGTTCAGCCCGTGTTCTGTCGGGGCACGGCATGCCGTGCCCCTACCGGTGCTGCGGATTCTCCGAATCCTCATGCCAGCGTAAGGGATTAAGGGCTATATATTCACGCATCCTGTGAAGGGCATTTTCATTGCGAATAATGTGTTCGTAATAATTCCGCTGCCAGACCGGCATGTTTGGCGTGTTCCGTGTTTTGTTGATGCGTCTGGTGGTAGCGGACTTGAAAGAACGGATGAGTGTACGCAATGAACCAGACACGGGTCTGCCGAAGGATTCGGCGTGTGGTGTGGTGTCCTGTTTCGTTCCTGTGTTTGGGGAATCCCTCAACACGATGATCCCGTGTACATGGTTGGGCATCACCACAAACATATCCAAGACAGTATCAGAAAAATGCGCCGGGATTTCCTCCCAACATGCTTTTACAAGACGCCCCAATTCGTTGCTGATCATCTCGCCGTTGACCACAACGCCCAAGATACATTCCCGTTGGTAGATGCACAGCGTAACGGCATATGCCCCTCGGAGGGTATAGTCGTATCCTCGTAGGCGAATGGAACGACGAGCGTGTTTATCCGGATCGTAGTTGATAGGCATCGTCTATGTGACAACGCGACGAGAGGAAAAGGCAAAACGGTAGAGGCACGGCATGCCGTGCCCCTACTTCACCGTAGTCCCATTGACCTACGGGGTAGAATCATCATTGGGCCTACCCCTCTAAACCACTGATCCTTCCTGGGTTTTCGCGCGTCTCCTTGCGATGATTCGCTTGACACACCGAAGCCCCCTAAAGTAGGATGCAATGATTCGTAACGGCTTGTCGCTTAAAGGAATTCCGTCCATGAGTGGAGACACGCGCATCCCCGGACTGCCCCCGAAAC
>CAZITU010000135.1:0-5995 GCA_964542245.1 uncultured Nitrospirales bacterium | reverse complement strand
GGTGCTCCATGCGGAGGTGGCGGCGGCGTCCGGCGGTGGGGTTGAAGATGATGACAGCGTTGCGAATACGGTCGATGCGAGGAAGGTCCGGTGAGGAGATCACAGTCCCTGCATGCAGATTGCTGGAAGGAGCCACCTGGGTTGTGCCCTCCATGGCCATCGTCCCGCGCATTGTATAATAGCGCGTGGTGATGACCCTGCTGCGCATTGCGCTCCGTTCCTGATGAGCAAAGCCCCCGCCAAATCCGCTGCCCGGCAGATCGAAGAGCTGCGCGAAAAGATTCGCTTCCACGAACACCGATATTACGTGCTCGACGATCCGGAAATTTCCGACGCGAAGTTCGACGTCCTGATGAACGAGCTGAAGCGACTGGAAGCCGAGCACCCCAGACTGATCACGCCGGATTCGCCGTCGCAGCGCGTGGGCGGGCAGCCGCGCGAGGGCTTTGTCACGGTACGCCACACGCGCGCGATGATGAGCCTCGATAACGCGTACAGCTACGACGAGCTACGCGAGTTTGACCGGCGGGCGCGCGAATTGCTCGGGCGCGAAAACCTGGAGTACGTGGCGGAGCACAAGTTCGACGGCTTGAGCCTGTCGCTACAGTATGAGGATGGGCGACTCGCGCGCGGGGTGACGCGCGGCGACGGCACCAACGGAGAAGACGTTACCGCGAATGTCCGCGCGATTCGCTCCATCCCGCTGGCGGTGGACTCTGCGGCGCTCAAGAAGCTAGGGGTCGCGCGCAGCTTTGAGGTCCGCGGGGAAGTCATCATGACGCGCAAGGCGTTCGAAGAGTTGAACCGCCAGCAGGAAGCGCAAGGCCTGAAGCGCTACATGAATGCGCGCAACACGGCGGCCGGATCGGTGCGCGTGCTCGACCCGGCGATTACGGCCTCGCGCCAGCTCGACTTCTACCCCTACATGCTGCTGGTGGACGGCCGCGAGCCGATGAAGCGCCACACGGAAGCCCTGGAGGGGCTTGCAGTGCTGCGGTTCAAGGCGAATCGCGACTGGACGCTGTGCCATGGCATCGAGGAGGTGATCCGCTGCTGCGAGAAGTGGGAATCGAAGCGCGAGAAGCTGCCATATGAGATTGACGGCATCGTCGTCAAAGTGGACTCCATCGCGCAGCAGGCGGAGCTGGGGTTCACTGCCAAAGCGCCGCGCTGGGCCATCGCCTACAAGTATCCCGCGCGGCAAGAGACCACCGTGGTCAACGACATCCGCGTGCAGGTAGGGCGCACCGGCGCGTTGACGCCGGTGGCCGTGTTGGAGCCGGTGCAGGTCGGCGGCGTCACCGTGAGCCGCTCGACGCTCCACAACATGGACGAGGTCGAGCGGCTGGGCGTGCACATCGGCGACACCGTGCTGATCGAACGCGCGGGCGAAGTGATTCCGCACGTAGTGAAAGTCGTGAAGGAAGGGAAGGAGCGCCGCCCGTTCCGTATTCCGTCGAAGTGCCCGGTGTGCGGCAGCGGAATCCACAAGGACCCCGAGGAAGTGGCGTACCGCTGCGTGAACTCTGCCTGCCCGGCCAAGCGCAAAGAGTCGTTGCTGCATTTTGCCGGACGTCACGCCATGAATATCGACGGCCTCGGTGCTGTGGTCGTTGCTCGGCTGGTGAAGAAAGAGATCGTAAAGGACCTTGCTGACCTATATCGACTACAGACACAGGACCTTATTCCCAGGGTTTCTGAGTTCTACGCTTTTGAGAGGCGAGACGTCGATGAGGCTGTTCGTAGGAGCTTGAAGTCAACTTGGGAGGTGAGATCGTTCTTGGTTGAGAGGAGACGTGCCGCACTCGTGCGCGTCCTACGCAGGTTGAAGATTCGTGGATTGGATACCAAAACTGCAGAGTCGATAGTCAGTTTTTTCGGTTCGCTCTCATCGGTTAGGCAAGCATCGGTGGACCAGTTAGTGAAGGCGGGCATGAGTTCCACGAAAGGCAAGGCCATAGCAGCTTGGCTCCGAGATCCGACCAATAGGGGTTTGGCGGATGAACTAGACGAAAGGGAATCCACTCTCACGAAGGAGACCCAGGCTCTCGAAGAGCTGCAAGGCGAGGAACTCCGAAATGAGTTGCAAGACTTGGTTGAGCCTGGAAAGATGGCTGCAAAGGCTGCAGAAAATCTCCTAACCGAAATTCGGAACAGTAGGAACAGAGGTCTCTCGCGGCTTATCTATGCCCTGGGAATCCGGTTCATCGGGGAGCGTACCGCTGAATTACTGGCCGCACACTTTGGCGCTATGGATAGGCTAATGGAAGCTAGTGAGGAAACGCTCGCTGAGGTTAACGAGGTCGGACCAAAAGTAGCTGCTAGCATTCGTGAATTCTTTTCTGAAGATGCTAATAGGGCGGTAATCAGAAAACTTAAAGATACTGGCTTAGATATGCGAGAGGAAGCTGCGACTACTAGAAGCACGAAACTCGCAGGGAAGACGTTTGTGTTCACGGGTCAATTATCTAGGGCAACCAGAGAGGAAGCTGAAGCCCTAGTGAAGAGTCATGGCGGCCAGACAGGCTCTTCCGTCAGCCGCAGTACGAGCTTTGTTGTGGTCGGTACTGATCCTGGATCGAAACATGGTCGTGCTTTGAGCCTAGGCGTTCCGGTACTAACTGAGGCGCAATTTCATGAGTTAATCGCCAAGACATCGAAAGGCAAGAAGACGAGTAAGCAGATTGAAAAGCCCAAGGCCAATAGCTCCATGGAATCAAAGAAGCTAAAACCCCAAAAGAAGTCGTCGGGCGTAGCCGCAGGCGCTGTGGACTCTCCCAAGCCCAAATCGTCGCCACCGAAAAGGGGCGGCACAAAGAAAAAACAATTTAAGTTATTCGACTAGCTATCTCTTCATGTACTATCCGGCCAAGCGGAGGACTTTGATGGCCGGAGTACTCAATCGCTCTATTCAGGAAACACCGTTCGCGATCATTGACTTGGAAACGACTGGCCTGAACGCTGGGGCAGATCGGGTTGTGGAGGTTGCGGTTGTCAGGAAGGACCCAGGTGGTAAGCCTCGCCTTGTTCTTAACACCCTCGTCAACCCTCACCGGCTAATGTCAGCAACCGAGATTCATGGCATTACGGACGATGACGTCCATGATGCCCCAGATTTTGGGGCTGTTTCAGGAGAGCTGATACGCGCCTTGGCCGATTGTGTGGTAGCCGCATATAACGTGTATTTCGACATGCGGTTTATGGTTGATGAATTCGCTCGAATCGGGCTTCGTCGAAGTGTTCCGCACGTTTGCTTGATGTATCTCAGACCAATGTTGGATCTCGGTCCGCGTCGATCTCTGAGAGATGCCTGCGGGGAGCATGGCATTCGACACGATAACCTTCATGTCGCTGCACAAGATGCAACCGCAAGCTCTTGTCTAATGGAATTGTATTTAGACACCCTTCGCCGGATGCGGGTAGAAACCTTCCAGCAGCTTACCGCCCTTAGTGATTACAAGTTTCTCGCGAGTTTGCACAACGAACCATTGTCTGTGTTTTCGGCCGTTTCTCTTTCAGAAACAACTGCGAAATTCAAGCCTAGGGGACCAGTTGTCCTACCATCAGTTGCACCGGAAGTGCAACGTCAGGCTGTTGCCGATTACTGGGACGCGCTAACGAGTGTTTTGGCAGACTTGGACATCAGCGAGGAAGAAGCTAGTCAGCTTGGACAAAAGAGAAAAAAACTCAAGATTCACAGTGAGCAAGTGCGAATGTTGCATGCTCGAGCGTTCGCTGGGGCGATAAACCACTTTACCCGCGACCAGTGGCTTGATGAATCTGAGTGCGACAAACTCCACCGTCTTCACCAATGCCTTGACCGCCTGGGATGGGCGCCAGGTAAACCGGTCGCCGCAAACGCCTAGCCTTCAAGTACTCTTGGTTGCCCAAGCGGTAGGCGGTGCGCAGCCAGCGGCGGAGTGATTTCTCTCAGCTACGCTTTACTTCAGTCAAATTGCTGTGCCGTCGCTCGTTCGCGCCTACCACAACATGACGGCGGTTTCTCCGGCGCGGTCCTTGTAATACAGGCGGACGCGCAGGATGTACTTCCGCCCTGTGAACAGTTTGGCAGAGACGCGCGCGTTGCGACCCTCGCCGCCGTCGTCGTCGGCCGCCATGAAGCGCGGGTTGCCGTTCACGTCCTCAAAGAGCGCGATCACCGTGTCGGAGGTGCCGAAGGTTCCCATTTGGTATTTCCGGGTAGCCGGAGGCTTGATGAGGAAATTCATTTGCCCTGCGGGCTGAATGTTGAGACTCACCGTCTTCATCACCGGCAAGTCCGTGTAATCCGACTTGGTCAGGGGCGGATAGAAAGTCTTGATCCACTGCTTGTCGCGCGCCGAGAGCCCGCCGGCGGGGTTGATGCCGCTCTGATAGGCCGGCGGCGCCTTGATCAAGCCGGAGCCAAAGGGGTAGTGCATGACGGAATCGGGGTCCCAGTTCGAGCCCTGCACCGTGTCGGGAGGGATCTTGCGGATGATGTTGTGGAAGGTCTTCTCGCGCGACCAACTGTTTGGCGGCTGGGCCAGCGCCGCGTAAACCGCTTCTTCATCCCACACGATACCGGCGTTCGGATTCTGATGCTCGTGCGGGAAGCCGAGGGTGTGCCCGATTTCGTGCAGCGCGGTGTCGATTTCTCCCGGGTGCGTGAGGTCCCATCCGAAATTCATGGTGCGCTGGTCGCGGCCGATCCCGAGAACGTCGCGGCCCACATAAGACCAGGCGCCATCCCCTCGCACAAAGCCGATGCGCACTTCCGCCTCGTCGCGGGTCGTGACTTCCTGAAATTCGAGACCCACACCGAGGTTCTTCCAGATGCGGAATGCATCGCGCACCACTTTTTTCTCTGCCTGCGGCCCGGGGAAAAACCAGTAGTGCAGGACGGTGCCATTGACCCACTTACTGTTGGACACAAGAATCAGACTCAGGCGGTTGGGATCGACGTCGGGGCTGAATTGCCTCTGCGGCATGACGGGCAGGCCACAGTAGGAGCGCATCCCGGCTGGTTCACTCGGCGAATGGGCGCGGCGTTTTGCGGTTGGGGAAGAGCGTCGTTTGCTGGGCATGGGGGATCTCCTTGAGCAAGTTGCGTCTCGGCGTGCTCCAGGGGAGCAGTCGGACAGTGGGCGGACTATACCATATGCGATAAGTCAAGCACTAATGAATATAGAAGAGAGAGTATGGCGCATTAAATATAAGGCAAGGCCAGTGGGGAAGCCTTGCGGAGGCGGGTGTCTTCAGCCGCGCCCTGCCTGCCGGAACTCCTGGTTGCCGACGCGGTAGGCGGTGCGCAGCCAGCGGCGGAGCTGGGCGTCCACGTCCTTGGGTGATCTCAGGTGGACGCGGTGGCCGTAGCAGCGCGCGTAGTATTTCATGCTCCAAGCGATGCGCGGCGAGCGCAGCGGGCGCGGGTAGAGAAAGCCGGCGTCGAAGTAGGATTTGCGCGGGGTGCCGCCGGCGAAGCGAATGCGCGTCATAAAGACGACACGCGTCTTCTGCGGGATTACCGTGATGGGTCCAATCGCGCGGACGGCTGTCACAAGCGCTTGGTAGGCGCGCCACACCTGCGGCTCCGAGCGTGCAAACAGCGCTTTTAAGGAGTGACGCCCGCAGGAGTGCCACAGGTTGCGCGTGACAAGCTTCGCGCCACACTTCGGGCAGCGCCACAGCGGGCGTTTTTGCGTTGACTTGGCCACAGAGGCACAGAGACCCGGAGGATTGCAGGTTCCAAGGGTCAGGTTTCAGGGATCAGGCAAAAGCAAAAGCCACCCACAAACCCTCACACTTGCCTTCATGAAACCTGCAACCTGCAACCGGTGAGAACCTCCAAACTACAGGGTTAATCCTATTGAGAGTGACGGGCGGCGTCAAACTGTCCGGTCGTGCACATGGCGTCCCGCAAGCGGACAGTTTTCCCTGCTGCGATTACTTGTGCACGCCGCAAGCGTCAAAGAATGGGTGACTTAGATTTCCGACGGTTGGCCGCGGGCGTGCC
>CAZITU010000134.1:0-6177 GCA_964542245.1 uncultured Nitrospirales bacterium | reverse complement strand
CCGAGATGAAGACGGTGGAACAGGACCTGGAATCGTCGTTGAAGGAAGCCGAGGAGTCCATCCGGAGCGAGGCGGACTCGGAAAAAGAGCAGGAAGCGAAAAAAGCTTGATTTAAGGAAAATTTATGGTAAGAATACCGATCAATTTGGAGCTGGATGACCCCCCGGCGTCATGCCGGGGTGAATGAGGGACAGGGCACAATCACAAGAGGAGGGTTGCTATGCAGATCAGAAACAGGCTTGTAGGGTGGTTGACCCTGGCCGTGTTTGCAACGGTCGGGGGTGCGATGGTCGCCGCCGACCCCGCGTTCGCCAAGGTGGACGTGGACAAATTGACCGTCGGCGGTGAAGCGAGGATCCGGTACGAAATTCGGACGAACACGAGCTTCACGGGTCAAGAGGGTGTTCAGGCAGGCATTGGCGGAAATCAAAAAGCCAACGCGAGCTATGCGAGCCACCGGATTCGTGTGAACGTGGGCTATGACCTGACGCCGGATGTCTCGTTCTTCGCCCAGCTTCAGGATGCTCGGAACTGGGGGTCAGAGGGCGTCGCTGCTCTCGGTACTACTGGTATTCAGGCGGTTTCGCAGACGAACGCCAACCAAACCGGGGTGGACCTTCACCAGGGCTATATCCAGGTGAAGAATGTCTTGATGCCTGGTCTGAGCCTGAAGGCCGGCCGCCAGGAGATCATCTTCGGCGACCACCGGCTCTTCGGGAACTTCGGATGGAGCCAGGTCGGCAACTCGTTCGACGCGGTCCGGTTGACCCATTCGGCCGCAATGGCGGATGTGGATGTCTTCTGGGCACGCATCTTTGACACGGAAGGAACGGCCGGCCAGGCAGGAAATAACAATATCGTTTTCCCGGTGGGGTCCGCCGCGACCGCTACGAACGATCAGGATATCTACGGGCTGTATGTAACCCTGAAGCCGGTCAAGGGCTGGACGATCGAGCCATATTGGTTCTTGTTGTCTGATGGGCGGGCATTAACAGGCACTGGTGCTTCTGCTGCGGCTGCCTCCGCGAGCCTCGTCCAGGCGCAAACCCAGGGACAGACCAGGCATACGCTCGGAGGCCGGATCAACGGCAAGGCCGGTGGGCTGGACTTTACCTATGAAGGCGCCCACCAGTTCGGTTCGATCGCCAGCCGGTGCACAAGGCTCCAGTTGACTGCAGGTAATACTGGTCAGACGGGAATTTGCAGCGGCAGGACAAACAGGGGGCCGACGACGGGCACCCGCGATCTGCACGTCAACGCCCATGCCCATGCGGTAAGGACAGGCTATACGTTTGACGCTGTGCCGATGAAGCCGCGTCTCGGCTTCGAGTTCGACTTCGCTTCCGGCGACAATGATAACAACAAGACCAATTCTGGAACGAGCCAAGGGGACCAGGGCAACTTCAATACGTTCGACAACCTGTTCCCGACCAACCACTTCCATTACGGGTATATGGACCTGATGGCCTGGCGGAACATGGTCAACTACATGATCGTGTTCGACGTGAAGCCGTCGCCGGTGAGCAAGTTGCAGTTCAACTTCATCTGGCACCGCTTGGCCAATGCGAAGGACAACTGGTATCGGGCGGGGCAAGCAGTCTACGCCGTTTCCAATCAGTTCAACCAGGCGGCTTCTCTGGGCCAGGAGCTGGACATCCACTACTGGCACACGTTCAAAGAGAAGTTCAAGTTCGAGATCGGCTACGGCCACTTCTTCACCGGTGAGTACATCGAAAAGACCTTGACCAACATCAACGGCAATAACCTGCGTTCCAGGCAGGGAGCGGTAACCCTCAACGGCAATGCCATACTTGCTGGCGCCAACGCTGATATAAACGACCAGAACTGGGGTTACGTGATGGGGTCAATCCTGTTCTAAGGCATCTGTAGGGGCACGGCATGCCGTGCCCCTACATCAACCTAATCGAACCAATGGGGCCCGGTTCCGCCGCACGGCGGGCCGGGCCCCTTGTTTTTCTGCCGTGCTTTCGCGGGGACAGACCTCAGGTCTGTCCCCACAGGGTTTTGGCAGTGGCAAAAGCCTGGCGGGTTGCTGTAGTATGGTGTGATTCAAAGGTCCGATGATCCAATTTTGTTCATTGAGGGGCTACCTATGAAGGTCATGTTCAATCTTGCGGCATGCGGTGCGCTGGGAGGAACATTGCTGGCGGCGGCATTTCTCGTCTGCCCTCCGGCGCTGACTGACGGCATGGCTGCCGGAGTTCCCCCGCAGCTTGCTGAAGGGTTTTCCGGGATCGTCAAGGCCGTCACCCCGACGGTCGTCAACATCCAGGTCACACAGGGCGAACGCGCGCGCGCTCCGCGCGACCCGCGCCGGCGCGACCATGAAGGCCCGCCGGGACGTCCCGGTCCCGGGCCGGGTCCCTTCGGCGGGCCGCCGCCCGGCCCGTTCGGCGGGCCCGGGCCGTTCGGTCCCCCCGGAGAACAAGACGAGCCTGAGATGGGCCCACCCGGAGGTCCGCCCCGTCCCGACATGTCGGGCGGGTCCGGCGTGGTCATTGATCCGAACGGGTACATCGTGACCAATAACCACGTGATTGACCGCGCCTCGGACATCAAGGTGTACCTGCACAACAAGAAAGAATACCCGGCGAAGGTCATCGGTGCCGATCCCAAGACCGACCTCGCCGTCATCAAGATCGAGGCTACGGGGCTGTCGTTTCTGAAGTGGGGCGATTACGAGAAGCTCCAAGTGGGCGACATCGTGCTGGCCGTGGGAAGCCCGTTCGGCCTCTCGCAGACCGTCACCATGGGCATCATCAGCGCGCTCGGCCGCGGCAACGTCGGCATCGCGGACTACGAGGATTTTATCCAGACGGATGCCTCCATCAATCCCGGCAACTCCGGAGGTGCGTTGGTCAACATGAAAGGGGACCTGATCGGGATCAACACCGCGATCTTCTCCCGGACGGGCGGAAACGAAGGCATCGGATTCGCCGTGCCGGTCTCCATCGTTAAGAACATCTCCGAGAGCCTGATCAAGACCGGGAAGGTGGTCCGGGGGTGGCTCGGGGTCGGCATCCAGGAGATCACGCCGGACCTGGCCAAGGCGTTCAAGACGAAGGAGCAAAGGGGCGCGCTCGTCAGCGATGTGAACGAGCAGGGCCCCGCGCTCAAGGCGGGCGTACAGCGGGGCGACGTCATCGTGGAGTTCGACGGCAAGGAGATCCAGAGCGTCAGTGAGTTGCGCAACCGTGTGGCCCAGACGACGGTGGGCGCGAACATTCGGCTGAAGGTGATCCGGGACGGGCAGGAAAAGCTCCTCACGATCAATATCGGCGAGCGTCCATCCGACGCCGTGCTGGCCCGCGGGGGTGATCCCGGTTCCGCCGCGCCGAGCGGGGTCGAGCCGCGCAAGGCTCCCTTGAATGTCCTGTCGGACCTCCGGGTCAAGGCGCTCGATGAGGAGAGCCGTACGCAGTACAACATCGGGGCCAAGACGGTCGGTGTGGTGGTGGCGCACGTTCAAGCGGGAAGCCCGGCCGAGCAGGCCGGCTTGCAGCGCGGCGACGTGATTCAGGAGATCAACCGCCAGGCGATCTCGGGACCCAAAGACTACGACGCGGCCACCGCCAAGGTGAAGAAGGAGGAGAGCACCGTTCTCTTGGTGAGTCGTCAGGGCAACTCCATTTTCATCGTCATCAATCCGTAGTTGCCATGAGACATCGTCTCTCCTTTGCAAGAAGAGAGCACCCCCACCCATCCCTCCCCCCTCGAGGGGGAGAGTGAGGGAGGGGGGAGGAAGCAATGGCCGGTAGCCGTCTTCGAGGATTTTTCAAAAGCGTCCAGGATCGGGTGTTCGCCCCGCTCGAAGACCCGAAGATGCCGCTGGCCGAGCACCTGGAGGAATTTCGGGTCAGGCTGACGCGGGCGGTGATCGTTCTGGCCATCGTCTTTGCAGCGTCGTTCTATTACTCGGTCCAGGTCATGGACTGGGTGCGTATCCCGCTCCAGAACGCTTTTGTCTTCGTCAAGTTCAGCGACCAGTACACCCTCGACGGGATCATCAAGCATCGGAGCCTCAGCGAACTGGCTGCCTGGTTGTCCAGCGGTCAACTGGTCATGAAGTGGGAGCCGACGGTCCTCCAAAAGGTGCCGTTCGTGTTCCTGTCGCCGGCCGAGGCCATCTGGAACAGCGTCAAGGTCTCGATGGTATTCGCGACCTTTCTCGTCATGCCGTACATCCTCTATGAGGCATGGCTGTTCTCGGCTCCCGGCCTGCACGCGCACGAGCGGCGCTTCGTCATGCCCTTCGTGGTCATCAGCAGCGTCGCGTTCTACCTGGGCCTGGCGTTCTGCTATTTCGTGGTGCTGCCGTTCGCCCTGGGCTTCCTGGTGGGTTACGGGATTGAAACCATGGGACTCGTCCCCCAGTTGTCAATCGCGGCCTTCGTGGGTTTTATTCTATGGTTCCTGTTGATTTTCGGGCTGATGTTCGAATTGCCTCTGGCCATCACCCTCCTGGCGCGCCTGGGCTGGGTGGATGCCGTGATGTTGCGCCGGTACTGGAAGTGGGCCTTGGTCGGGTCGTTCGCAGTCGCGGCGGTCCTTACGCCGACGCCGGACCCGTTCAACCAGGCCATTATGGCCGTCCCCATGTACACCTTCTATGAGATGGGAATTGTCGGGGCCAAACTGTTCGGCAGGAAGAGACCGGCTCCGGAGGTCGTCCCGTCGGCCTCTACGGCGACGGCTGCGGTCGGGAATCGGTGATCAAGGTCGCGATCCTGGTCGTGAGCAGCAAGATTGCCGGCGGGAAGGAAGAAGATAAAGGCAAGACCGCTCTGGTGCAGATGGTCGAGGCGATTCCCGGGGTTCTGACCTCGTATGAGGTGGTTCCGGACGAGCGGCAGGTGATTCGGGACCGGATGGTGGCCCTCTGCGACGGCGGAGCGGCAGACGTCGTGCTGACAAGCGGCGGGACCGGCGTTCGTCCAACGGATGTGGTTCCGGAAGTCACCTGCGAGGTGGCCGAGAAGGAGATTCCCGGTATGGGCGAGGCCATGCGGTTGGAGAGCCTGAAAAAAGTGCAGACGGCGATGTTGTCGCGAGGCACCGCCGGAATTCGCGGCAAGACCTTGATCGTCAATCTGCCGGGGAGCCCCCGCGGCGCCAAGGAGAATCTCGGCGTCGTGCTGCCGGTGCTGGAGCACACCATCGAGAAGATACAAGGGAGATAGCGGACCATGCCTGGAGAAATTCCCCTCGTTCAACACTCGGCGTCGCAGCCCTGCACCTATACCTGGGCCTGCGCGCTGTGCGACGAAAACGAGACCTGCCAGAAGGACAAGGAAGGACACAGCCGCTGGTTGGTGAACAAGCGGATGGCGGTCGTCCGCAACAAGATCCTGGTCATGAGCAACAAGGGCGGGGTGGGGAAGAGCACCGTCACCACGAACCTGGCGGTGAGCCTGGCGCTTCTGGGCAAGGAGGTCGGCGTCGTGGACATGGATATCCATGGGCCGAACATCCCCAAAATGGTGGGAGGCGAGGGTCAGAAGCTCAAGATCAGCGCCGGGGGCGGCATCATCCCGTTCCAAGCATACAACATTAAAGTGGCCTCCATGGCCTTCCTGCTCCAGAACTCGGACGATCCGATCGTCTGGCGCGACGCTTACAAGTACGAGTTCATCAACCAGCTCATTGGGGGCGTGGAGTGGCAGGAACTGGACTATCTGCTCGTGGACCTCCCGCCGGGGACCGGGAACGAGTCGGTGACGACGATGGATCTCATCGGCGCTGTGACGGGCTGCATCATCGTCACGACGCCCCAGGAGGTGGCGCTGCTGGATTCGCGCAAGTCGGTCAACTTCGTGAAGGACAGCGAGCTGCCGGTGATCGGCATCGTCGAGAACATGAGCGGCATGCTCTGCCCGCACTGCCACAAGGAGATCGAGGTCTTCAAGAAGGGCGGCGGGGAGGCGTCGGCCCTTGACATGGGCGTTCCGTTCTTGGGGCGTATCCCTCTCGACCCGGAGGTCGCCCTCCATTGCGATGCCGGTGAGCCTTTCGCCATGTTCTGCTCAGACAGCGAGACGGCCCAGGCTTTTCATGATCTGGCCAACAAGGTGGAAGACTTCGTTCGCAAACGCGGCACTGGCCCCATCGCCGCGCCGCAGAAGAAAGGGTTCTCGCCGATCAAGCAATGAAGAACGA
>CAZITU010000133.1:0-6198 GCA_964542245.1 uncultured Nitrospirales bacterium | reverse complement strand
CGCATTGGCGTACAGGCCGGTGAGATTTTCTTCCACGACAATCACGCGCGAGCAGCCCTCGGCGGCGCGACGAATCTGCGCGATGGGAACGGGGAACAGCGTCAGCAATTGCAGGAACGAGACGCCGCGAACGCTTAACCGCAGACGACGGCAAGCTTCACGCGCCGCGCGCGCAGAGATGCCGTAGCTGATCACCAGCGTATCGGCGTCCCACACCGGCTCGGAGTGGACGAGCGCCATCTCGTCGGCATGCGCGGTGACTTTGGCCTGCAAGTGCAGCAGCAGCTCGATGACCTCGGGCGAATTCTTGCGCAGGCGGCCATCGCCATCGTGCGCGGAACCGGTGGCGACTACTTTCATCGGCCCGCCGACCGGCGCAAAGGCTGGCGGCTCGTCAATCAGTTCGCAAGCATACGGACGATACCGCTGCGCGCCAGTGAAGGGCGCGCGCGCGATGTGCGGCAGGTCTGCGAGCGACGACATCTCGACCGATTCGAGTGTCATGCCGACTTCTTTGTCGGACAGCAGCACCACGGGCGTGCGCAGGCGCTCGGCCCAGTGAAAGGCACGCTGCGTGAGCTCGTAGCACTCGCGCGGGTTACTCGGCGCGAACATCGGGATGGTGTAGCCGCCGGAGGTGCAGAACTCCGCCAGCAGCACGTCGCCTTGCCCGCCCTGCGTGGCGCCGCCGGTGGAAGGGCCGAGGCGCTGCACCAGCGCGATGACGACAGGAGTTTCGGTCATCAACGCGTATTGCACCGTCTCGCTCATCAGGGCCCAGCCGGGGCCGGAGGTGGCGGTCATGGCTTTGAAGCCGGACATGGACGCGCCGACGCAATTGGCGAGCGCGGAGATCTCGTCCGGCGCTGCGACAGCCAACCCGTCGCGGCGCGGCAACTCCTCCATCATGGTCTGGTAGATTTCGCTGGAAGGGGTGATCGGATAGCCGCTGAAAAAGCGGCAGCCGGCAGCCAGCGCGCCCAAGGCAGTCAGGCGGTTGCCGGAGACGAGGTCACGTTCGACAGTGGCAGCCATTCACGGTGAGAATGGCACGACGCCCGCCATCGTTCGCGGGTCTAACCTCCGTGTTTTCAACGAGTCCCTTCTAGCGATAGGCCCCGGCTGGGGGAATTCAACGCAGTCCAGTGCGAGCCATCACCAATGGCGGACGGGCCATAATCCGCCCATGGCTCAGTACGCGGTGTTGGAGTGGTCTTTCCCGTGACAGGCGAGCGAGCAAGTTCGCGCCGCGGTGTCGACTCGCAGGACGCCGAACTGGTTGGGTCCGACAATCCTAATGTCCGGATTGAGCAGGTGAGCGTTGAAATGTGGATTTCCTCCCTGAACGCCGTGCGGTGCATGGCGGGTGGCGCAGGACGCGCGCTGGCCCACCACATGCATTTGGTGCCGGCCGAATACGGTATCGGATGAGAGCAGCGCGTTGTCGACGTCGTGACATTTGTCGCACAGGGCGTACGCAACGCTCAACCCGGGTGCGTAGCTGACACCCAACGTCGAAGCCCCGGGCGTGGCCGGCACCGGTTCGAGTTCATAACGGCGTTCCAGAATGTGCTCGTACCTGGAGCCGTGCGGTCCGTTGGCGGCGGCGCCGCCCAAGGCGCGGGCGTTATCGTTGTTGTGACAATCGGAGCAGTTGAGATAGGTGCCGGCGGCGAGCGAGCGTCCTGAAGGGTTGCCATTGAGGTCGAGCGCATTCGCACGCAGGCTGGGGGAAGCGCCGGCGCGCGCCGGCTGATGGCACACGTCGCAGGACTTGTCTGCAAAGGGCTGGTGCGCGAACTTCTGGAGCAGCTTCGGGGCGCGGGACTCATGCGGGTCGTGGCAGGTGAGGCAGTCGGACTTTGCGAAGGGCTGGCCCTGGTGGGTAGCGGCAAGGTTAGCGTCGCCGGCGTCGTGGCAGTCCAGACAGAGCTGCGGCACCCCCTTCGTTAGGTGGAAATCGACCTCGCGTTGGCGCGCTTCTCCGGTCTTGTGGACCACGTGGCATGTCGCACAACCCATGTCGAGCGCGACATGCCGGCTGCCCTTTTCCGAGACGTTTACGCCCGTTGTATTGAATCGCAACACCCAATGGCGACCTGCACTTGTGAAAGTCACTGCATTGGCCGCCACGACGTGTCCGACACGGCGGTCATGAAGAATCAGCGGCTACAGAACGCGTTCAGCGTTCGGCTGCTACGGCATCGTGGATGAGCAGGACCTGAAGGAAGCGACCAGGAGCGAGACGCCCTTCCTGAAGGACAGGCACAATTCGGTCACAATCACACCATCCGACGTAAAACCCACCGGAGAAGAAGTCGACGAGAAGCTCAGTGAATGAAAGTGCCCGGGGCGAGAGTCGAACTCGCACGGCCCTTGCGGGCCAAGGGATTTTAAGTGTTATGCGTGTTCTCGTAAGTAGTTGATACAAAGCCAACTAATTTTAGCCTGTGTGAAAGTGTGAAAGGAAATGTGTAAGGAGTGCCTCGACACTCATAACGCCCCGGCAGGGTATCAAAGACCTACGCTCCGCAAGAGCGATTCCGAATCCGAGGCCCCTGCCCTACTTTCGCGACGGGACGGCTGGCTCACCGGATGAGAGTTCCCGGTCCAAAGCAGCTATGGCTTTTTCCAGCGTTTCCCCAAGTACTCACCCTTCCCTGTCGGCTACTTCATAGAATGACCGCAGAGTTTCCGCGCGAACTTTGATGTTGAGTTGGACATTCCTTCCGGTGCGATAACGACGCAGGTCCTTCTTGAATGGCTCGTCCTTGGTTGCAGGCATAGGTTCCCTGCTTCGGAAGCTGGACGCTTCGGAGACTGCACGAACGATCTCCGGGGGCGTTTCTGCGGCGGGCTTGCCCTGTTTGGGCGCAAACCCGGAAAGGTCGAAGTCGGATATGTCGTCGAAAATGCCGGCGCGGTCTGACATCAGGCGACCTCCGCCATTAGGGCCGTTTCCGCGGTGGTGGCCCGCAGAAGAGCGATGACTTCGCCGGCGAAAGCCTTGGCGTTTGCAACGGCGGCATGAAGATTGCTGACGTGATGCGGATTGAGGGATTCGAGGGTGCCGCCGAAAGAGAACAGCGCCCGGTACGCTTCGCGTTCGTGGATTTGCGTTCCGAAGGCGGCAATGCCGTGCTTCTGAAACTCGGCCTGAATATGCTGCAAGGTCCTGGGCCGTATGGCGGAGCTTGTTCTCGTAAAGAGAATCGCGAACGGGATTTTCTTGTGAAAGGCCTTTTCCTGCTGCCTTATCAGCCGGATCGCTTTCGCGGCCTCGGCCGCGTCAAGGTGGGAGCCTTGCGTGGGGATTATCACGATGTCAGCGCGGCTGATGGCGTACGCAACCATCATTGAGGCCGTGCCTTCCAGGTCAACGACGACAAACGGCGTTTTGCGCGCCGCGCTCTCGATTTCGTCGATGATGGAGTTCTCTGAAATGTCCGCGATAACCGTCAAGTTGTCCGGGCACCCTCCCCTGTTCGCCCATTGGGATACGGGCTTGTTCGGGTCGGCGTCGACGATGGTGACTGCGGCCCCTTTCATGGCGAGTTCGGTGGCGAGAATGACGGCTGACGTGGATTTGCCCGCGCCGCCCTTCGGGCTTGCAAAGACGATTGTCGGCATGATGATGCACCTGTGGGTTTGGTTGGGTGGAAAAGGGTGGATGGTCGCTAGAGGAAAGCTACTCGATACCGGAATCGTACCGGAGGGCTATCCGGTCGTCAACGGAAAGCTATCACCTATCGGGAAGCTGCCGGATAGCCGTCGAGTAGCTTTCTGGTTGGTAGCTGGTAGCTACCAAAGAGGGTCAGGCGTCATCGTCCGCGCCGCGCCTGGGTTCATTCCCGAGGGCCTGAAGGCAGACAAGTCGGAGCTCGGCCAAGTCTCGCAGGGCAAGCTCGATGCTGTTTTCCTGGTAGCGGCCCATATGCGCGTATTTGGCAAGCTGGTTGATATTTGAGCCGATCTTGCCAAGCTGGCCCAGAAGCTGGGCGACGGCTTGCCGGTCTATCCGGGAGGGGTGGAGGCGAACATGCAGCAGGCTGGAGCGCAGCAATGCGCCGACGGACTGGCCGTGCTTCTGGGCTTTCTGGCGGATGATGGCCACCTCCTGCGGGGTGAGCCGGACCGTGAGTATCCGGCTCCGTTGGCGTTTTTCGCTGCCGCTGCGCTGGGCCATGAGACCTCCCTTTGCCGCCCATCCCCATAATACCTTGGGTTGGGTTAACGGTGTGTTTACAACCGTGGGGCCAATGGCGGAAGGGGAGGGGAGGGGTTCCAAGGGCGATACCCCTTGGCGCGGTCCACGGCTGCGCAAGCCTGGTCGATGGGAGTCCATGAGGGAGCGCGGAAGGCTCCCTCTGGTCTGGGTCCATGGGGGCACGAAGGCCCCCTGGTCGGGTGTCCAGAGGCTGAAAGGCCTTTGGTCGGGTCCACGGGCTGAAAGCTCTGGCCGGGGGATGCAACGGGGCCGGAAAAGCCCCTTGCCAAGATGAGCCGAAAGGCGCTGCGCGGTATTACACGCGCACATCTTGCGAAGCGTCGTAATGGCGATGTTGCCGGGGTTGCGGCGGGTGCCTTCGGGTCGATTCGCTAAGGAAACTATAACGGAAGAGGGGCCGGATTTCCAGAAAAAACGGCGGCCGTTCGTGATGAAATCGTTAAGGAAAAGGGCTCGGCGGGGCAGGCGTTTTTTGGTAACGCGGGATGTGCTCTCGTTTGGGCAAGGAGGGCCGTGGAGGGGCCTGAAGGATGTGCCCTAAAGAGAAGAGGGGCGAAGGAGCCGGAGCCCATTGGCGGGCCGCCAAACGGGAAAGGCGATGCCCACAACAGGGGGGCGGTTTCCCCGGCTTCCCCGCGTGGAACTTGAAAGAACCGTTAACGCGGCGGGCGGACATGTGGTAAAAAGGGCCACCTCAAGGCTCCCATGAGCATGCGCCTCGGCACCGCGCAGTGGGCCGATCCGGCCCAAGTCGAGGAGAAATACCTCTACCGGGACGGGACTGTCTGGCTGGGACGCGCGGCGGGCGAGAACCCGGCCCCGCTCGGCTACGAGGATGACCGGCATGTGTGCCTGGTGAGCGGGACGCGGGGCGGCAAGGGCACGAGCGTCATCATCAACAATCTGTGCCTGTGGCCCGGTTCGGCCGTGGTGCTCGATCCGAAGGGCGAGAACGCCACCGTGACGGCCGCGCGGCGGGGGCAGGGGGGTTCCCATTGCGAGGGCCTGGGGCAGGCCGTGCACGTTCTTGATCCGTTCAGGTGCGCGCGGGGCACCGATTCATACCGGAGCCGGTTCAATCCCCTGGACGGGCTGGACCCGGAGAGCGGGGAGGCCGCGGACGAGGCGGGGCGTATCGCCGACGCCATCGTCGTGGTGCACGAAGCGGCCAAGGACCCGTTCTGGAACGAATCGGCGCGGATGATGGTCAAGGGCCTGATCCTCCACATCCTGACAAGCCCGCAGTTCGAGGGGCGGCGGAACCTTGTGACGCTGCGCCGGCTCATCACAAGCGGGGACAAGGAAGGGGCGGCGGCGCTGGAGGCGGCGGGCGAGACGGTGTCTTCCGCGCATGAAGTGCTTTGGGCGCGGCTGCAGGTGAACGAGGCCCTGGGCGGCAAGGTGGCCGCCATCGGCGATACGTTCGCGGACATGTTCCGGGATACCCCGAAGCTCTACCGCTCCGTGCTGCAGGTGGCGAATACGAACACCGAGTTCATCGAAAGCGAAGGGATGGAGGGGTGCCTGGAGGCGTCGGATTTCGCGCTTTCGGAACTGAAGAGCCGCGATGAGGGGATGAGCCTTTACCTCTGCCTGCCGCAGCGGTTCATGAACACGCATTTCCGGTGGCTGCGGATGATGGCTTCGCTCGTCATCACGGAGATGGAGAAAGTGCCGGGCCAGCCGGCGGGCGGCCAGCCGGTGCTGATGATGCTCGATGAATTCGCGGGCCTCAAGCGCATGGAAGTGATCGAGAACGCGGTCGCGCAGATGGCCGGGTTCGGCGTGAAGATGTTCATCGTCCTGCAAAGCCTTGGCCAGCTCAAGGCCGTCTACAAGGAGAACTGGGAGACGTTCCTGGGCAACTGCGGCCTGAAGCTTTTCTTCGGACTGGATGATCATTTTTCACGCGAGCACGTTTCCAAGCTCATCGGCGAGACGGAACTCGTGCGCGAGGTGCATACGGAAAG
>CAZITU010000132.1:0-6226 GCA_964542245.1 uncultured Nitrospirales bacterium | reverse complement strand
AATCGTCCACGCTGGTGATCCGCGGCCTCGCCACGGGGCGCATCGAATTGTCGGACGTAAAGACGGTCTTCCTTCGCGAGCTTTCCATCGGTGTGATCATCGGTCTGCTGTGCGGGATTGCGGCGTTATCGGTGGCGGCGGTGATGCACATCAACTTGACCCTGGGGTTCGTGGTGGGCGTTGCCATGGTCTGCGCGCTGGTCGTGTCCACGACCATGGCCACGATCATGCCGGTCGTCTTGAAGCGATACGGGGTGGACCCGGCTGTTGCTGCCGGGCCGTTCGTGACCACCGCCAACGACATCACCGGCTGCGCGATTTACCTGAGCTTGGCGACGGCCTTCATCACGTACCTGAAATAGCGAAGGAGGCGACATGGCCCTGCTCAAGACTCAGGCCGTCGTGCTCAAGAGCCGCAGGTGGGGCGACGCGGATCGGATTGTCACCTTTTTCACACTAAAACACGGCAAGGTCCGTGGAGTCGCCCGTGGGGCACGGCGGATGGCAAGCCGCTTCGGGAGCGCCCTCGAGCCTTTCGTCCACTGCGACCTGGATCTGTTCGAGAAGCACGGGGACACGCTCTACCGTGTCTCCCAGGCCGATATTCGGCACTCCTTCCACGCGCTCCGGGATTCCCTCGAAACGATTGCCGCCGCGGCACGTCTGGCCAACTTGGCGGGCGCCGTCACGGCCGATGGGGACGCCGTCCCGCGGGTGTTCCACGCGCTGCTCGAGGGATTTCGGGCGATCGAGGACGGCGGCGATCCGGGCCTCACGACGGCCCTGTACGAGTTGGAGATCCTGCGCTTCACAGGGTACCTGCCGCGCCTTGACCGCTGCAATTCCTGCCAGTCACGGGAAAACGGCGGGGCCTGGTTCTTCTCGCCGCGAGCGGGTGGAACGGTCTGTACGACCTGCATTCGGCGCGAGCCTACGCGTTGCCCGGCCGTCTCACCGGCCTGCCTGGCTTTCTTTCGTCAAGCTCTCCGGATGGACCCGGTGCTGTTGCCACGTCTCAAGCCTTCGATGGCCGTCCGCAACGAGTTGCGCGAGGTCATCGAACTGTATGTGGACTACGTGGCCGGTCGGCGTATGCCGCGGACGCACGCGCTGTTGGCCGCGGAACCGGCGGCGAGGTATCAACGGGTCGTGACCTCGTAGGGGCGCGATTTATTGCGCCCAGGTCGTGCGTGATGAATCACGCCACTACACAAGGATGAAATGCCTGAGCACGTAGATTACAGGGGCGTGATCGCCAGGTTTGCCGGCAAGGCTTTTGTCGCTCTCGGGTTTATTCTGGGGATCTATGGACTGACGGAAGGCAATGAGACGATCATGCGTGCCGGGCTCGGTCTGCTGTTGGCCGGCGTGCTGGCGTCCGCGTACGGCCTCTACCATTGGGCCAGGCGCCGATCAGGAACGCGCACATAGGCCATGAGCGACACGGTCATCGAACCCAAGGACATGGACTGGATCGAGAACGGGGTCCTCGGCATCGAGTGGACCGACGGCCACAAGGGCGTCTATCCGATCCGCTATCTCCGCCAGCACTGCCCCTGCGCGGCCTGCACCGACGAGTGGACGGGCGAGCTCCGAATCAAGCCGGACAGCATCCCGATGCTGATCGCGGTCAAGGATATCGAGCCGGTCGGACGGTATGGGCTGAGGTTCCGTTGGAACGACGGGCACGACACCGGGATCTACTCCTTCTCGATCCTGCGCAATAAGTTCTGCCGGTGCCCTCTCTGCAAAGCCGAGCCAAAGAAATAAATCAGGAGGGCCCTCTGCATGGCTGCACAATCCGCCGCGTCCAATCACATCGAGGTTACCGAGACCCTCGTGCGACTGTATGTCTTTCTCTCGCAATCACTCGATCGGTGCCTTGACCAGACACAGCGAGACTCCTTTCCGGAAAGAGAGCACCGAACCTTCCTGGCCGACACCCGCTCCAGGCTCATGGAGATCCTCGTGGTAAACCCCGTGGTCAAGGGCAAAGTCGAGGAGGAATGCGGGCGGGTACTGAGGCTTGCGGAATCCTACCTCAAGGGTGGCGCGGACAAGGCTGACGCCCTCGAACAGATCACACACGAGCGCGCGATCCTCAAAACGAAGTTGGTGGCCCTCAGCGACCTCCTGGCTGTCTTCCGCGCGCTGTGAGTGTTCCCTGCCTGCTGTGATCCATCACGGAGACTCCATTATGAGCCGCTTTTCGCAGACATGGCTGTTCATGGCTTCTGCGTGCGTAAGTCTTGCGCTCTTCGGGGCGAGCGCCTTGGCCGAACAGAGGGTGGGCGGGGTAATCTCTCTGAGCGGAAAAGCAACTGTGCGTCACAGCAAGAATGCCAAGTCGGAGGCCCTGGCAACGCACGACCCGATTTATGAGAAGGACGTGATCCTTACCGAACCGGCTGCCAAGGTAAAGATCGGGTTTGACGATGGGACGACTGTAACGGTTGCGGAACTCAGCAGCCTTGAGATCAGGGAGTTTGTTCTGACGCCAATGCAAAAGATGCCAAGCGCTTTCTTCACGCTGGCCTCCGGCGCCTTTCGAGCAATCGTGAACAACGTGTCCCAACGAGACGCCTTCGTCGTGCAAACACCCACTGCGGTCGCCGCGGTGAGAGGGACGGACTGGATGGCGGAAATCAAGGCGGACTCAACCGGTGTGGTCGTCTTGCAGGGGAAAGTCGCCGTCTTCAATGTCAACCCGGATGTTTCAGGCGAGGTGATCTTGACCGACCGCATGGGAACCGATGTAAGAGTCAATCAGCCGCCCACGCCGCCGAAAGAGTGGAGCGAGACACGACGGAACGCCCTGCTCAAGGCGACGGATCTTCCATAACGCGAATCACGTTGAAGCTTCCTATTTTGTCATGCGCTATTTGCGCTTTCCTTGCGGCGATCCAGTTGGTCTGTGTCGTGGCGGGGAGAGCCTCAGCCGCATCCGTGACGGAGTTGCTGGATCGGGGGGATCGGGCGGCGCAGGCCGACGAAAAATTTCCGGAGTCTTTCCAGCGGGCGGTCTCATTTTACAGAGATGCATCGGTACTCGATCTGCAAAACCCTCTTCCGTACCTCCGGATGGCTAAGGCTTACTTGGCGCTAGGGGATGGCCTCAAGGAGGACCAACTACCCTGGTACGAACGGGGAGAGCTGGCAGCCGAACGTGCGCTGGCACTCAAGGAGGGCAGCGCCGACGCCCATTTTTATCTCGCTGCGAACCGTGGAAAGGTCGTGAAGCTAAAACCTTTCTGGAAAGTTTCGCCCACTATCGTTGCAGACCTGGAGAAGCATCTTCTCCGTGCGATAGAGCTCGATCCGCGCCATGCCCGTGCCCTTCATATGATGGGCATCCTCCTCGACCGGACGCCTGGCCCGCTCCGCTTGCTCCTCACCGGGAAGAAAGAACAGGTGGAGGACTATCTGAAACGAGCCGTGGATGCGGACGCCCATAGTTACGCCTATATCCGATGGAGTCTGGCCGAATTCTATCGGGATGCGGGGCAACTCACCAAGGCCCGTGCCCACGCGCAGGCCCTCCTGGGCATGTCCGATCCGACGGATCGTCGGGCTTGGGTGGAGACATACCGCCCCGCAGCGGAAGCCCTCCTGAAGTAACTTGCCGCTCCATAACAAGTCGTCTAGAATCAGCTCATGGCTTCTCCCGACCTCCCGTCGCTGATCCGGGCCGAGCTGTCGGGGCACGCCTGGTGGATCATCTATCTCCGGTACGTCTGCGCGACCGCCGTCATCCTGTGCACCATTTTCCTCACCCAGAACATGGGCGCCAAGCTGGATCCGGCCCCGCTTTATGCGATTGCGGCGGTTCTGGTGGGAACGAACGGTCTTTATACCCTCCATCTCTCTCGGGCTGCGCGCGGGACAGGCATGGTCTCCCCGGAGGCTGCTTTTCGGTCTGTGACGCTTCAAGCGGGGGCGGACCTTTTTCTCCTGACCTTGCTCCTGCATTTCTCCGGCGGAGTTGCCAATCCGTTGATGGCGCTCTACGCAGGACCCATTCTCATTGCAGGGTTTCTACTTAGCACGAGGGTCACCTATGCTCTGACCGGTCTCGCGGCCGTTCTGTACGGCGGGATGGCCGTTCTGGAGTACCGCGGGGCGATCCCGCACGTGTCGGTGCCCGGCCTGTTTCCCCCGACGTTGCACCGCAGCGAGTCGTATCTCATGGTGGTCTTCGTCGCCTTTGTGTTGGTCGTCGGACTTGCGGCTGTGGTCAGCCTGATGGTCAGCGGCCGATTGCGTACGGGACAGGCACCCGACGGCATGGAGGAGGAATGGACGGCATGATGGTCGGGGCTTTGCTGTGGGGTGTCGTCCTTGTGGCCTCGACCGGCGCAGCGGAGTTTCCTGTAGAGGAGAAGATCGAAGCGGTCCGCAAAGCGCCGACTGATCCCCGCGCCCGTCTCGATCTCGGCATCGCCTACGCCGATGTGGAGGAGTACGAGTTCGCGATGGCCGAACTGGTCGAAGCGATCAGGCTCAACCCTGAGAACAAAGACAACCTGTCCGCCCGCGCCAATTTCCACCTCGGCAACGTGCTCCTCGCGCTCGATCGGGCCGCCTTGGCGGCCAATGCCTATCGGGAAGCCCTCAGGCTCGGCTGGAAGGAGGCCGGTGTGTACATGTCGCTGGGCCAGGCGCTGACCGGCTTGGGGAAGTTTGATGAAGCCATCGCCCAATTTCGGGAAGCCCTTCGGTTGTCGCCCAAGACGTTCGAGGCCCACGCCGGCATCGGTCTGGCCCTGGAGGCGATCGGCCGGTTGGACGAAGCGGCTGCCCACTACGAGCTCTATCTTCAGTCCGCGCCCGCGATCGAGGACCACGGCGTCGAAGCCATCAAGCAGAAACTGGCCAAACTAAAAGACCGACGAAAGATGTAGGGGTTGGGCCATATGCCGATTCCAGACGACCCGCTGCAATCCAGGAAACGTCACCGCGGCGTGATCGGCATCGAGAGCAAGGTCCCGATCCGTGACCGGTCGGTCCTGAGCCTCATCTATACCCCGGGCGTGGCCGAGCCCTGCCTGGCCATTCACAAAGATCCCCCCAAGTCGTTCGAGTACACCTGCCGGGGCAATACCATCGCCATCGTCACGGACGGCTCGAAGGTTCTGAGTCTCGGCAGCCGGGGCCCATATGCCGCCTTGCCGATCATGGAAGGGAACTCCGTGCTCTTCAAGACCTTCGCCGGAGTGGACGCGTTCCCGATCTGTCTCAGCACGCAGGACACCGATGAGATCGTCCATACCGTGTCCCTGCTGGCCCCGACGTTCGGCGCGATCTGCCTGGAGGACATCGCGGCCCCGCGCTGCTTTCCCGTCGAAGAGCGGCTGGAGCGCGCCACCGACATTCCCGTTTTTCATGCCGATCAGCACGCGGCCGCGATCGAAGTGCTGGCCGCCCTCATGAACGCCGACAAGCTGGTCGGCAAGCCGCTCTCGTCCATGCGCGTCGTCATCAACGGGGCCGGCGCGGCCGGCATCGGGACCGCGCGGCTCCTGCTCAAGGTCGGCGTCAAAGACGTGATCCTCTGCGACCGCGCCGGCGCGATCTACAAGTACCGGCCGACCAGGATGAACTGGATGAAGGCCGAGATGGCGCTGTGCACCAATCGGGAGGAACGGCAGGGTCCGCTCCCGGCGGCGCTGGCCGGCGCCGATGTCTTCGTGGGATTTTCGTCCGGCGGCGCGCTGAGCGGCGAGGCGGTTGCCGGCATGGCCCGCGATGCCATCGTGCTGGCCCTGGCGCTGCCGGAACCGGAGACCCTGCCCGACCTTGCAAAGCAAAACGGCGCGCGGATCGTGGCGACCGGCCGGGCCGACCTGCCGAACGGCGTCAACACGGCGATGGTCATCCCGGGCGTGTTCCGGGGGCTCCTGGACGTGGCCGCCCGAGGGGTGAACGATGAGATGAAAATCGCGGCCGCCGAAGCGCTTGCCGCCTGCTTGCCGGAAGGCGAGCTGCGGCCCGACCGGATCCTGCCGGGCTTGATGGACTTTCGCGTGGCGCCGGCCCTCGCGGCGGCCGTGGCGCGGGCGGCCGTCAAGACCGGCGTGGCGAGGAAACAGGTGGATCCCGAGCGGATTCGGGAGCGCACACTGCAGTACGTATACGACGGCCGGTTTCCTTTGCCGCCCGATCGGTCTGGCTCCGGCGCGTCGGTGGCGCAGCGATCGCTGGAATTGCACGCCCGCTATGGCGGGAT
>CAZITU010000131.1:0-6236 GCA_964542245.1 uncultured Nitrospirales bacterium | reverse complement strand
ATGTGCTGGTGCTTTCCACCGCCTTCGTGAGCTGATCAGGACTGACACGACCAGAGCCGATTGTTACAACCGCACCACCGCGGGGATAACTGACCTCTGCTGCCTTCACACCCGGCACCGCGAGCAAGGCCTTTCGGATGTCCTTTTCGCAGCTTCGACACGTCCACCCTTCAATCTTGAGCGTGATCGTATCCGCAGCTTGATCCGAAGGAGCAGGTGTTCCCTGCGCCCAAGCTGGTCCGAGGCTGATGATGCCGAGCACGATGGCATTCACCGCCATGCTTGTCCAAAATCTCTTCTTAGTCATTGAACCTTCCTCCTCTTCAAAAATCTTCGTAACACTCCGGGACGATCTCACGCGTCATAACCCCAGCCAATACGGGGCCAGAATCAGGGCCAGCGCCAGCGCCGAGACGCCCCACAGGACGACCCGAGCTTTGCGCTGGCGTGATGTAGGAACACAGGTGGCCCCTGGAGCGCACGCGGATTGCGGTTTCCGGTACGCCTGGTAGAAGGCAACGCCAAGCAACAAAGACGTCAGGCCAATGAACACGGGTCGGTAAGGCAGGAGTCCCTTGAGCACACCGGCCGTGCCGGCCAGAAAGCCTGTGGCCCCGACTCCGACGCCCAAGGCCGCCAAGACCAGCGGCCCCACACAGCAGAGCGAAGCCAGAAAGGCCGCCAACAGACCGCCTGTTGATGCAGCAGCCGTCATCGAGCTCCCCGATACGTGCGACACTGCATCTCTCTCGGTAGGAACCATGTGTTGATTCATGACCGACGAGGCCAGATCCCCGAAAAGACCCTTCGCGACAAACAGCGCCTCCCCGAGGCTGAGCACAGCGCCGGTCTCCTTGGCAGCAGCCTTCCTCCAGACTTCCACATGAGCCGGGGAACAGAAAAAGTTCAACGTCGGGCAGACCGACGTGGCCGCGCACTCCGTACGGGTCTCTCCCACCCAGACCACAATCTGTACCGGATCTCGCTTTTCGATCTGGAGATTGCGGACTTTGATTGTAAGAGGCCGAGCGCAGTAGGGGCAGGCTGACGTGATCTCGACATCCCTGTGGAACAGGTATGGGACACCTAGCGCATCCACGGCACACATCGCGCACACGGCTTTTGCCTCAGGCCAGTCCACAAACCGCACGACATGGTTCGTCGGCATGGTGGAGAAAGGGTACGCGCACTGAATCTGCTGTCTGTCTGGAGTGAGACAGAGCACATCTAGCTTCTGTAGCCTCTCAATAATCGCCTGCACCTCCGTGTCACGGCTGAACCCCAGAGCCAGCGCAATGTCCCGGTGGCTTGGAGCGCGTCCGAGCACAGGGTACTGAGTAATGACGAATCGCCAGACTGTCGCTTCCTTCGGCCCAAGCTCAGCGAGAGATCTCGTTGATCCTAGACCGGCTTTGGCCCTGTCCAGAACCTTTTGGGCCATGAACGTCAGCGAAGGCGTAATGGGGTTTATCTCCTCCGTTACGACCGTCATCTCTCTCATTGGCTGACCTCTTTCGCTCATGAGCGTCTCGCCTCCTGCACGGCGACGGACTTTTCCACCTTGGCCACATCGCCCAGACAGCAACGGCCGGATGGATTCTCCACTTCACACCGGCAGTTCCCCACCTTGACCTCGGCCCGAATGCGCGTGCCGGCGGTGGATCGTCCAGCCCGTTCAATCTCATCCTGGATCATCCGTTCCGTGATACCAAAGCAATAGCAGACAAGAATCGGATCCTCCGTTTCCTTGAGTCCCACCCGCACCCGGATCTGATCTTTTGTGAAACGAGTCCCGTCCAGAGCGAAGTACACCACGGGGCAATCGGGAGTCTCACAGAAGACATAGCGCGTCCCATTCAACCCCGCGCGCAGTTCCGGTTTGAGGAGGGCGTCCACCGTGATGCGATCAACCGGCTTTCCGGGCCGACCGCACTGTTGACACGGCACACCTTTGGTCGGTTCTGTCGTCGCTGCAGGCCTCACCTTACAACAATCAGCCATAGCTTCTTTCCTCCCTTTACGCCTGCCCGATGCCCGCTGCTTGCAACGCGGCAGCATCTATCGCCCCACGCTTGCAACACTCCAGCAATACGCCGTTGACCGCTACGGACGGCACGGCAGTGACGCCGTAGCGGGTCGCCTTCTCCCGACATTCGTTCGTGGCGCAGCCTTCTCTCAAGTCAGAGACCTGTACATCGCAGCTTGGGCAGGCGAGTGCCTGCACCAGCCTGACCGTCTCCTCGCAAATGGGACACCCGGCCGTGAACACCTCAACGCGACGTTTTATGGTTGCCATCGTTCATCCTCCTTTCCTTCTCCTCCAGGCATTTCAGAATGGGGCATCGGTCTGTGGGCTGTCCGGCCCGGCAGTTGCGGATCAAGTCCTTAAGCGCCCGGGCAAGCCCCTCCAAGCCATGCACCTTGGCCTCCACTTGAGCCAACTTAGCCTGTGCCCTCCGTTGCACGTCGCCGCAGCGGGCCGCCGAGTTGACCCGCAGATTCAGCAACTCAGCGATTTCCTGCAGCGTAAAGCCCATAGTCTGCGCGTTCTTGATAAAACGCAGACGACGGACGGCTTCATCCCCATAGAGACGATATCCGGATGGCATCCGGGCTGTCGGCGCCAGCAACCGCCGCCGTTCGTAATAGCGAACCGTCTGGATGTTGACACCTACCGCCTTGGCTAAACGACCAATAGTACGTCCAGTGGCCATTGCTTCACCTCTCAGCAAACGCTACACCTTGTACTATGGTACCGAGTCAAGAGAAATTTTCACCGAGAGGCTGAACGGAGCGTCGAGAGAGAATAGACAGGCAGGAGGCGAAAGAGGCCCTCCTGCCCGAAAACAGACAAGACGAAACTGAGATAGCTTACAGCGGACGCTCAGGAGCCGCACTTGGACGCCGGGGTCGGCATGAAATTCATCGCGGTGGCCGGGGTGAAGTGCATCCCCATCATATCGAATTCTCCGACCGCGACGTGCTTCAGCCAGTAGCCCTCCTCGGCCGACTTGCCGCCATGGCCATGGGCCGCCATTCCGGTCTCTCCCGCCGGCGTATGCGACCGGTGGAAGTGAACGAACCCACTCTTCCCGCCGTCTGGCTGATCCTCGGCACAGAAGCGACCTTTGACCCCTTCTCCCACGAATATCACCATGGCCTTAGGGTCGGTCACCGGTTTGTTGAAGTGAAGAAAGACCCCCCGTCCATTCCCGGCATCCATCCAGAGATGGTCCGGCATGGCAGGATGGAACGGTTCCCATGTATACGTCTTGGCCAATGTCGGGCCGACGTTTTTGAGAGCCTCCGCAGCCGGTCCTTTCTTGGCTTCACCCGCGATCCCGTCGCCGTACGTGGCACATCCGATCAACAGCAGTGAAACCGTCACGATGATGAACGTCTTGCTGAACATGACGCACCTCCTTGGTTGTTTCTCATTCATGATTGGCCTAGCCGCAGGACGGGCCTAAGCCGTTTATCATCCGCCACACTAACAGTAAGAGGTCACGCTGTATGTGAGCTGGCTTACAGAAAGTCCGAAAGAGATATGCGATAAAAATCCTATGAACCTATTGGAGGTTTTTGTTCATCCGGGATGCATTTCGGAAAAATCGGCCCTAGCTCTGGCTCGCGAACTTCAGGCCGTATGGCCGGCCCTGGAGGTAAGGATTCGGTCATTCCCGGAAGCAAGTGAACGTGCTCAGGCACTGGGGGTCATCGTGGCGCCGGCGTTCGCACTCAATGGAACGATCATCGCAGTCGGAGTACCCAGAAAGGGGTGGCTGGTCGCCAAACTGCAAGAGTTCGGCATCAAGATCGGCGGCCTGCCTCCATAAGGTTGAAGGAAACTGGAGGCCACAGGTAATCAGCCAACCGACAAGGAGGAAAAAGAATGGCAACCGTCAAATATGTGGAAGAGGCCGCCGCCTCCGACAAGATCAAGGAGATCTATGGCGAGATCAAGAAGATGTTCCGGATCCCGTTTGTCCCGAATCTCTTCAAAGCGATGGCCAACCACCCGACCTATCTGGAGACCACCTGGCTCCGGTTCAAGGTGATCATGGGCCCTGGCAAGCTGGACCCCAAGACCAAACAGGTGATCGCCCTGGCGGTCTCGGCCACTAATAATTGCGAGTACTGCATCAATGCCCATACGGCCGTGCTCAAGGGGATGGGGTTTGGAGACCCGGAGATCACGGAGCTGATGGCGGTGGTAGACCTGTTCAACGGTTTCAACAAGTTCCTGGACGGGCTCCGGGTTGAGTCTGACCTGAAGCCGTGAAAAATCAATCCAAGCGGAGGCTGTGTTGAATATGCTAGGAGGATTTCCTCATGCAACCAGTGAAGCGTACTGTTGTCATCGGTCTTGCGGCTGGGGGGCTGTTGCTGGGGTCGCTCGGATTGTCCGGGCGGCCATCCTCCGGCGAGTTCGATTTGTCTAAGCATAGTGTGCCTCTTGATCAAATTGTTCCCGGCGGACCAGGAAAGGACGGTATTCCGGCTCTTTTGAAGCCTGTCTTCGTACCGGCTCGTGAGGTCAGCTTCCTGAAAGATGAGGACCGCATCCTTGGCCTCAGCCAGGGCGGCGACGCCAAGGCCTACCCGATCAAGATCTTAAATTGGCACGAGATCGTGAACGACACGATCGGCGGGAAGCCGGTCGTGGTCACCTATTGTCCGCTCTGCGGGACCGGCATCGGGTTCGAGGCTGCGGTTCAAGGGCGCCCGCACACCTTCGGCGTCTCCGGCCTCCTGTATCAGAGCGACTTGCTGATGTACGACCACCGGACCGAAAGCCTCTGGTCCCAGATCGCGATGGAAGCTGTTGCCGGGCCGCTGACAGGAGCAAAGCTGAAACCCGTCTTTTTAGCTCATACGACGTGGGAAGAGTGGCGGGCTGGGCACCCGACAACGCTGGTGCTCTTTACCACGACCGGCTATTTCCGGAACTACGACCGGGATCCCTATCTGGGCTATGCCCAAAGCGCGGAGCTGATGTTCGACACCAGGCATTTCGACCCGAGATACCATCCCAAGGAATGGGTGCTTGGGATCGAGGTCAAAGGAGCGTTCAAAGCGTATCCGTTCGCCGAGCTGAAGAAAGTGAAGGGACCCCTCACCGACCAGATCAATGGGCAAAAGGTCCGCATCCTCTTCAACCCACGCGCCCTCAGCGCCTCAGTTAGCGATGCAGACGGCAAACCGATTCCATCAGTGATGGCGTTTTGGTTCGCCTGGTACGCGTTCCATCCAGAGACGCAGGTTTTCAAGACAGCGAAATAAGGAGATATGTGGAGAGGCACCGCATCCTAGCGCCTGCGACCAAGATCATTGCGCTAGTCCTATTACTCTTTGGAGCCTACTTCGTGCTGCAATCGGTAAACTTTGCAGAGGCCCTGAAATCCGAACGCCTGATCGCCTATCTGAATGCCGAGGGTCCATGGGCGCCTTTAGTTTTCGTCCTGCTCATGATCGCTTCGGTTGTGATCATCCCGATCCCGAGCCTGCCTCTGGATTTGGCGGCCGGCGCCGCCTTCGGTGTCTTCCTGGGAGCGACCTATGCTGTCATCGGTGCCGAGATTGGAGCGATCATCAGTTTTCTCATCGGAAGAGTCCTTGGACGAGAGGCATTGGCTCAGATCCTTCGGACAGACATCACCTTTTGCGAGCGATGTTCGGATCGGCACTTGGTGATCTTCGTCTTCTTGTCACGCCTGTTGCCGGTTTTCTCGTTCGATCTGATCAGTTACGGAGCTGGATTGACCAACATGTCGGTCCGAGCTTTTGCGATAGCTACGTTGCTTGGAATGATTCCGCCCACTTTCGCCATGACTGCTTTGGGTGGGAGCGTATTTGCTGAAGAGTGGCCTTGGATCGTTCTAGGGCTGGCGATGGTAACATTCTTTGTTCTAGTCCCTAAGCTTGTCTTTCGTTACCAATCGTCGCAGTGGGTGCGATTGCTCCGGGGGGAGGCACCGATGATGGCCGACAGCCAGGCCAACGAGCCTGCTCTCCGATGTTCGTCATGCGGTGGACCGATGGAATGAACGTGGAATCAAAAAAGGAGGATCCTATGGGAAAGCAAAACCAACGCCACGAAATTATCGGGAGAGAGAGGCCGAAGGCAGACCAGGAGGCTGTTCAAGAAGAGATTCGCGCGCTCGCCTATCAGCTCTTCTGTGAATGTGGGTGTGAGTACGGTCACGACTTGGAGCACTGGATGGAGGCAGAACGGA
>CAZITU010000130.1:0-6370 GCA_964542245.1 uncultured Nitrospirales bacterium | reverse complement strand
CGAAAGGAGTAAGACCGAATGGCCGGATTTCCGATAGAGCCCGCAGCCCGGATCAAGACCCTGCCGCCGTATCTCTTTGCCGCCATCGATGAGATGAAGCAGAAGGCGATCGCTCGCGGGGTGGATATCATCAATCTCGGAATCGGCGATCCCGACCTGCCGACTCCCGCGCCGATCGTCGAACGGATGCAACAGGAAGCAGCGAACCCCCAACATCACCAGTATCCGTCGTATGAGGGCATGCTGAGCTTTCGGCGAGCGGTCGCCGACTGGTACAAGCGACGCTTCGGTGTCTCGCTCAACCCGGCCGACGAGGTCCTGGCGCTGATCGGCTCCAAGGAGGGCATCGGCCACGTGCCGCTGGCCTTCGTGGACCCCGGCGACGTGGTCCTGGTGCCGAGCCCCGGCTACCCGGTCTATCCGGTTGGGACCGGCTTTGCCGGGGGGGTCTCTTTTTCCATGCCATTGACGAAGGCCAATCACTACCTGCCTGATGTGGCCGCTGTCCCGAAGGATGTGGCCCGCAAGGCCAAGCTCATGTTCCTCAATTATCCGAACAATCCGACCTCCGCGACGGCCGGCAAGGACTTCTTCAAGCGGGTGGTCGAGTTCGCCCAACAGCATCACATCCTTGTCTGCCACGACGCCGCCTATTCCGAGATCTATTACGACGGTCGGCGCCCGGCCAGTTTCCTGGAAGCGGACGGGGCTAAGGAGGTCGGGGTTGAATTTCACTCGCTGTCCAAGACCTTCAACATGACGGGGTGGCGGATCGGTTTCGCCGTCGGGAACAAGCAGGTCCTGGCCGGCCTCGGGAAGGTCAAGAGTAATTTGGATTCCGGCGTCTTCCAGGCCGTGCAGGAGGCGGGGATCACGGCTTTAGAGAGCGGCGACCGGCTGGCCGACGGCATCCGGTCGGTCTATCAGGAACGTCGCGATGTGTTGCTGCCCGGACTCAAGCGGATCGGTCTGGAGGTGGAGCCGCTCCACGCGGCGTTCTACGCCTGGGTCACCGTTCCGCAGGGGTTCACGTCGGTGTCCTTCACGGCGCACCTTCTGGAGAAGGCCGGGATCGTCACGACGCCGGGCAATGGGTTCGGGCAAGCCGGTGAGGGGTATGTCCGGATGACCCTCTGCACGAAGAAGGAGCGGCTGGCGGAGGCGATAGCCAGGGTCGAGCAAGCTGGCCTGACGCCCTGCTGAGAGCCAGGACTCATGACGAGGGTTGCGGCTTACATCGGGATCGGGTCGAATCTGGGAGACCGGCGCGATCTCTGTCAGCGGGCTCTCGGATTGCTGGGACTTCTCCCGCAGAGCGAACTAACAAGCTATTCGGCGACCTACGAGACGGAGCCGGTGGGGGATGTCGGCGGACCCTTTCTGAACCTCGTGGCGCGGGTGGATACCGACTTGCCGGCCCTCCGCCTGTTGATGATTCTCCAGGAGACTGAGCGAGGGCTAGGCCGTGACCCCGAACGACGATCGGGGGCTCGGACCATGGACCTCGATCTCCTCTTTTACGGGGACCACGTGATTCACTGGGCTGAAGCGGAGGTCCCGCACCCCCGTCTGCACGAACGGCGGTTCGTACTGGCCCCCTTGGCTGAGCTGGCCCCTGACCTACTCCATCCGATTCTGCGACAAACGGCGTCTGCGCTCTTGGCCGCCCTCCGCGATCCGCACGAAGTCCGGCGGTTGGAGGATCCGGTCATTCCTTGGACTAGAGACGGAGGCAGGTGCGGGCTGACCATTCCTTGATGCAGAGGCTTCGGTCCATCAAGTACGTGGCCGCGTGGGCGTACGGACTCCACCGTGAAGGCGTGACGATCGGGTTGGTCCCGACGATGGGCGCGCTTCATGACGGGCATCGCTCCCTGATCCGGGCTGCCAGGCTCTCGTGCGATGCGGTCGCGGTCAGCATTTTTGTGAACCCGATGCAGTTCGGTCCCTTGGAAGATTTGGACCGGTATCCCAGAACCATTGCGCGGGACCTCCGCCTTTGCGAGCAGGAAGGTACGGATGTCGTCTTTGTGCCTCGCGCCGGTGCGATGTATCCGCCGGCCTTCGAAACGGTCGTATCCGTGCAGCGCTTGACCCGTCGGTTCGAGGGGATTTCGCGGCCTGGCCACTTTGGGGGAGTGACCACGGTCGTCACCAAGTTGTTGAACGTCATCGGTCCGGAGAAGGTCTTCTTTGGGCGGAAGGACTATCAGCAAGCTGCCGTGGTCGCGCGATTGGTACAGGATCTGAACTGGCCGACTGCGATCGTGGTGTGCCCTACGGTCCGGGAGGCGGACGGGGTAGCTCTCAGCTCGCGAAACAAGTTTCTGTCGCCGACCGAGCGGAAAGCGGCGACCGTCCTCTATAGGGCCTTGTCGGCAGCCCGAACCGTGATTCGGAGAGGGGAGCGGTCGGTGAACAGGGTACGGGCGGTCTTGACGCAGCTGATTTGGGCGGAACCCCTGGCGCGACTGGACTACGCGGCCGTAGTCCACCCCACCACGCTTGAGGAACTGCGTGTCGTGCGGGGGCGCATGGTTCTCTTGCTGGCAGTCTGGGTCGGAAAGACGCGCCTCATCGATAATCTGGTGGTGACGGCCCCAGGAACGCCCCCCCGTATATCCCGATGACATTGCGGCGAGACTGCATCGGAATCTATCTCCATATTCCTTTCTGTGTACGGCAATGCCACTTCTGCGCCTTTTTCACGCGGGGTTATCGAGACGACCGGGCGGCCGCCTTCGTCGCGGATCTCCTCTCGGAAATTCGGTTGTATGGCCAGGCCGGCCTGCTTCGGGGGCGCCCTGTCGAGGCGGTCTACTTCGGCGGGGGAACGCCGACCACGCTGGCGGCCCATCAGTTGCTCGAAATCCTGGAGTCCTGCCGCCGAACGTTTCATCTGGAACCCACCGCCGAGGTTACCGTCGAAGCCAACCCGGCGACCGTGGACAGCCCGGCCCTGCGGGCGCTCCTGGACGGAGGCATCACCCGAATCAGCTTCGGTGCCCAATCCTTCAACGATGCCGAATTGAAAGCGGTCGGAGCATCCCATACAGCCGAGGAAACCACGCGCGCCGTCCGGGAGGCTCGCGAGGCCGGCTTCGCGAACCTCAACCTGGACCTCATCTATGGCCTTCCCGGCCAGTCCTCCACGCGCTGGATGGCTAATCTGGAGGCCGCGATCGGCCTGGCGCCGGACCATATTTCGTTCTATGGGCTCATGATAGAAGAGGGGACCAAATTTCGACGCGATTGGGAACGTGGGCGCCTGGCGCTGCAGACCTCGGATGCCCAGGCCGATATGTATCTGATGGGGCGGGACCGGGTGAAAGCCGCGGGCTATCTCCAGTATGAAGTGTCCAATTTTGGTCGGCCGGGGCGTGCCTGCCGGCACAATCTTGGATACTGGACCGATCGGGAATGGCTCGGACTCGGCCCCAGCGCTCATTCATACCTGGACGGCGACCGGTTCTGCAACGTCGCTTCGTTGGAAGAATACCATCGTTTGGTCACGGGCGGGGCTTTGCCGATCACAGAACGGGAACCAGGCAACCCGGATCTCCGGTTACGGGAAGCGCTGGCCTTCGGACTCCGGACGGTCGGAGGAGTCAAGTTGAAGACATTGCAGAAGCGGTATGGCGTTGCCCCCCTCGAACGGTTCAGGGAGCCTATCGCACGGCTGACCCGCGAAGGATGGCTGGTCCTGGATGGCGACGTCCTGCGCCCCAGCGCCGACGGGATCGTGTTTGCCGATGACCTGGCCGTCGCCTTTCTGTGAGGGGAGGGTCAGGGGGATTTCGTCCCTCCGCCGCGGACTCCGCAGTAGGGGCAGAGCTTCCACTCGCGCTGGAGTGGGCGCCGACAAGCTTCGCAGGTTCGGTTGAGGAGCGTCTCGCAGAACGGGCAGGTCTGGAAATCATACTGGACGATCCGTGCGCAGGCCGGGCAGATCGACTCCACTTTGTCGGACACCTCGATCACTCGCAGCAGTTCCTCGATCGTCGTCAGGCCGGCTTTGGCCTTGGCGAGCCCGTCCTCGCCCAGTGAGGTCATTCGAGAAGCCAGGGCAGCGAGGCGCAGGTCCTGTTCGGAAGCCGCTGCTGCGATCATCTCGCGCATCCGAGCGGTGGGGTCGAGGATCTCCATAATGGCGACTCGGCCCGCGTATCCCGTCCCGCCGCACTGCGCGCAACCCTTTCCGGCATAGAACCGCACGTTCGTCAGGGTTTCGGGCTGGATCTTCAGCATCATCAAAGCGGCGTGCGCCGGCGTCGTTTCCGCCTTGCAATTCCGGCAGATCGTCCGGACCAGCCGCTGGGCGATGATTCCCTCGACCAGGGAAGCTACTAAGTAGCGGGGAATGCCCAGATCGATCAGCCGTGTGATAGCTGAGGGCGCATCGTTGGTGTGCAGGGTGGAGAGGACCAGGTGGCCCGTCATGGCGGCCCGGACCGCGATCTCGGCGGTCTCAAGGTCCCGAATTTCACCGATAAGGATGATATCCGGATCCTGGCGGAGGATGGACCGAAGGGCGCCGGCAAACGTCAGGCCCGCGTCAGGATTGATCTGTGTCTGGTTAATCCCGTCAATGCTGGTCTCGATCGGGTCCTCGACGGTGAGGAGGTTGAGCGAGGAGGATTTGAGGGTATTAATCAGGGCGTAGAGGGTCGTCGTTTTCCCGCTGCCCGTCGGACCCGTGACCAAAATAATCCCCTTGCGTCGATGGGTGAACGACTCGATGACGGCATAGTCCTTCTCGGACAGGCCGATGGTGTCGAGGCGGATCGTGGATTTCGACTGGTCGGTGATCCGCAGGACCATCTTCTCGCCGTACTGCGTCGGCATAGTGGACACTCTCAGATCAACCTCGCGCCGTTCAATTTTCACGCGGACGGACCCGTCCTGCGGGAGGCGACGCTCGGCGATATCCAGGTTGGAGATCACCTTGAATCGGGAGATGAGAGACGCGTGCACCGCTTTCGGCAAGCGTAGGGCCTCCCGCAGAAGCCCGTCAATGCGGTACCGGACCGTCGTGTCTCTGCGGGTGGGCTCGATGTGGATATCACTCGCATGAGAGCGGACCGCCTCGGTCATGAGCATGTTGCCGAGCCGGACGATGGGGGCCCGGCGGGTCGTTTCTTCCAGGGTTTGGACCTCGGCCGCCGTCGGCTGGGCGGTATCCGAGAGGATCTCCAGAAGATCCTGGTCATACTCCTGCGTGTTATCCCCGACGATACGCTCGAGTGTGGCTTCGATCGCCTGCTTATCGTAGATCTTCTCCAGCGCCTCTCTGATTCCGGAACGGGTCGCGATGACCGGTTTCAGCGCATACCCGCTCAAAAACGAGAGGTCGCGGATGGCCTCGAAGTCCAAGGGGTCGACCATGGCTACGGTCAAGGACTTTCCTTCGAGGCGGAGCGGCACGGCCTGATAGCGCTTGGCGAGGGGTTCGGGGACAGCGAGAGACAGATCAGTGTTCAGGGTTTCCTTGGCGAGATCTACGAAGAGGAACCCGAGTTGGTTTGACAGGCACCGGGTAAGGTCGTATTCCGAGACGATGGCGAGATCGACCAGGACTTCGCCGAGGCGTTTGCTTGTGCGTCCGCACTCTTCCACCGCTCGTTCGAGCTGGGTCCGGGAAAGCAGCCCAGCCTCGATCAAGGTTTCACCCAGTTTCCGGCGACGCTTAGGGTGTACCCACTCTTCGGATTTTGGGTCAGATTGGGGGCTCTCAGGGGTCTTGGCCATAACCGTTTTCAGAGGACTAGCGGTTTCGAACCCGAAACCACCGCATTATACCGGAAATTCAGGCAACAGCTCCCTTTTTCCGGCTTCCGGGGGTATGGTGATCGCGGGGAAATCGGTTTGACAATAACGAGCGAAGGCGGGTAGAATCATGCGGCTTTTCAGGAGGAAAAGGTCCGGGTTTCATCCTTAGATTTGTAATGTGAGGCAAAAGGCCTAGCGCGAGAAGAAAATGGGGCCTTTTGTGGGAGGTGCTAGGTCTTCTTTGTGATTGCATTCAGGATTCCTATAGGGATAGTCTAACACGGCATTTATCATCAAAAATAGTCTGTCGAGGGATATGGCATGAGTCGGTACAGTGTCCGGCCTGGACCGGAAGCGTTTCTGCCTCCGGCAGCGGCGTCGATGGGTAATGTGCTACCGGATCCCGGACAGGCGCATATTAACGGTCGGATTGTACCTGAAGAAGAAGCCTTCGAGGAAGCGGCCCGTATGTTTCTGGGGGGAACGGTTCCCACGATTTTCCCGGGTCCGCTGGTCCTTTGGGCTTGGAATGAGAAAGCGAAACGCAAGGCCAAGGCCATCAAGTTTCTCTACGACACCCTGAAGGAATGCGTTCCGCAAG
>CAZITU010000129.1:0-6399 GCA_964542245.1 uncultured Nitrospirales bacterium | reverse complement strand
CCGACGAAGACAAACAGCGTCTGGCCGATCTGGAAGTGGCCGTGTATTACGTGAACGCCACCGAGATCGCGCTCGAGATTGCGAGTACCGAATTGTCCACGAACATGGGCATGATCGGGTCTGTCGCCGGAATTACCAAGTGCGTGTCAATGCAAGCGTTGGACTTGGCGCTCCAGGATAGGTTCGGCAAGAAGTACGTAGCGTCCGGCGGGACCGCCACGCTTGACCAGGCGATCACGAAGAAATTTGCCAAGAAGGAGCTGCTCCTGGCCAAGAATCTGGCGGTCGTGAAGAAAGCCTATGATTTGGGCGCGGAGTGGGCCGAGAAGAATCAAGTCGAATTGATAGTCGCGGCGGCATGAACGGAGGAAAGGACGGCGCATGTACAACGTAGCGGTGGTAACGGATGAAAAGTGCGTGGCGAAGAAGGGGTGTCGCCTCTGCATCATGTACTGTCCGGAAGCGGATTGCATTCTCCTGGATACCACCAAGATGGTCGCCAAAGTGGTGACCGATGTCTGCAAAGGGTGCGAGCTTTGCAAGGTGGTGTGCGATGCCGCCAAGCACCAGGCGATTGAAATGCTGGCCATGGGCGCGGACGGGAAACTTTTGCATAAAAAGGGAGAGGCGGCGGGGCTCGGGCAGGCCTACGCAGGGTAGACCGCTATTCCCCAGAGGGTTTTAGCGAAAAGCCCCATGGCGGCAGCGTCGTGGGGCTTTTTGTTGGAGCGACCGGGAGGGTCATGATATGAACGACGACATCAGGCGGTCGGTCCAGGAAGCGCAGGAAGCCTTGGCGCGGGTCAACCAGGCCTTTGAAGACTATTTGGAAGAGCTCAAGAAGAAGGGGGGCGATTCATCCGAAATTCTCCAAGTGGCCAAAAGCGCCGATGCCTTGAAGGACAGCGGGCATATTTACCTGTCCTGGGCCCGCCATTATGCGGGGATGGGAGGCGATGAGGCTTCGACGGAGGACATTGACGAGGACGAGGGCCGGATCGTTTGATTGCTATTCGCAGGCAGGCTATGCTATAAAACGGCGCCACATCGCGGGGCTTGCGAAATGGTCGCAAGCGATCAGCCATACAAAACCATGTCGTTTGTCAGCTACTCGGCCAAGGAAATCAACTGCAAGGTCGTTTACTATGGGCCAGGACTGAGCGGCAAGACCGCCCATCTCACGTACATTTTCAAGAAGTCGAACCCGAAGGGGAGGGGCAAGCTGATCTCGCTGGCCACCGAGACCGATCGGACCATCTTCTTCGACTTGTTGCCGGTCAACGTGGGCAAGCTCCGTGGGATGGAGGTCCGGGTGCATCTCTACACCGTCCCCGGCCAGGTCGTTTACGATGCGGTTCGGAAGCTGGTTCTTCGCGGCGTTGACGGGGTCGTGTTTGTGGCGGATTCGCAGCCGGAACGCATGGAAGTGAACATCGAAACCCTCGACAACCTGAGAACGAATCTTCAAGAGCACGGGTACGATTTGAATACGATCCCCTTCACCATCGCGTATAACAAACGCGATTTGCCGAACGCTATGCCGATCGAGGAGATGGACAAGGTCTTGAACACCCGCCCCGTTACGGCCTATCCGAGTTCGGCCGTCACAGGAGAGGGCGTCTTCGAGGTCTTCAAAGACATTGCCAAGCAGATGGTCATCGAATTGAAGAAGCGGGTCGCCTAATCCGCCACGCTTGTCCACCGGATTCCCCGGTAGCTCAGTTGGTAGAGCGATCGGCTGTTAACCGATTGGTCGCAGGTTCGAGTCCTGCCCGGGGAGCCAACCTCCACGCTTGGACAGACAAGGGCTCCAGGCGTTTAGCCCAGAACGACCAAGACCAGCACACCCAGGGCGATCCGGTAGTACGCGAACGGCCTGAAGGTGTGGGTTTTGATGAAAACCAGGAAGCCCGCGACGACGACCCAACCGGTGACGAAGGCCACGGCAAGGCCGATCGGGAAGAGGAACGGATCCTCCTGCAAGAGAAGATCGTAGGATTTGAAAATCTTGTAACCCGTGGCCGCCAACATGGTCGGCAGGGCCAACAGGAACGAGAACTCGGTCGCGGTCGGGCGGTCCATCCCCGCCAGAAGCCCCCCCATGATGGTCGCCCCGGAGCGCGAGACCCCCGGAAACAGCGAGAAGCACTGCGCGATCCCCACCCACCAGGCCTCCCGCAAGCCGACTCCGCCCAATCCTGTGATACGACGCACCTTCATGGTGTGTTCGATCATCAGAATGACCACCCCACCCAGGATGAGCGCGCACGCCACCGTGAGCGGCCCGAACAGATAGGTTTCAATCCATGTGTGGGCCGCCAGTCCGACGAAGGCGGCGGGCAGGAAGGCGAGCCCAAGCCCGGAGACCAAGCGTCTGCTGGCCGGGTCCGAGGGGAGCCGTGTGAGCACATCGCACAGGCGCCGTCGAAAGTACACGACGACCGACAGCATGGATCCGAGTTGGATGGCGATCTCAAAGCTGACGGCTTGTTTGCCCGTGAAACCCAGAACATGGCCCACCAGAATGAGATGGCCCGTTGAAGAGACGGGCACGAACTCGGTCAGTCCTTCCACAACGCCGAGGATGATGACAGTCCAGAAAGTCATGCGAGCCCCGGCATTCTAACCCCTTTTCATTGTTGACAAAATGAGTAATTTCGACTACATGTTACGCAGCTTGTAAGATGGCTACCTCGAAACTACATCGGCAAGAGGGGAGGTCGGCATGATGAACCCGATCAGGAGTGGTGTGGTCGTGCTGTTAATGGTAGCCCTCTCGGGATGCGTGGTCAGTAAGGGCACCCACCAGCAGACCCTGCAAGATCTTCAGGCCACCAAGATCAATCTTGATCAGACCCGTGTCCAGAATGAGGCGCTCAACAAGCAAGTTAAGGTGTTGAAAGAGTCGAACTCCAAGCTCCAAGGAGATCTGGAGAATGCCAACAGTGAGATCGCATCGCTGAACGTGGCGATGGGAAAAGAGCGGCAGGGGTCGGAGAGCAAGCTCAAGGAGTTGGATCGGCAGGTGAAGGATCTGACGAAAGCCAGGAAGGACCTAGCCCAGGAACTGGAAGTCCAGAAACAGCGAAACGAGAATCATCTCAAGACAATCCGCCGCCAGCAAAAGGAGTTGAGAGAGCGCGAGCAGGTTTCGCTCCTGCCACCGCCGACTCCGGTCAAGCCGGCCGCGCCTGCTGCCCCAGAACCGCCCAAGGCCGCGGCTCCCCCGCTACCGGGCGGCGGAGCCGTCCCGAGCACGGCACCGAAGGCCGCCGCGGGGTTGCCCCCACAGGCCGGCCTTGTGGACATCAACACGTCCTCGGCAGCCGACCTGACTTTGAATCTCGGATTGAGCAAGGAGGATGCCGACAAACTTCTCAAGAACCGTCCGTATAAGACCAAAGACGAACTTGTCTCTAAGGCCGGCATCGCCAAGGCCACGGCGGATAAGATCAAAGACAAGATCACCGTCGGCCCATAAGGGTTCCCTAAGCAGAGGCAGGCCATGTCGCCGGAGCAGGCGATGTGGCCTTTCTGTTTGGGTGGCCTGTTTGACACGGTGCCAGGCCCACCCCTAGAATAAACTACCAGTCCAGCTTGCGTGAGCGGCATTCTAGAAAACCCCTCCGTCGCGCGGTGATTGAAGGTAGGCTAGGATGGGGCGCCTTCAAGGGAGCCGGCCTCGAGAAAACGGGTGGGGATTGAGGAGGGGGATGATGGAACCGAAAGCGGTAGTGTTGGGGGCGACGGTCGCGTGGCTTATCGGTATGGGAAGTTGTACCGCAGCGGTCACGGCCGCCGCGACCCCGGAACCGGTGACGATACCCGAGGTGCTGAACTTAGAGAGAGCGCTGGAAATCGCCCTTTCCAATCATCCAAGCCTTCGGGTCGTTTCCGGGACCCAGGCCGTCAATGAGGCGAAGGTGGGACAGGCCCAGTCCGGCTTCTACCCGCAGGTTCAGGCCCGGGGCGCCTATCAGCAGGCGACGGCCAACAACTCCACCGCCTTCGGCGGGGGGCCGATCCAGCGCAACGTACGAGGCGATAACTTCGGGACCTACCAAAGTAACGTCAATCTGAATCAGACGATTTATGACTTCGGGAAGATCCGGTCTCAGGTCGCCGGCGCCCAGTTTAACTTCCAAGCCGCCCGCTCGGATGCCGAGACGACTCTCCAGACGGTGATCGTGAATGCGCAGCAAGCCTACTACGGGCTTCAGCAGGCGCAGCGCCTCGTCACGGTGACCGAAGAAGCGATCGCGCAGTTCCAGAAGCACCTCGATCTCGCCAAGGGTCGCTTCAAGGTCGGCGTGGCGCCCAAAATCGATGTCACCACGGCCGAAGTGGACCTCTCCAACGCGAGACTGAATTTGATCACGGCCAAGAACAATGTCCTGCTGGCCAGGGTCACTCTCAATAACGCGATGGGCATCACGACCGCGGTACCCTATCGTGTCGAGGATCCCGGCGCCATCGAGCCGTACCAGATCTCTTGGGAAGAGGCCCTCGACCGCGCGATGCGCCAGCGGTCTGAGTTGATCGCCCAGCGAGCCCTGGAGCAAGCCGCCGAGACGGCCATCAAGACCGCCCAGAGCGACTTCTTCCCGACGGTCGCCGGTGCGGCCAATTATTCCTACAATGGACAGGAGTTCCCACTGGTGTGGAACTGGAACGTCACGGGCTCCGTAAACTTCCCTATTTTCAGCGGATTCCTTACCAAGCAGCAGGTCGCCGAGGCCCGCGCAAACCTGCTCAGGACCAAAGCCAATGGGGATGTCCTCCGACAGACCGTCATTTCGGAGGTCAGTCAGGCTCTGTTGAATATGGAAGCCGCCCAAGAGCGGCTACGGGTCACGGCGGTGACCGTCACGCAAGCCAAGGAGAGGCTGGCGCTGGTGGAAGGGCGGTACAAGGCCGGCCTCAGCAATGCGGTGGAGGTGACGGACGCTGAGGTGGCGCTCGTGAACGCGCAGGTCAATGATGTGGTCGCCGTGTCGAGTTACCTGGCCGCCAGGTCCCAGCTCGAGCGCGCGATGGGGACCGTCGCCCCCGTGAAAGGGCGCTCATGAAGACGATGAAGTGGCTCGCCGGAGGCGTGCTACTGGTCGCCGGCCTGGTATACGGCGGCTACGTGTATTGGAACGGAGGGGAGAAATCTTCGGTCAAGCACAAGACCGCGAAGATTGAGCGGGGAACGGTCACGCAGACCGTGACGGCCACGGGGACGATCAATCCCGTTCTCACGGTTCAGGTGGGCAGCCAGGTGTCCGGCATCATCAAGGCCCTCTACGCCGATTTCAACTCCGTGGTGAAGGCCGGCCAGGTGGTGGCCAAGATTGATCCGCTCCCGTTCCAGACCAAAGTCACGGAGATGGAGGCGAGCCTTCAGAATGCCCAGGGGAATCTGGCCCGGGCTCGCGCCGATCTTGCCTTGCAGAAGCTCAACTTTGACCGCGCGAAGGCTTTGTTCCAGCAACAACTGAATGCCCAGCAGGATGTAGATAATGCCCGGACCGCCTTTGAGACCTCTCAGGCCAATGTGCAGGTTGCCGAGGCGCAAGTGAAACAAGCGCGGGCGCAGTTGGATACGGCGAAGGTCAACCTCGAATATACCACCATCTACTCGCCGGTCCACGGAATCGTCATCTCGCGGAACGTGGATGTCGGACAGACCGTGGCGGCCAGTTTCCAAGCACCTATCCTGTTCCTCATCGCCAAGGATCTGACCAAGATGCAGGTGGATACGAACGTCAGCGAGTCCGACGTCGGCGGCATCACCGAGGGTAAGTCCGCCACGTTCGTCGTGGACGCCTATCCCAAGCAGCCGTTTCCGGGCAAGGTCGTGCAGGTCCGGAACGCGCCCATCACCGTCCAGAACGTCGTGACATACAACGTCGTGATCGGAGTGGACAATTCCGATCTCCGGCTCAAGCCCGGCATGACGGCCAATGTCTCGATCATCGTTGACCGCCGGGACGGCATCCTCAAGGTTCCGAATGCGGCCTTGCGGTTCAAACCCGGCATGGCGAGGGCCGGGGATAAGTCTGGCGGCCAGCAGGCTTCGGCTGCGGGCCGGCAGGAAGGCGGCGGCAAGAGCGGCAAGCCTAAGCCGACGATCTGGTCTCCCAACCCGCAGGGGCCCCAAGGAGATCCCGTGCCTGTCGAAATCAAGACCGGGATCACGGACGGGGCGTTTACCGAATTCGTAGAGGGTCCGGTGAAGGAGGGCGACGAAGTGATTGTCGGTCTGGATATGCCGCGGGGGCCTCACGGCGGGCGTCCAGGCGGGTCCTTACCGCCGGGGTTCGGTACCCAGCCGAGGCGGTAAGCGTGAGCAGAACCGTGAGCCAGCGCACATGAGCCTCATCGTTTGCCGGGACCTTGTGAAGACCTATCGGA
>CAZITU010000128.1:0-6519 GCA_964542245.1 uncultured Nitrospirales bacterium | reverse complement strand
CCGCGCTCATGGCGATCGCGAGGTTCTTCGTCCACGCCAGCGGCTTGAACAGGCGGCCTTCCTGCTCCTCCAGGGTGAACACCGGCATGAAGGCGATGGCGATCACCAGCAGCGAGGCGAAGATGGCCGGGCCGACTTCCTTGGCCGAATCAATGAGCACCTGCGTCCGGTCCCCGATCCGTCCCCCGCGTTCCCAGTCCTCCAGCCGCTTGTGGGCGTTGTCCACCATGATGATGGCCGCGTCCACCATGTCTCCGATCGCCACGATGATGCCGCCGATGGACATGATGTTCATGCCGATGCCCATGAAGTACATCGGGATGAAGGCAAGCAGGACCGCCAGAGGCAGCGTGATGATCGGAAGGAGCGCGGAACGGATGTGGAGCAGAAACCCGATGATCAGCACGCTGACGACGGTCAGTTCCTCGACGAGGTTCTCGTTGGCCGTGGCGATGGACTCGCGGATCAGATCGCTGCGGTCGTAGGTGGTCACGACCTTGACGCCCTTGGGCATCGAGGGCTCGATTTCCTTGAGCTTGACCTTGACCCGCTCGATGACCGTCAGCGCGTTCTCCCCGAAGCGCATAATGACCACAGCGCCCACCACCTCCCCTTGACCGTCCAGTTCGACAAGGCCGCGCCGCATGTCCGGCCCTAGCCTCACGGACGCCACGTCCCGCAACAGGATCGGCGTCCCGTTCGGGTTGACCCCGACCGCGATCTTCTCGATGTCGGCCGCCGATTTAATGTAGCCGCGTCCCCGGATCATGTATTCGATCCCGGAGAACTCCACGACCCGGCCTCCCACGTCGTTGTTGCTCATGCGGATCTTCTCGATGATCTCAGGGAGCGAGAGTTTGTAGGCCAGGACCTTCGTGGGGTCCAGGTTGACCTGGTACTGGCGGACAAATCCGCCCACGCTCGCCACCTCGGCGACGCCGTCAACGCTTCGCAGCCAGTAGCGGAGGTACCAGTCCTGGAAGGAGCGCAGTGAGGCGAGATCCTGCTGGCCGGTCTCGTCCACGAGCGCGTATTGGAAGACCCACCCGACGGCGGTGGCGTCGGGCCCAAGTTGGGGGGTCACGCCATCGGGCAGCCGTCCTGATAGCTGGTTCAAGTACTCCAGCACCCGGCTCCGCGCCCAGTAGATGTCGGTGCCGTCCTTGAAGAGGACATAGACGTAGGAGAAGCCGAAGTCCGAGAAGCCCCGGACGACCGTCACCTTCGGCGCGGACAGGAGCGCGGTTACGATCGGATAGGTGATCTGGTCCTCCACGAGGTCCGGGGAGCGTCCCATCCAAGTCGTGTACACGATCACCTGCGTGTCGGAGAGGTCCGGCACAGCGTCCACCGGCGTGTTCTTCATGGCCCAGAGCCCCGCTGAAGCAAAGCCGAAGACCAGCAGGAACACGATGAGCCGGTTCCGGGCGCAGAACTCGATGATCTTTGCAACCATCAGTGCTTCATCCCTGCCATGCCGCTCACCGCCGCCTTCAACTGGCTCTCGGAATCAATCAAAAAGTTCGCCGACGTCACGATGTGGTCGCCCTCTTTGAGTCCTTCCACCACCTCCACCCAATCGCCGGCTTTGGCGCCGAGCTTCACAGTCCGCCATTCGAGCTTGCCGCCTCCATGGTGGATGAAGATCACCTGGCGCTCGCCTGATTCCAGGACCGCATCCCTCGGAATGGCCAGCCGAGTCCCAAGAGGGATCTTTAATTCAACATTGGCGTACATGTCCGGCTTGAGCGTCTCGCTGGGGTTCTCCAATTCGAACCGGACCTTGGCGGTCCTGGTCTGCGGATCGAGCGTGGGATAGATAAACCCGACGCGCGCCTTGAGCACGGTCCGCGGATCGTAGGAAAGCGTGACCGTGGCCTGTTGCCCGACCTTGATGAAGGGCAGTTCGTATTCGTAGATATCGGCCATGATCCAGATGTGGGAGAGGTCGGCGATCGTGTAGAGCTCGTCTCCTGGGTTCACATGAATTCCGGCCAGGGCCACCTTTTTGATGACGGTCCCGGTAATCGGCGAGTGGATGGGCAAGGTCTTCAGCACCTTGCCCGTGCGCTCCAGGTCCTGGATGTGGTCCTCGGTGATGTCCCAGAGCAACAGGCGCCGGCGCGTCACTTCCAGCAAGGACTTCGCCCCTTCGGCCACCTCCGGAAATTCGCTCCCGCCCAGTGCCTTCTTGCCTTTCAAGGCGAGCAGATACTCCTCCTGGGTGGCCACCAGCTCGGGGCTATAGAGCGTGAAGAGAATCTGCCCTTTCTTGACGCGCTCTCCGGTCGAGCTTGCGAGGAGCGTGTCAATCCATCCCTCGAGCTTGATGTTCACATGCGCCAGCCGTCGCTCGTCTATCTCGACCCGGCCCACCGTGCGGATGGCTTTGTCCAACGGCCGAGGCTGGGCCAGTTCAAACTTCACGCCGATCGTCTGAAGGCGCTCCGGGCTGATGGTGATGGTGTTCGTGGCGGGAAAAGGGGACAGGCCCCTTTCGGTCTCATGGGCCCGGTCAGAATGGGGCCTGTCCCCTTTTCCCGAGCTAGGAGCGGACTTCAACATCGGCGTGGTGCGCTCCGGTCCGATGCTTCCCAGGTAGGTCAGGACAGCAGCCGCGACGGCGATCAGCACGGCCCCGCCGAGGAGGATATGGCGCATCCGGGCCGTCATTTGAAACCTCCCACCGTCTCCTCCAACCTCGCCAAGGCCTTTTCGTGCTCGACCATCTCGCCGTGCAGCTCCAACTCGTTTTCCTGCAGGGTGAGGAGACTGTTCAGGAGACTCAGGAAGTCCACCTTGCCGACCGCATATGCCGCCTGAGACGCCTGCAAGGTCAGCGTGGCCTGTGGGATAATGGCGTCCCTAACGATCTTGACGAGCCGGTCCGCTCGCTCGGCCCGTACGAATGCGTCCTTGACCTGGAAAAGCAGTTCCTGCGTCGTGGCAGTCAGCGAATCGCGCGCCCCGGCGACCTCGGAAAGCGCTTGCCGGACTCCCTGGCGTTGTTTGGTCTGGTAGTAGAGCGGGATGCGGATGCCGAGCATCACCTCATAGCCGTTGTCGTTGATCCTTTCATTGCGTGTGCCCCGCGCGCTCAGCTCGAAATCCGGGTAGAATTCCAACCGCGCGAGAGCCGTCGCCTCCTCCCCCCGTTTAACCCGTTTCCCGGAGGCTAGGAGCACAGGAGAAGCGTTTTCCGCTATTTGGCTCAAATCCGCCAACGACCGAGTCATCGGGGTCATGTGGATTTCTTCAGGAGTCCCCAACGGCCCCGCAGGAGGCCGATTCAACAACCGGTTGACCACCGCGTGCAGGCTTTCTTTCTGCTGCTCCAGAACGGCCAACCGGTCCAGCACCCGCGAGACCTCCACCTGCGCGCGAAACACGTCCTGTTGCGCCGCCTTTCCTACGCTGTACCGTGCCTCCGCAGTCTTCTGGAACTGCATCAGGATCTCCTTATTCCGCAGGACGATCTCGATGCTCTTGTGGATGAAATGCAGATCGTAGTACGCCTGCTTCAGGCGGGCAATAACGTGAAGCCGCGTGGCCTCATACTCCTGCTCGCTTTGCTCAGCTTCCCGTTCCGATATGGCTCCCTTCTGCCGAAGCTTGCCGGGAAAGGGGATCTCTTGGCCGACCCCGTAAAACGGCCCTTCAGGGGGGTCCACCATGGGCATCCGTTGATAACCGAACAGGAGCCTGGGATCAGGAAGCGTTTGCACCTGGGGGACGACTGCCTTCGCCCCTTCCCACCGTTGCCGGGCCGCCTTGATTTCCGGATTGTTCTCCGTGGCCTCACGGACGAGAGCGGGGAGGCTCAGGACTGGCTCTCCTCCCCCGTGTTGTTCGGCCGCCCCGGCAATGTCAGTCCCCACCCCGAAAGCGACGAGACCCAATCCCACACATAGTCCATGTCGGAGCCGTTTCATGAGGTCTTCTCCCTTTCTTCAGATGGTGCAAGGGATGTTCCCGCTTTGACCTTCCACTCACAGATGAGGTAAGGTCATCCAACCAACTGATATTGCGAGGCAATCATCTCATGCAAAACTCACGATCCAGGAAACCATGGAGCGATTCGCTACAGCACGGGCAACCGGCGATGTAGCAAGTGTCGTCAGTATCCGATCGACAAACCGACCGTCCCGAAGACCGCCGAACGATCCGCCGGTCCTGCGAACTCCGTACCGATTCCTCCGTCCAAAACGATTCTTGAGCTGAACTGATGCCGAAGGCCGATTTCGATTCCGGTCGGATTGCGGCCGCCGCTCAGCTCCGACTGGCGGGTGAACACGTCTGCGATCAGCGTCTCACGAAACCGCATGGGGTATCCCAGCGGGTAACTCACGCCTACAGCCAGACGGTAAAGTCCGTTGCGCTCTTCGCCTCGAGCCGAGCCAATGACCGAATACTCCGCATTGAGATGCGTTCGCCATCGGCCGAACGAGCGGGTCAGAAGGCCGGCCAGCGTGCCGTCCACACCCCTCGAACGAACCCCGGTCGGAAATTCCAGGTCGAGCTTCACGGCCAGTGCTGGAAGGCTGAGCGTCTCCGTGTTGAAGTTGTACAGGACACCGACATGCAGGTCTCCGGACTTCTCGGCGCCTCCTATCGCAGTCGGCTCAGTGAAGAGGTCTCCTCCGATCTCTAGCTGCGTGTTGTAGAAGGCGCCGAACAGGATTTGCGGTTGAAATGCAACGCGTGTCCTTCCTTGACGGCGATCGCTGAATTGAGTTCCTCCCTCCAGGGCGATTTCACCTTTGGCTATGGGATACGCATCTTCAATTCTGAGCGGGCGGTTCTTGTCCAGGTTGTCGTGGTCGAGCGCCGACACAGGCTGGGCACTTAGCCAGATCAGCATGCCGAGAAAAAGAACCGGAAAGAGCCGCATCGCGATCCTCTAATGAGCGTGAGTAGGGGGAGACTGCTCGCTGCGCCGCATGATCATCGGATTCACGGGGTCGGCGCCAGCAAGGTAATAACTATCAATGATCCGGTAGATCTCCGCCCGCTTGGCCTCTCGCGTCGGGAACAAGTCGCTGACCAGGATGTCACTGATGTTGTCGTGGAGCATGTGGAGGTTGTCGAAGATGTTGGCGATCTCAGCGTAGCGGGCCGCAAACTTCGGGCTTAATTCAGCCGTCAGAGGCATAAAGCTCCATTGCACCGGCGGTTGATCGAGATAACCGTGGTAAGTGGCGAGGATGGGCTGCACGACCTTTCGCTTGGAATCGAGATCGGGAGCCTCCTGCAACACGTCGTACACGGCAACCTGTAGATAGTGATAGGCCCAGATCGTGGCGTTGAAGAGCGGAAACTTCCGACGAAACGCCTGGGAGTACGGAAACTGATCGAGACGCCGGTGGTCCAACGGCCCCGCCGTGATCGCGTAGGGGCTGCGCTGATAGAAGGCCAGGGCTTCCCGGAGCGCCGCGTCCTTGTCGGTAATGGTGTCGGAAACATAGATGTCATACGTGGCGCGGTGCAGCGCGTGGGCCTCATCGAAGACGTTCTGCGCCCGCCAGGCCAGCTTCATGTACGTGGGCGCGATCGCTTCCTCGTTCGGTGGAAGGATCGGCCTTGACGCAATAAACCGGAGCGTCTGCATCCGCGCCTCTTCCTCGATGGCTGGGATGCTTTTGGCTCCGGTCAACAAAAGGTTCTCGTAGAGGTTCGAATGCCCGAAGTCCACGCCGTTGAATTCGATGTCGAGTTCCGGCAGGTGGTCGCGCAACGCAAAGTTCCAGACCGCGCGGTCATAGAACCGCTTGTCGCGCGGCTCGAACTGAGCCTGTGCGCACGGGCCCAAAAGCGCCATCAGCACCGGAGTAATTCCAAGGAATGCAAATAGGTGCTTTGTTCGCATGGTGTCTTTCCTCCCGGAAATACGTGCAGGGGGGACGGAGCGAGTAGCCCCCAGGACGCATTCCACACAACCAAATGTCGGGAAAAAGGAGAGGAGACTAGCGAGCGCGAGGAGGGTGGAACTGATTTCTGACCGGCGGTCGAGGCGGCGCAGAAGGAATCATCAATGGCGACAGGCCGAGCAAGGTCAAGAGAAAGACGACCATGCCGATGGATTCGGGCCCTATGCAGGTGGCGCAAGAAGCCGTCGCGCCGTGGTGGAGGTGGCCGGCGGTCGCGTGATCAATCCCCATGAGCGGGACCATGCACAGGACCGACAAGATGAGCAACCCGACGATGGCGACCCGGACCATGGTTCATTCTATGAGCGCCTTCCCTCGATGTCAAACAAAGGCAGCGCAGGTTCCCCGTTGTGTTGACACGGCAAGGAGTCACGTCTAGGCTGGATGAAGAAGAGTTCACGAATAGAAAAGAGAGAAGCGAATGGCCCTTATCGTTATCATTGCGCTCTGGTTCTCTTTCTTCGGACCTGCGCCTACTCAGGCGGCTGATCGCGGCTCAGCGTTGCGGTCGTCGGAAGAACCCCAGGGCCCTTCCCAAAGGTACCGCTTAATCACGCTCCGCATGACCAAGGAAAAAGTCCGCCGATTGATG
>CAZITU010000127.1:0-6538 GCA_964542245.1 uncultured Nitrospirales bacterium | reverse complement strand
ATGAATCGCCCTAACGACGGATCATAATACCTCGCCCCATAATAATACAGACCCACCTCCCCGTCAAAGGGCTTGTTGGTGAAGTAAAACCAGGCGACCTCCTGGGGCGTGCCGAAGTGGTCGTAGCGGGAGATCTTTCCATACGGCTCATACTCGGTGATCTCCTTGACCGCCCCCGTGGAATTCGTGAGCACATTCGTCCCCCCGAGATGATCCGCATGGTAATACATCACATTCCCGTTGGTCACCGAGGCTATCCGCTGATCCCCAAGGTAGATATAGTCCGTCTCCCGCCCGGAATCCGTCTTCTCATAAAGCGAGCCCACGTAGCGGGTGACGTCGGTGACCGTGGGCGGCACGGGGGTGCCTGAGACATAATGGGTCTTCTTGGTGCGGCCCCCATCCCCGTCGTATACATAGTCCGCAACGACCACTCCGCCCTTCTTAACTTGAACCAACCGGTTCTCCAGGTCGTAAACGTACTCCGTCGCCACCCCCGCCTTCGTCCGGGTGATCATGTTTCCATTCGCATCGTAGTCGAAGGCCGTCCCGTCGGACAATGAGGTCACGGCGTGCTTGCCGTCTCCATTTTGCCCGTACGTGTACGTCAGCCCGTCCTTCTGGACGATGTTGCCGATCTCATTGTAGACATACGTCTTCGTCCCGTAGCTCCCAATCGCCTGCGTGAGACGGTTGAGCGCATCATACTGAAACGTCTGATCCGCGGTGTTCACGGCGTCGGCAATCGCCAGGATGTTGCCGACGCTGTCGTAGGTGTAGGAAAGATCCTGCAGCACCTGCGCCTGGCCGTTCACCGTGTAAATCCTTGAAAGCCGCAAGGTCTGCGGGTTATACGTGTAGGCCGTGGTGGTGCCGTTGCCCAGCGCGAGCGTCGTAATCTGCCCGGCCGCGTTGTAGTCGACGTTGGAAACAACCGTCTGGTTTGCCAGCGGCGGGCCGGATAACCCATACGTCTTGATCTCGTTGATCTCGGCCTGCGAAAGCACCCGGTTAAAGACCGCCACCTCATCGATCAGCCCGTCGAACTCATAAATGCCGCTGCCCCCGCTGCCCTGGATCCCCAGGGTCAATTCGAACGCCGCGTCGTTGTCGCGCGTGCCGAAGGGCGTGCCGCCGGTCACGGTCTTCTCCACGCCGTTGACGTAGAGCTTGGGCACGGCGGAAGTCCCCGACCCCGCGTACGTCGCCGCCACATGCTGAAAGGTGTTCATCACGAGCCCACCCGTGCTTGTCGTCCACGTGACCACGCCTCCGCTAAAAGCCTGGCTGAAGGCGAGATTGTTGCTCGCGGACAACCGGAACGTCCACCCGTCCTGGTAATTCTTATGGAGAATCATCCCCTTGCTCTGGTCGCCGAGGTTGTCCGGCTTAATCCAGGCGACGATAGTCCTGCCTACCAGATTGTCCAGCGTCGAGTGGCTGCCGAAATTCACATAGGCGTTGTTGCCGCCGGAATACCCTTTGAATTCCACCGCCAAGCCGAACTGCCCAGGCACCCCCCGCACGACCGTCCCCACGACGCTGCCGTAGGACTCCCCCCCGCAGGCGTCCACATAACTGCCCGTCGTTTCTTCAAGCTTCCAGGCAGCCACACAGCTCGGGTCCTGGGTATAGTTCGTCCCCGTCGCTACCGCCACCGTCTCGACCTGCCCGGCCGCGTTGTAGGTGTAATTCGCCTTCCGGCCGTCCGGGTATTTGACGGAGGTCAGGCGCGAGAGCGCATCAAAGCCCCGCTCCACGTTGAAATTGATCCCGTCGATCACTTTGGTCGACTTCTTCTCCCGGCCGAGCTCGTCGTAATTAAACTCCGTCTTGCTGCCGGTCGGAAAATACGCCGACCTGGTGAGCCGGCCTTTGGGAAACGTCATCAGGACATCATCATAGGTGTAAGTAACGTTCAGGACCGCGCCGGAGGTCGCCGTGTCCCTTTTGTTCCCTAAACGGTTCAAGGCGTCATAAGTAAACGTCAGGGCCTGGTTCTTGGCGTCGGTCTGGGAGGTCAGGTTGCCGGCCGCGTCATAGGTGTATTTCCAAAGGCCCATGTCCGGGTCGGTCATCTGAGTTTTACGACCCAAGGTGTCATAGGTGATATTGGTTGCGTTGCCATGGGCATCGATGGTCTTTTTGAGGTTGCCTTCAGAATCGTACTGGTATTGCGTGCTCGCGTAAAGCGTGAGCGCACTTTGCGGGTAGTGGACGCTCCTGCCGTCCGCGCCGGTGTATTCTTCTTTCTTGATGAGCCGTCCATAGGCGTCGAAATACGACTTCTGTTGATGGCCGTTCTCATCGGTCGCGGTCGCCGTCCAGTCGTCGTAGGCCACGGTCGCGTACGTGCTGTCGGGATTGGTAGTCTTCGTGAGGCGGCCCATCGCGTCGTATTCGAACCTGCTAAAAGGGCGGTTAAGGTCGACAGCCTCGATTGTATCCAAAGGATTGGTCGAGAAAAAAGGCAGAAACTTCCTTTCCGGCAGGCCCCGGGAATTGTACGTGGTCTGGCCGGTGACGATGAAGGTGTTGGCCGCCTCGGCGGACGCCTTCGCCTGAATCAGCCGCCCCAGGCCGTCGTAGAACTCATGGCTGTCGATCGTGGCGGACTGGCCGTTCGTAAGCCTTTGCTTGGTTGTGACCTTTAAATAGGTGCTCGTGAAAGTGTACACGTTCTCGCTGGTGGGAAGCGCGACCGTGTCCAAAGGCGACACCGAGAGCTTCGGCCGGCCCAGTTTATCGTAAGACGTTTTTCCCATCTGGTTATTGGGGTCTTTCGTGGACTTCCTCTGGCCCCACAAACCGGAAAGCCCGGCCCCGTCGTCCAAGGCGACTCCGTTGACTCCGTAATACTCGTTGCTCACCTCGTGATTCAGGGCATTCTTGACCTTGAGAGGGAAAAGCTGATAGCCCGTGTCATACGTGATGGTCGTCACGTTGTTGCGCGGGTCGGTTGTGGTGAGGAGATTCCCCCTGGTATCATAACTGTATTTGGTGATTGGGTGCACGGGCGTGGCGCTGCCGTCCCAGTCCTTCTTTTGCGTGAGTAAGCCTTTGATGGGGAGCGTCGTGTAGCTCGTCGCGCCGTCGTAAAAGAATTCCGTGCGGCGTACCTGAACGCCGGCGTTGTCTTTGACGGTCACGTACTGCGGGAATCCCACAAGATAATTGCTTCCGACGGTATTATTGGAGTACACCGTCTCCACGGTGCGTTTGTCCGCGCCGGTGTCCGCGCCGGTTGCCAGATCCACTTCCCCGTACTGAATGACCTTTGTAAGATTGCCCCGCTCGGTGGCCTCGTCGTAAAAATACTCCTCCTGCGTGCGCCGGCCCGAGGCGTTGCCGTCGTAGACATAGTTGTCCGTCTTGCTCAAAAATACAAAGTTCACGCCCGGATTGACATTCTGCGAGCCCCAGGTGTTGACGGACTTCGCGAAGAGATTCCCCGCGGCGTTGTAGCTCGCCTGCTCGAAAGGCCGGCCCTTGAAGATGTCGTCCTGCAGAAATTTGGTCTCGGCGTAGTTGTTGCCGGCGTCGGTCACTTTCGCCGTCGCAAACCCGCGGAACTCCCGGTTGGGGTGGTTCCAGAGCCCGCCGCTAAAGGAAAAGGTCGTTGCGTAACTGTCCCCGAAAGAGGTCTTGCGAGTGACGCTTTTTACGGTGGCAAAAAGCACCGGATGGAACGTGATCTGGTACTGGCCGCCAATGAGCCCTTTTACCCATGAGTAGCCGTATTCGAGCTCGTTGGCGCCGCCCACGGAGTTGTCGATCTGGACTAGGATGGGCCCGCGGCTCACGCGGCTGTCCTTCTTACTCAGCCACCCTTGGTAGACTCCATCAGGGCCGTACATCATGTCCAATTTACCGTCGCCGTCCAGGTCCGTCATGGTGATGTTCGCGTCATGCAAAGACCCCGCCGGGTGCTGGGTGATCTCGGCGCGCGGAAGGAACCCGTCCCGGCCGTTGTTGAGCCAGATGTACCAGCCGCCGTCCGTGTCCGAGCCGAAGAGGATGTCGGTGAGACCATCGGTATTGCCGTCGATAAGTTTGGTGGTCGTCAGGTACTCGGTGGTCTTGTCGGGGGAATTGACGGCGGTGACGGGCGGCTCGAAATTCCCGCCGTTATTGAAATAAATCTTGTAATTAAAGGGCGCCGATTCCAGGATGTCGTTGAGCCCGTCCCCGTTCATGTCCACGAACTGCACGAGGTTGCTCGATAGCTCAAGCGGGGGCTCGTTGGCGAGGGCGTAGGGCGCATTGTAGCCGTTCTGCCCGTTATTGATCCAAACGTTATAGTCGCCGGCATCGCCGCGGACGACGTCCAGGAGGCCGTCATTGTTGATGTCGGCAAAACGCAAGATCAGGCTGTCCGTTCCCAGGCCGGGGGAATTGACGGCGGAAACGGGCGGTGCGAAGTCCCCCCCGCCGGTGTTGAAATAAATCTTGTAATTTCCTCCCAATCCTTCCAGGATGTCGTTGAGACCGTCCCCGTTCATGTCCACAAATTGCACGATCGGGTTGGAAATCTCATACGGCGGGTGGTTGACGACGTTGACGGCCGGAAGGAAGCCGTTTACGCCGTTATTGATGTGGGCGGTGTAGGGCCCGCCGGAGCTGCGGATGATGTCCATGAGTCCGTCGGCGTTCAAATCGACGAAACGCAGATTCGGGGTGTCCGTGCCCACCGGCGGAGGGTTGACGCAGAAGAAGCCCACCCCGAAACCCGGCGTGCCGGGTGTGCCGATGCTGGGCCAAACGGAGTAATTATCATTGGTACCCAAATAGGTGCGCAGGAGGTCCGCCTTGCCGTCGCCTGTCATGTCCACCATATGGACGAGGTTATAGCCTCCCAAATTCGTCCCCGGATAAATGTTGAGGCTCGCCTGCGGATTGAAATCCCTTTCGGTCGTGCTGTAGGTAAAAACCGTCTCCGGCAGAGCGGTGGCGGCGTCGCTGCCCAGTTGCTTGACCTTGTTGAGCAGGGTATGGTTCAGGACCGCATCCTGGATATAGGTAAACTCGTAGCGGCGGACACGGTTGGCTCCGACCGTGATCTCGAGGGCCGAGACCCGCTTGGCCGTCTCCAGCTTGAAGCCGGGGCTATAGCTTTTGAGGACGTCCGGCCGGGCCTGGTACTCGAACTTCACCTTAGCGTAGGTGGCGATCGCCGGCGTCACCGTGCTTCCGGTATAGTTGATTTCATCGGGAATGAGGTCGTTGCCTTCCCTTATATACGTGATCGTCATGTAATTGCCGCTCACGTCCTCCACGCGATCCAGACAATATTTGAATTTGCGGGTGGTCACGACGGGGTCATAAACCCGCGAAGCGTCGGTCTGGCCGAAGAAATACTTGGTGCCCTTCTTGTCGGTGACGAGCCAATAGGTGCCGCTCACGAACTGGATCTTGTTGAAGGCGCCCTCGATCTTGGGACGGAATTCCGTGGCGTTGCCGCTTATGTCCACCAGCTCGGTCTGGGAGCCGGTCTGCGCCAGGACAAACTGGTCGGAATTGGTGTAGGCGGGCAACCCTTTCTTCGTCGAGCGCTGAATCCCGCCCAATTCCAACAGCCAGCCCATCCCGAAGATGTCGTTCGGGCTGCTGGAATTATAGAGAAGGTTCAAATTAGGCTGTATGCCACCACGGCCCGGGGGCACGGCGATGGGCACCGACGCCGTCGCCGTGCCCGTCGTGGGGTCCACGTTGAGGTTGGCCGGAACGCTCAGGAAACTTGGATCGGCAACAACAGGGCCGGAAGCGGTAGATAGGCTTGACAGGGAAAGGTCCTGGGCATCGGTGGAACCGTCTTTGGGTTTCTTGATTTTGGCTGTCTCTTCGGAAGAAATCTCTGCAGAAACGGTCTCTGAAGCCGTTGAATCGGCGGCCGTGCCTGGGGGTGGAGTCTCGGCCTCCGGCTGAGCGGTGGCTGCTTGCGCCTCCACCGTTTGTTCCGACTGAGCACCCGATAATTGAGGATAAATAAGATACATGGCCATGATCAGGAAAACGCAGCAAAATATTCTCACGTTGACCTCCCGGATTGGTGGGTTTTGATGATTTCTCAGCGGGCAGATCACGCGGGCTTGATACCCAGGCTCCGGGAGAAGGAGCGTTATGGAGCCCCACGGGCAAGCCCGTGGTACCTTTTGTATTACCCGTCTTCGCTCCAATGTTTTCACGTTGGAGCTTCGCCGGGTTATCCGCCAACGGATTCGAGGGGCTTGCCCCTCGGCGAACATCCGCCGAAGCAAAAACTTCTTCGCATTCATCCACGGGCAAGCCCGTGGTCTTCTGCGAAGGCGGATAAAAAGTTGATTACACAGATTACGGAACCGGCAGACAGGGATTACGCAGATTTGATGCTGATGCTTAAATCTGCGTAATCTGTCCTATTTTTAATCTGCGTAATCATTGTCTTTCTTGGCTGACGCTTCTCAGTCTGAAATTTTCAAGGGGCGTTCCCTGATCCATTGCAAGTGCGTTCTCCTTTTGAGGAAAACCTAACCCAGTTGCGAAAGAACGCCCCCTGCCA
>CAZITU010000126.1:0-6599 GCA_964542245.1 uncultured Nitrospirales bacterium | reverse complement strand
AGTGGTTTCTCTTCCGATGCAGAGAAGGAAATACGAGCCTCTTCAAAACACATTGAAACCATGGATTCAGACCGATTGATACAGTTATGGCAGGAGCACTACGACAATATTCGCGAGGCAGGCAAGGCGCTCTTGCCACTCGTCAAACTCTACTTCCTCGCGCCAACAGAGGAATAGCCAGGACCATGGAGAAACGGTGCCAGGCACCTTTATACACGTATGACATCAAGTACCGCATGGGGCAGGATGCAGGAACGGAAGACGATGCGTAGGGGCGCAATTCATTGCGCCCTCCGAGGGAAGAGGGCGTGATGAATCACGCCCCTACGTGCTGGGAGACCGGCCGGGCGTGATGAACGGATGCAACCTTTTCGGGTTTGGGGGTGTCTCATCATGCATTGCCGCAGGGGGAATTGCATGGCCTTCAATCCGGGCGTCCATCATCGCCGTTCCATCCGGCTGAAAGGCTATGATTATTCGCAGGGCAGGGCGTACTTCGTCACCATCTGCACACGGAACAGGGAATGCCTGTTGGGGGCCGTGCAGGATGGGAAGATGGTCTTGAATGACGTTGGGCACATCGTCGAATCGGTCTGGCAGGGGTTACCGAATCATTTCCCGACCGTCGGCTTGGATGCGTCTGTCATCATGCCCAATCATTTCCATGGCATCATCATTGTAGGGGCGCAATTCATTGCGCCCTGCAGGGTCGGTCGATCGGGGTATGCCCCCACTGTTGGCCGTGACGGCAAGGCTGATCAAGAGGGCGTGATGAATCACGCCCCTACGTTGGGAAAGATTCTGCGAACATTCAAGGCGGCCTCTACCAGGCTGATCCGGAAAACCACCCTTGCTGAATTCGTCTGGCAACGCAACTACTACGAACACGTCGTCCGAAATGAGCGAGCATTGAATGCGATTCGGCGGTACATTCAGGTCAACCCCTTGCTATGGGCCTATGACCGTGAAAATCTCCAAGCAGCGCCTATCCCTGGCACCGAGATCGACCGCGTGTTGGCGAAGCACTACGGCTTCACGGACGAGGAGCTGGACTTCATCATCAACTACGACATCAAGTACCGCATGGGGCAGGATGCGGAAGGGGAAGACGAATGACCCTTGGGGGCACGGCGCGCCGTGCCCCTACATTCCGGGCAACCACAGGGGCGCCTACGTGAGAATTTAACCTTTCGGCCGGTTGGGGTGTCAGAACAGGTGTTGCAATCCAGAGCGAACCTTGGGAACATGCTGGGAGCGATTCCTGAATGAGGAGGGACAGTATGGATTATCAACAGTACATTGTGCGCGATCCGAAGGTCTGCGGCGGAGAGCCGGTGATCAAGGGCACACGGGTGACCGTGCGGACGGTCTTGGCGAGCCTCGCGGAGGGCGCGAAGGCGGAGGAGATTCTTGGAGACTTTCCCACGCTCAAGGAAGAGGATGTCCGCGCCGTGATCGCCTTCGCCGCCGCTTCTGCCGAGGAGGACCTGCCGGTCCAGAGCGTGCCGGACATCCAGTGAGGATCAAGCTCGACGAGAATCTTCCACTCAGACTTGCCCATATTCTCCGCCAACAGGGCCATGAGGCCGATACCGTTCCACAGGAAGGCTTGGCTGGACAGGATGACGCTCACGTCTGGCAAGCGGCACAAACGGCCGGCCGCTTTTTCATCACGCAGGATTTGGATTTTTCGGACGTGCGCCGGTTTGCGCCCGGCACCCACCACGGCCTTCTACTCGTGCGCTTACGGGACCCCGGTCGCAATGCGCTCGTGAGTCGGGTCCGAAGCCTCTTTCAAACCGAAAACGTTGCGGCGTGGAAGCGATGCTTTGTCGTGGCGACCGAACACAAGATTCGCGTTCGCGCTCCCAGGCAGCAGAACGACCCGAAAACCGGCTAGGCCTTGCCATCGACGAGATTGGCCCTCGCACTGGGTACTTTAAAGCCCGCCGTGAGGCCGCTTCATGACTGAACTCACCCGAGGTAACATTCTCCAGGCCGACGCAGAAGCCCTCGTCAACACGGTCAATTGCGTGGGCGTGATGGGGAAAGGTATCGCCCTCCAGTTCAAGCATGCCTTTCCGGAAAACTTCGAAGCCTATGCGGAAGCGTGCAGGAATCACGAAGTCCGACTGGGTCACATGTTCATTGTGCCCACAGGCCGCATGGTCAATCCGAAATACATCGTCAATTTCCCCACCAAGCAGCACTGGAAGGGAAAATCGAACTTGAAGGACATCGAAGCGGGCCTCACAAGCCTGATTCAGGAGGTCAAACACTTGGGAATTCATTCGATTGCTATTCCGCCGCTGGGATGCGGGCTCGGGGGACTGGAGTGGGCAAAGGTCGGGTCACTAATCAAGTCGGCTTTCGATAAGATCCCGGAGGTGCATGTCCTCCTCTATGAGCCGCAGGGGGCGTCGGTCGCCTGAACGCCTCAGAAAACTCCATCCCGCTGCTTTTATCCTTTCAGCCCATTCAAGTGTCTTATTAGACAAGGCCACCGGGGACCATGACGCTTGCTTTCTACCTTCTGGATCCAACAAGGCGATCCCGGATTCCCGTCCGTTCTTTCCAGCATTCTTGGCGAAAATGCTCCGCCTCGCCTCGCAGCGCTGGGTAATCTCAACATTCTGAATCAGAAATCGCTGGCGCTGTTCTGCTCGGTCAAGTGTCCGGGGAATCTCATCCTGCAAACCTACGACCTTGCCCAAAGCTTGCGGCAGTCTGGCGTCACTGTGATCGGCGGTTTTCATTCGCCGATGGAGCAGGAGTGCTTAACGATCCTGCTGCGAGGCTCACAGCCGATTATTGTGTGTCCAGCTCGAAGCCTTCAGGGAATGCGTATCCCCGCAGACTACCGGCAGCCCTTAGAGACGGGTAGGCTTTTGCTCCTGTCGCCATTCGGCGGCAAAGATCGCCGGGCGACGGAAGAAACGGCTCGGTTCAGGAATCGCTTCGTCGCGGCGCTGGCCAATGCGATCTTCGTCGCCCATGCGGAACCAAAGAGCAAGACCGAGCAGTTCTGCGGTGAAGTGCTCGAATGGGGAAAACCGCTCTACACGCTGGCCGGCGATGCGAACACAAACCTGCTTTCGATGGGTGCTAAACCGCTGCGCTCAGAAGATATGTCGTCACTAGCATAAAGTCTTCCCCCTCCGCCTCCTCCCGCCAAACCAAGCTTGCTCGACCCGGAACTTCGATCAGATGTGACGGGATATTCAATACCATCAGGGATCAGGGAGGGCGCGGCACGCGGCGCCCCTACAGCGATTCGGCCTGCAGAGTTGAGGCGAAGCACTACGGCTTCACGGACGAGGAACTCGACTTCATCATCAACTACGACATCAAGTGCCGCCTGGGGCAGGATGCAGAAGGGGAAGACGAATGACCCTTAGGGGCACGGCGCGCCGCGCCCCTACACTGAAAACTCCGCCAGTTAGCGCGGTTGACAAATAACAATAAATGGTGTATGGTTGTCAACCGTCCGAGGTTTTTAACCTTCTGTCCCAATCGGTGTCTCAATGTTTAGTCAACGGCTGAAACAACTGCGTCTGGCTCGCGGCCTGTCGTTGGAAGCGCTGGCCGCCGCGATGGGCGGCATTGTGACGAAGCAAGCCTTGTCCAAGTACGAGCAAGGCAAGGCGCGGCCGTCGCCTGTCGTCCTGAACAAACTGGCGGAGACGCTCACCGTGAAGGCTGCGCACCTCTTGAGTCGGCCGGCTGTCCATGTGGAGTTCGTCGCTTTTCGCAAGCTTGCAAGTCTGCCCAAGAAGGAGCAGGCAAGGGTCGAGAGCCTGACCCGGCACACCCTGGAGGACCGCATCCGCCTTCAGGAGTTGACGCAGCAAGGGTTGTCGTCTGACCTCCCGGTACGGGCCTTTCAGGTGGACCGGGAAGAAGACGCCGAGCGGGTGGCCGAGATGCTTCGCAAAAAGTGGAATCTTGGACTTGGTCCAATCGCCAGCGTAGTCGGCGTGCTGGAGGACCATCTGATTCACGTGCTGCAACTTAACGGTAGCCTGAAGTTTGACGGCATATCGGCCCTCGCCTATGACGACGCCAAGCGTCTGGTAGGGGCGGCGGTGGTCACGCGTCGCGGGGTGGCCGGCGAGCGCCAGCGCCTGAACCTCGCGCACGAACTCGGCCACCTCGTGCTGAATGTTTCGAAAAGAATGGACGAGGAAAAGACGGCGTTCCGATTCGGCGCGGCGTTTCTCGCTCCGGCTGAGCTGGTGTACCGGGAGATTGGGGCTAAGCGGGCGTTCATCTTGCCGGGAGAGCTGCTCCTTCTCAAACGCCGTATCGGGATGAGCCTCCAAGCCTTGCTATATCGCTTGCGCAATTTGGGGATCATCACCGAGTCCTATTACAAGCAGTGGTGCGTGGACATCAATCGACTCGGATGGAGAAAGCAGGAGCCCTATGAGTTACCGCCTGAGCAACCGCAATGGATGCGCCAGCAGGTGCTGCGTGCGCTCGCGGAGGGGCTCGTGACCCGAGAAGAAGCCGAACGCACACTCGGCGAAACTGTGGAGGGAGAGGCACCCTTGTCGCTCATCGAGCGTCGGGCTTTTATGAAGCTGCCCTTGGAGGAACGCCGTCGGATATTGTCTGAACAGGCCGAGAAGATGGCGCCTCATTACGAGCAGGACCGGGAATGGAAAGAATTGCAAGCAGGAGACCTCGTTGAGTACTGATCCATCTCCCCGCATTCCCAAACGCAGCGAGGTGTGGACGGTCAACTTTGATCCGACAATCGGAACGGAGATCAAGAAAACCCGCCCCGCGGTAGTAGTCAGTTCCGATGCCGTCGGGCGGCTGCCCATAAAGCTTATCGCCCCGATTACGGACTGGAAGGATTATTTCGCGCGAAACGTCTGGCACGTGCGTATCGACCCGGACAGCGCAAACGGGCTCTCAAAGGCATCCTCCGTGGATGCCTTGCAGTTACGAGGGGTGGACACTCAACGGTTCGTCCGGTCCCTCGGGCGTGTATCCGCCACCGTGATGGACGAAATCGTGGCCGCGATCGCGGCGGTGATTGAGTATCAGTGATGAAAGCCGGAGCCGTTCGCCCTGCTCTGTTCGGTCAAACGCCCAGGGGAAATGACTTAGATAACTAGCTGGCCTCAATTTCTCACTCTTCAGATCCGAAACCGAGGGAGTCCTCTAAGGCTCACCCTCACCCAGCCCTCTCCCTTCAAGGGAGAGGGATTCTAGTGCTCACGCGGCGTGGCTGACGGGCCTGCTGGCCAGGCCCATCCAGAAGCCTTCGAGATAATCCAGCACCGCCTTGACGCCCCGGCGGAAGTCCTCCCGTTCCTGAGCCGTCATCCCGCCAGGACTCGATCCGCCGACCCCATCCACCGCAGCGACCGCCTTCTCCATCGCCTCCTCGTGCGTGGACTCCAACTCTCGGTGGAAGGTAAAATAGGTCGGGTCCATTTGCGGGTACCGTTCGGTTCGTAAGCGGGCGAGGCCGGGGATCAGATGGTCCCACATCGTGATGGCCATGTTCTCGAGGCCGAACGATGCCCCGAGGGCGGTGGCGTGATTGCCGCTGCTGTAGAGCTGCTCCATGCCGTCAATGTACGCCTTCGTCGAAGACAACATCGGGCGGGTCATGGCCTCGTGGATGTCAACGCCGATGGAGCGCAGGAAGTCCCGGTAGAGCAGCTCGTGGCGATTCTTGGTCCGGCCGTCGCCGAGCTCGGAGTAGAGGACCGTGGTGAGCTCGTCGGCCACGGCCTCATCCTCAGTGTTCACCAATTGGGCGACCAGAATCTTCGGAAAGAATCGGGCGAAGTTGTAGAACTCCACCACGAATTGCCGGAACTCCTCATCGGTCAGCGCGCCGGTTTTGAAGCGATCGAGGTAGGGATTGTTGATGGCTCCGTGACGGAGCACATAGGCCCGCATCTCATCGTAGAAGGACATGGCATCCCCTCCTTGCCGGCCTTGTTGAGATATGCCAAACTATAATACATTTCTATCAATCACCGCAAGATGATTTATTGAGAGGGCCATTAAATCAATCAATGAACCCCGCTTGAATGTCATAAGTAATTGAAAGAATAATTTAATTATACGAGGAATTGAATGATATAAAATTTATATTGAACAATAGTGTTTGCATGTTATACTGACATTGCCGAACGAGGAGCAGGGGGCGCGATGCTGGAGATCACCCGCTACATTGAAGAGCTGAAGGACCGGCTGCATCTCAAGAGCGACTATGCCCTCGCCCACAGGCTCGGCATCACCCAACCCGAAGCCAATCATCTCCGCCGGGGCCTGAAGGTCCCCAAGGAAGAGCTCTGTATCAAGATGGCCAAGTTGCTGGGCAAAAACCCGGTCGAGTTGATGCTGGTCGCCCAGAAGGACCGGGCGCCGACGGAGGCCAAGGAATACTGGACGCTGGCCCGGACCGCCGTGGATGTCATGCTGCACGTGCCGGCGCATCCCCGCTATCTTCCCCGTAAGGTCGAGGCCATCGGCAAGGAGCTTCGCCAGATGGAGGCCCACTGCCTTCTCTACGAGGACGGGGCGGCGGTGACGGAGCCGGTCCGTTTGATGGAGACCACCGAGCGGACCGT
>CAZITU010000125.1:0-6616 GCA_964542245.1 uncultured Nitrospirales bacterium | reverse complement strand
CCAGGTGGAAGAGCCGATCTACATCCGGCCGGCCGAGCGCGTGACCTGGCTGTAAGAGCTACCCGCACGCGGGGCGGCGGAGAGACCGCCCCGCTACGGAGGCTCAAGGCTGACGCCGTGCGGCCACGACCGCACGGGGACGGAAACGCAAGGCCTGGGGGGGAGGGCAGAGGCCCTCCCCTCTCTTGGTCTCTACGCACGGCTCTTGTGAGCCATGGAATGTGATCGGTGCACGGGGTTGATGGTGCCTGAGGTCTTTGAGGACCTTGGGGATGGGGCGGGGGGCTTGTGCTTCGAGGGGTGGCGGTGTGTCACGTGTGGTGAGATTCTCGACCCCACCATCGTGACGAATAGAGCCGGGCATCCCGCGCCGATTGTCGATCGGGCGCGCAGGCGGAACTTCACGATTCCAACTTAGTGGTGGGGAAATATGAAACGTCGGCTCCCTTCTTCTGCGTGCCTCCCCTGGGTGATTCCGTCCGCGTTCATGCTGGCGGTCTTGATCCCGTTCGCCGGCGCGGGCGTCATTCACGACGAGCCCAGTGGGTTCCGCGGCAATCTGTGGGGGGCGTCACCGGCGGAGTGCCCCTCGCTCAATTTCGTCAAATCGCTCGGGATGACCGATTCGAAAACACAGGTGGACCTGTACGACCAGTCCACGGTCGGGATCAGCCTCAATGGCGTGTCCTTTTCCCGAATCCGCTATCGGTTTCTCGATAATAAACTGGAAAGCGTGCAATTAAGCTTTGAAGGACGGGCCAATCGAGAGAAGCTACGGCAGGTGCTTGAGATGCGCTATGGAGAGCTGACGGCGGGTGAGCGCAAGCAACTCGCCGGCGTGGAATGGGAGGGCGACGAGACGGTGGTGAACCTGAGCTTCAATCTCTCGACTGAGCACGGGTCGCTCTGGTTCATCTCCCGGGCTCTCTCCGGGGGGTTTGGCTCATACAACGCGACCCTAGGCTCGTAGAATAACGGCCGGCTCGGCAAGCTCGGAGGGGCGGGGTCTCGTACGGCGGTGCTCCGCCCTTCGTGTTCAATAGGAAGATTATGCTATAAAATGGTTTGTGACCCGCGTAGATCGAGCGTTCCGTCACTTCCGTGCCGCGCTCCAGGGCATCATCCAGGCCGTCGCACCTCTGGCCTTGCACCAGCTTGCCAATTTTATTGCCGACACCGTAGAGCAGGCGTCCGCCGATGCCGATCTCTGGCAGGACGTTCGTTCCCTTTGTGAAGCGAAGCTACATGGCATCCGGTACCGCTCCGGGACCTTAGCGCACGCGGTCGAGTGGGAGGTCGTAAAGCTACAGGCCTGGATCAGGCCGGAGATGGGCCGGGACTGGCCGCCGTTGTTCCACGACCGGCACGTCCACATCGGCAGCCTGATCCATTTGTGGAGAGGCGTGGCTCGAGAGACCGAGGAGCGGCTGGCCGAGCAAGGCAGCGAGACCTTCTTTGACATCGGCCCGTGGGGAGGTTTCAATTTCGTTGTCGGTCCGGACGGCTATACGCGGATGAAGTTCGCTCGGTTGACGCTGGGTATCGGCAGCCTCCCCAGTACGCCCCTGGAAGAGTCCGGCGGGGCCTTCTTTGATACATTCATGCCGCTCTACAAGGACCGCCTTGCCGGAGAGGGCCTGTTGATCCCGGAAGAGTGGAAATACCGGAACCCCAAGCGCGACCCCTCCGGACGATTGTTGGAGCTCTCCCACACTTACTATTTCCCCCACCACACGTACGACAACCGCACATTTGTGAAGGTCCGGCTTTCCCGTGAGTTCGAGACGTACGAGGAGATCATGGTCTGGGATTTCCTGGAATTGCTGGCACGGCTGTACCAGACGACCGACTGGGTGGCCTACAAGGAGGAAACGAAGGATGTGGATGTCCGGTTTGATCTCCAAGATTTCATCTCATTGAGCCATATCATGGAAGGGGTCTACCAACGCACGGATAAGGAGGAGAAGTTGTTGGGCGAGATCAAGGACGCCTTCCGGGGCGCGATCCGGGAGCGGGCCGTCCTCTACGACTACTTCGACCGGGTGACCGCGTCGAAGTGGATCGAGAACCTAGCCTGGGCCATTGCCGGCGTGGTCCTGGGCATCCGGAAGTTTGGGCGGCCCTTCAGCTTCGCGCGAGACGTCCTCACCTCTCCCTTGCCTCCGCAACTGTTGATCCCCGTAAAGAGGCACGTGCAGGCCTATCACGATCGGATCGGGGCGTTGCGGCCGTAACGGCGAATGATACGAGGCCATCTACGTCGTTCTCAGTCGGCCGTCTCCCTGCGACGTACCCTTCCGCGTACGCCTCAGTCGCCAGCCTCCCTGCGGCCTAGTATCTAACCTCGTCTCCTTCGCCTTTGGGGAATCTCCGGTCGGCGAACTCTGACGGGTGACGCTGGTAGGAGGCCCCCGCCGCCTGCATCTTTTCGTGAAGCCGGCGGGGGAAACCGGCGGCAGGACCCGTCAGCTACGTAGCTTCGTGGCTTCGAGGGTGCCGATGTCGGGCGTGACCTTGTGCCGCTTGAAGCGGCCGAAGCCCAGCCGTTTGAGCCAGCCCTCCACCTCGCTCCAGCTATAGCAGCGGCCGCTGCCCGTGAAGAGAAACATCATCAGCGAAAAGACAGAAGATTTGGCCGGCTTGGTGCGACTGTGGTCCAAAAAAAACTCCACGATAAACACCTTCCCGCCGGGATTGAGCGAGTTGCGGGCTCGCTTCAGCAGCTTCCGGTTCTCCTGCTCATTAAACACATGAGTGACGTTTGACACCAGCACCGCGTCGTAGCCTGCGCCCGGGTTGTCCGTGAAGATAGAGCCTTCCCGGACGCTGAGCCGATTCCCCAGCCGTTCTTTACGGATCAGCCGCCGCGCGATCGAGACGGTTTGGTCCATCACAACGCCTTTCAAACGGGGATAGCGCTTCGCCAAGGCGATTGAGTAAGAGCCTGGCCCTCCCCCCAGGTCGAGAAACCGCTTGGCCCGTGGAGGGAGGCGGATTGTCGCTGCGGTGGGGAGCGCGAGCACATGACTTCGTTCATGCATGGCAAGCGAGAATCGGTGCTGGAACTTCGCCGATTTCGTGGCCGGTCCCCATCCCAGGCGGCCTTTCCGAAGGGCCAGGGGGAGATTCGTCCAGTCGTGCCAGTGGTGGCCCAGGAGCCACAGAAGATTTGAGATTGCCGTGGGGCTGCGGCGGTCCAGATATTGACGTCCCAGTGAGGTGTTCCGATAGCGCTCTCCGTTGAGCGACAATAAGTCCAGGCCGACGAGAGCATCGAGAAGCAAGCGGGTGCCTTCCGGGTCTGCCCCGCACCGCTTGGCGATGCCACCGGCCGTGCGCGCCGAACTGCCGATCTCGGTGAACACGTCCAGGTCGTTGGCCGCCAGGAGAGTCTGGGACTCGCTATAAGCGTTCGCGAGCCGCATCAGGTCAGAAAATTTCATCGGCATGAGGCACCTCAGTGCGGCCACCATACCGTGCTCTCCAGCATGGGTCAAGGAAGTTGAAACAGCCGGTTGATTGGTGTACTGTTGCCCCTCCCCGCACCAAATTCTTGTCCATCTGTGGAGCGCAATGAAACGAACTCCCTTGATCGAGCAGCACCGTCGTCTTGCAGGCAAGCTGGTGGATTTTGCCGGCTGGGAGATGCCGATCCAGTACGGTGGTGTGATCGAGGAGTACCAGGCTGTCCGGACGGCAGTGGGCCTCTTCGATGTGAGCCACATGGGTCGGGTCACGGTCGAGGGCCGGGACGCGGTGCCGTTCCTTCAACACGTCACGACCAATAACGTGGCGTCGCTCCAGGTGGGGGCGGCCCACTACTCGATGGTCTGCAACCCCGCCGGCGGGATCAAAGACGATATCTTTGTCTACCGGCCGAGCGAGACACGCTTTCTGCTGTGCGTCAACGCCTCCAACCGCGAGAAGATCGTCTCCTGGCTGTCCCAGAAAGCTCCCCAGGGTGACGTGCGCCTCAGCGACGAGAGTGACGAAATGGCTCAGATCGCCCTTCAGGGGCCTCGGTCACATGAAGTCCTGCGAACGGCCTGCCCCGCCGCGGCCGATACGCTGGAACCGCGGCACTGTATGGAGATCGAGGTCCTCGGCACTCACGGAATGGTGTCACGGACCGGCTATACCGGCGAGGTCGGTTACGAGCTGTACGTCCCGTCGTCCTCGGCTGGAGCCGTTTGGGACGGGATCATGAAGGTCGGCCGTACTGTCGGCATTGCACCTTGCGGTCTCGGGGCGCGTGACCTGTTGCGATTGGAGGTGGGGTACCTGCTTTACGGCAACGACATTGATGAGGAGACGACCCCGATGGAAGCCGGGGCGGAATGGGTGGTAGATTTGACAAAAGGTGAGTTCATCGGGAGACCCACGCTCCTTGAGCAGAAGGAGAAGGGCCCGGCTCGGAAACTGGTGGCCTTCGAGTTGCTTCTGAAGGGCGTGCCGCGCCACGGCATGAAGATCTTCTCCGACGGGCAGGAGATCGGGATCGTGACCAGCGGCAATCTCTCGCCCAGCCTGCAGAAGGGCATCGGCCTGGGCTACGTGCCGACGAGATTCAGCGAACTCGGAACCGAAGTGCTGATTGACATCCGGGGCCGCGTGCATCCGGCTATGGTGGTGAAGCTGCCGTTCTACAAGCGGAAGCCTTAATCCGTTCGCCCTGAGCCTGTCGAAGGGGAACCATGACCAAAAACATCTACAAGGGACGGATCGTCAATTTGAACCTGGAAACTGTGACGCTGCCCAATGGGGTCACGGTGGAGCTGGAAGTCATCCACCATCCCGGCGCAGCGGCCGTGGTGCCGCTCAAAGACGACCGCACGGTCATTCTGATCCGGCAATATCGGCATGCGACCGGCGGCTATCTCTATGAAATTCCGGCTGGCAAGCTCCACCCCGGTGAGGATCCTCACGACTGCGCTGCGCGTGAGCTTGAGGAGGAGATCGGCTACCAAGCTGGGCAACTGGACCACGTCACGAGCGCGTACACAACCCCGGGCTTTACCGACGAAGTGATCCACATCTACAAGGCGACGCAGCTTCGCCCGGGCAAGCAGAACCTGGGAAAGGACGAAGTACTGGCGATCGCGGAGTTCCCGCTGGAGAAGACCATCACCCTAATCCGGGACGGCGTCATCCAAGATGCCAAAACGATCGTGGGCTTGCAGTGCGTGTACCTACAGCTCCTTGGCGAAACCATCGGAGAGGGGGAGTAATGCTATGAAGACGCTTCTGAAGATTGGCATTATCGTCGTTCTTCTCATCGTCATTGCTGTGATCGCGGTCACTGTCTCCTTGGATTCGATGATCAAAGCAGGAGTGGAAACCATGGGTCCAGAGATCACGGGGACCTCCGTTAAACTCGAGGGCGTGGACCTTTCCCTGCTTTCCGGACAAGGACGGCTCAAGGGGCTGGTGGTCGGCAACCCGCCGGGGTTTCAGACAGAGAGCGCGTTCAAGCTCGCCGATGCCAAGGTCAACATTGATCTGAAGTCGGCCCTGTCGGACAAGCTCGTCATCGAGGAAATCCTGATTGACGGCCCCGACATCACGTTTGAAGTCAACCCATCCGGCACCAACATCGGCAAGATCCAAACGAACGTCGCCACGTTCGCCAAACAGTCCGCGCCGAAAGAAGCCACAGAGCCGAAAGCGGAAAAGAAGGATTCCAGTCAGAAAAAAGTCCAGATCAATCATTTCATCGTGAGGAACGGCCGCGTTAACGCGAGCGCCATTGGAAAGACTCTGGCGAGCCCGCTCCCGGACATCCATCTTCGTGACATTGGGAAGGAATCAGGCGGCACGACGGTGCAGAAGGCTGCGGTAGAGGTGTTCGCGGCGATTAACAAGTCTGTCGTTCAGACGGTCGCAGGGTCCGGAAAATTCTTGGAGAAGGGCGTCGAAGCGGCAGGGGAGGCGGCGAAGAGCCTCGGCAGCGGGGCGGAAAAGACCGGGTCGAGGGCGCTGGAAGACGTCAAAGGCCTCTTCGGCAAGTAACGGCTTGATGACGTAGGTCGCGGGAGTGGATGGCTGTCGTGGCGGATGGATCGTGGTGCTTGTGGAAAAGCAGACCGCCGGAGTGCGGCCCCCTTGCATCAAGCTGTGCAAGCGATTCGATGAGGTCCTAGCCCTTTCCCCTGAACCGACAGTCATTGCTATAGATGTTCCCATCGGGCTGTTGGAAGCGCCTCAACGAGGCGCGCGCGAGTGCGATCGGCAGGCGCGGCGGTTGCTTGGACCAAGACGAAGCAGTGTGTTCTCCCCACCCGCCCGCAATCAATTGAACGCCACCGCTGGCCTGAGCAAACAGACTCTCGGGATCCTGCCTAAGATTGTTGAGGTGGATCGGCTCATGACGCCGGAGTTGCAGGACACCGTCCATGAGTCCCATCCAGAGCTTGCCTTTAAGTCACTCACGGGCAAGCCCATGCGATTTAACAAGAAAACGTTTGCAGGTAGAGCGGCGCGGCTAAAGGCCCTTGGCTCGCCGTTTCCGGGAATCAACCGGTACCTGGCGAATGGCTTGAAAGATTTCACGCTCCGGCAGATCGTCCCCGACGACCTGCTGGACGCCTCTGTCCTGGCGTGGACCGCCCTCCGCATT
>CAZITU010000124.1:0-6641 GCA_964542245.1 uncultured Nitrospirales bacterium | reverse complement strand
TGGTGCCGAAGGCGGGATTTGAACCCGCACGCCCTTGCGAGCGCTAGACCCTGAATCTAGTGCGTCTGCCAGTTCCGCCACTTCGGCGCCGGGCTGGCGAGCATTATCGGAGATTCACGCGGAGGCGTCAAGGGCGCTTGCGCCTAGATAAATCTCCCAGGCAATGGTACAGTCCGAACTTTATTCCGGGATGGAATCTGTATGACCAGGCCGTCATGGTTGCCGCAGGCGCTGATCGCTGCCGCCTGGGGGTGGGTGCTCCTGGTAAGCGCCCTGACCTTCTGGGGAGCCTGGGAAATCCCGGCACGGATGCCGGAGATCAATGAGATTGCCACCACCCACCTGTTCCTTTTCCCTGTGTCGCTGATCCTGTTCCTTTCTCTCAGCTGGATCCGGGTGCTCCACGACGACACGGAGGCGGATCCGGGCAGCCGGTCTTTTGGGCGTTGGCGCGCGACACTCGGGATTTGGCTATTGGTCTTTCTTCACCCGGTCTCCTGCGGCTTGTATCCGGCGGCCTTTAATATTGATACCCGGACGGTTGAAGCAATCAGCCAAACGGTAGGGACGATGCGGGTGGGAATGACACGCGCTGAAGTGGAGAAGCAGATCCTGACGCTCAACGCCGCTCTCCCTATTTTCATGGGGACGGATCGGGGCCGACATCGGGCTCGTCAGGCAGAAGTGGCGCAATACCTGGCTGCGAAGGATCCGACCGTCCGACGTCGGCTCTGGCCGGTTATCTCTCGCGCGACGCTCGTCTTCGTTCCCTGGCGCCTGAAGCCTCCCGCTGAGCCGGATCGCGAGGCCCGCGAGCAGGTCTTTCAACGAAGGATGCGCGCCTCCAGTGACATCGGGGCGGACACGATCCGAGTCCGTTACGGACCGTCCTTCGCGGTGGAGGAAATCGTTTACTCGTCCAACCGCCAGCTCACCGAGTCCCGCGGGCCCTGCACCGTCCATCTTGCCGTGCCGGCGCCCCCGGAAATCTCGTTCCCTTACCCCTGCCCGAAATAGAGAGTTAAGCCGGTGTGGTACCGGCCGGCGAGACCGGGCGCGTGCGGAGTTCCGTGCGCCAGCCCAGTGAAAAGCCGTACGGTGTGGGCGTCGGAGGCGGGAGCTCCTGTGCGTCGCCTGCGAGGACGATCCGTTCGCGGACCATGCAGGCGCAGGCATACAGCAAGGCGAGCGGAATGCGCGGCGCTTCATCCGCCACCAGGACGTCGTACCGGATCGGGCGGAAGATCGCATCGCCGACGACACGCGTCGCGGTGGCCGCGATGACCCGCTTAGCCTGGAGAAAGGGCTGGCGTTTGGTAACCTCTTCCGTGGCCAGGACGTCCCGCACGCGGTCAACCCCGCCCAGGCGCTCGATCTCGTCTTTGAGCTCCACGTACTCAGGACGCATCTCTGGTTCCACGTGGGCCTCGGGCTTCAGCTCGTTGATCCGGTGTTGCACGACCTCCAACTCGCCGAGGTACTCCTGTTTCTGGGCCTCGTACAGCATGCAATTCTCCTGCATCGTGGTTACGTTGCTGCCCGCTACCTGCATGCCGATTCGTTGCCAGAGGGGAAGCCGTTCATAGACCGCCAACGTGTCCTGCAGGCTCTTGATCTTGGCCTGGGCATCGCCGAGCGCAGAAAGCAACCGCCACTCCAAATGACGTACTTCGTCGAGGTCTCTCTGCTTCTCGGCTTTGTACCGGAGGATCGGGGCCAGCTCCAGGTAGCGCTCCAGCTTGCGCCGAAGGCCAGCTTTGTCGGATATGGACTTGCCGAGAAAGGCGGAGACCTGCATGTCGAACGCAAGATCACGGAGGTTAATCCCGTTTTCACCGGGCACTGTTGGGGGATCATAGCGGCAGAGGAAGCTTCGGTACTGGAGGCCCGCGCCACGGAGCCCTTTCGCGGCGGCCACCAGAGCTTCATCCAGAGAGCGGTTGTCTGGGCCAATCAACAGGACCCGTTTGTTGGCTTTGACCAGGTCGGCCACGATCGCGGCCAATTGGGTCCGCCGTGCCCGTTGATCCGCATCCCAGATGGTTGTTAGGACGGACGTTACCGTGCTGGAGCGGAGCCTTGGATCTGCGGCGGTCCTGTCGGGGGCGACCCATGGCACGAGGCGGTCTGCGGGGCCGAAGTGGTAGGTGTTGGGATGATGCAGGATGTCTTCCAAGCGATGACGGACTGCCTGATCCTCTTCAGCCGCGAGGTGAATAAGGGCAGGAAGCAAATCAAAGGCCTTCACTCGTGCAAATTCTCCAGGAAACAGAGGGCGAGACAGCCGAGTTCGCCGGCCGGATCCGTTCGTCGGTTCTGGCACTGCCGGTTCTGGGCGCAGTTCGTGATCAGACGCAGCCGAAGCGCGACGTCCACCGGCAAGTCCCCTATACGATAGACCAGGACAGTGCCCTGATCCGTGGCCGAAAGGAGGAAGAAACGATGGTGGGCATCGTCCTCAATGATTGCAGCCCGTGGTGCCTGCGGGCCCAAGCGACCAAGACGATAGCCGTCCAGGGTCCAGACCTCTTTGACGATTTCGGCTGGCGGTTGGAGGCTGCCGGGGTTCAGCCGGATATTCAACAACTTGGGGTCGAAGACCTCGGTGGGACTCGAGTGTTGCTCAACCGCCGGCTCTATGGCGTGAGAGCCGTTCTCGCTTAGGGGAAGGACATTCAGGGCGGCGACCAACAAGACGCATGGAAGGATAAACGCTTTTTGTGTCATATCACCCCGTTTCTTCGAGCTATTCTAGCGAAGCAGCGCCTGAATCACAAGGCGGCTTTCATTGACTTTCCCCCCATGGCCTTGTACGATCCTAAATTCTAACCACAAGGAGTTTTGCCATGAAGGTTATCCTGCGAGAAGATGTCGAAGGGGTGGGTAACATCGGAGATGTCCTGGAGGTCGCGCGGGGGTATGCTCGTAACTACCTGCTTCCCCGGAATAAAGCGGTTGAGGCGACCAGCCGCAGCCTGAAAGCCGTGGAGCACGCCAAGCGTGTGATCGCTGAGAAAGCCAGGAAAGAGAAGACCGTGGTCGAAGACTTTGCCAAGAACGTCAGCGCCGCAACGGTGACGATCCCGGTCCATGTAGGTAAGGACGACAAGCTGTTTGGGTCCGTGACGGCGAAGGATATCGCCGAGGCTTTGGCCGCTCAGGGGATCGAGGTGGAGAAGCGCAAGATTCACCTCGACCATCCGATCAAGGAACTGGGCACGGTCACAGTCCCCGTCAAGCTCCACTCCCAGGTGACGGCAACGGTGAGCGTCACAGTGGTGAAGGGCGAGGCTCCAGCCGAGGCGCCGGTCTCGGTGGAGGAGGGCTGAATCTCGATGGCCAGCCCGCTCAAAACGACCGATCCCGAAGTGTACGACGCCATCCGGCGGGAGGGCCGGCGGCAGCGGGACAAGATCCTGCTGATCGCCTCTGAAAACTTCGCCAGCCCGGCGGTGTTGGCCGCCCAAGGCTCTCTCATGACCAACAAGTACGCCGAGGGGTACCCGGGCCGACGCTACTATGGCGGTTGTCAATACATGGACGTCGTGGAGACGCTGGCGGTCGCGCGAGCCAAGCAGATCTTCGGCGCGGAGCATGTCAATGTCCAGCCTCACTCGGGATCCCAAGCCAACATGGCCGCCTATTTCGCGGTCCTTAAACCGGGGGACGCCATTCTGGGTATGGACCTGGCCCACGGGGGCCATCTGACCCACGGGAGCCGTGTGAGCTTTTCGGGGATACTGTATCGCTCCTATTTCTACGGCGTGGACAGGTTCAGCGAGCGTATTGATTACGACGCGGTGCGGAAGATCGCTGAAGAATGCCGCCCGCGCATGCTTGTGGTCGGAGCCAGCGCCTATCCCCGCATCCTCGACTTCCCGAAGTTCCAGGAGATCGCGAAGGCCGTGGGGGCCTATCTCATGGTGGATATTGCCCACATAGCCGGTTTGATTGCCGTCGGCCTCCACCCGAACCCAGTCCCCTACGCCGACTTCGTCACGACCACAACCCACAAGACGCTTCGGGGGCCGCGAAGCGGGCTGGTCATGTGCAAGGCGGAGTTTGCCAAGGCCTTGGACAAGAGCGTCTTCCCTGGTCTTCAGGGAGGGCCTTTGATGCATGTCATTGCGGCCAAGGCCGTCGCCCTCAAAGAGGCGATGGCGCCCGGCTTCAAGGCGTACCAGCAGCAAGTTGTCGCCAACGCCCGGACGCTCGCCGGCAGCCTCCAGGCGCGGGACTTCCGGATCGTGTCGGGGGGAACCGATACCCACCTGATGCTGGTGGACGTCGCGAAAAGGGGGATTACCGGCAAGGAGGCCGAGGCGGCTCTGGATGAGGCCGGGATCACCGTCAACAAGAACGCGATTCCTTATGATGAGAAGCCGCCGGCCATCGCGAGCGGTATTCGGCTTGGGACCCCGATCGTGTCAACTCGAGGTATGCGGGAGAAGGAGATGGAGCAGATCGCCGACGCGATCGACAAAGTCCTATCCCACCCCGCGGACCCGGCCGTCCGCAAGCTGATCCGGTCTCGGGTCCGGGGCCTGTGCGGGAAGTTTCCTGTGTTTTACGAATACCGGTAAGAGAGGCGTGGACGGCGGTGCGATGCCCCTTCTGTAGCCACCTTGAAGACAAGGTTGTAGACTCGCGTATGGCCAAGGAAGGCGAAGCCATCCGCCGTCGTCGGGAGTGCCTGGGCTGCAAGCGGCGATTCACCACCTACGAGCGAGTGGACGAGGTTCTCCCCTTGGTGATTAAAAAGGACGGCCGTCGCGAGCCCTTCGATCGGGCCAAGGTCTTGGCGGGCCTTAAAAGGGCCTGTGAAAAGCGTCCGATCAGCATTGCCACACTGGATGCTGTGGCGGACAGGATCGAGAAGCGCATACAGGAACGAGGCGAGACCGAGGTCCAGTGCCGTGTCGTGGGCGAAGAGGTTATGGCGGAGCTTCACCAATTGGATCAGGTGGCCTATGTTCGCTTCGCCTCCGTCTATCGGGAGTTCAAAGATGTCGAGCAGTTCCTGGACGAGGTGAAACTACTGGTCCGCGAGCGGGGCCAGGGCCCAGCCGACAAATAGACGGCGCCCTAATCATTTCTTACCTGGAGCCAGATCCGGTTTAACCCAAGAAGGTGCCCGATGTCCGTCAAGGCGAAGCCGTCGTCCACTCGTCGCCGTCCCGCGACTCGGCCTGCGTCACGGCAAGGACCTTCACAACCGGCTGTGACTCGTGTAGCTCTTATTGGAGCGGGCGCCGGGGGCGCGGCTTTGTTGTCGATCCTGGCGCCGGACCCACTGGTGCGGATCGTGGGCGTGGCCGAGATCAACCCCAAGGCCCCGGGGCTCCGCTTCGCTAAGCGGTACGCCATTCCGGTTACCCGGGACTTCCATGAACTCTTGAGTTCCGAAGAAGTAGACCTCATCATCGACGTCACCGGTAGTTGGGAAGTTGAAGAGGTCCTGGCCGAGTTCGATCGGGTCGGGGTGGCGGTCATTGGGGGGACGAGCGCCAAGTTCATGTGGCAGCTCATTGAAGCTCGCGTGCGGGCGAACACCGAAACCAAGCGCCACCTCAAAAAGTACCAGGACTTGTACAAGCTCTATGTTAAGGAGGCCGGTTCCGCAATCACGGGGGAACGCAGCCGCATCGCTTGCGAGATCCACGATGGCTTAGTACAGACGTTGGTCGGCATCAACTTCAAACTGGACCTGTGTCGGGAACTGATCTTCTCGGATCCGACACGGTGTTTCGAACTCCTAAGTGACGCCAAGACCCAGCTCAAGGCCGCCATCGAGGAGTCACGGCAGGTCATTTTCAACCTCCGCCCGCTTTATTTTGAATCCATGGAACTGGTGCCCGCCCTCAAGGCATACCTGAAGTCCTACGAAACACAATCTCACATTCGGACCGAGTTTACCGCGTCGGGGGATGAATCGGCTCTGCCGCCGAAGGCTAAGATATTCCTGTTCCGCATCGTGCAAGAGTCACTCAGCAACGTCCAGAAGCATGCCCAAGCGGATCGTGTGGCGGTCAGCCTTGCAGTCGTGGACGGCCGTATTAAGGCGATGATCGAGGATAACGGCGTTGGGTTCGAGGTAGACGCTGTCTCGCAGGATCCGACCAAGTGGCAGTCGTTCGGGCTGAAGGGGATCGTCGAGCGCGCCCGACTGGTCGGGGGGACGGCCAGAGTGGTGTCGCGGAAGGGAACCGGGACCCGGGTTTTTGTGGATATTCCCGTTGCTGGGGCGGAAACGCCGGACTATGGAGCGAATTAAGGTTTTGATCGCAGATGATCATAGGGTGGTCCGGGAGGGGCTCTCGGCCATCTTGAAAGAGTGCGCCGATCTCGAGGTAGTCGGCGAGGCCAGTGACGGTCAGGAGGCTGTCGAGAAGGCCAGGGAATTGTCCCCCGACGTGATTTTGATGGATGTCAGCATGCCTCGGATGAACGGCGTCGAAGCCACTCGCGCCATCAAACGGGAGTCCCCTCACATTGGCATCGTGGCGCTCACGATGTACGACGAGGAGAAATACATCTTCGACCTCGTGCGCGCCGGGGCCACGGGGTATTTGCTCAAGGACTCGGACTCGGCGCAGATCGTGTCGGCCATCCGGTCCATCTATAAAGGAGAGTCCCTGATC
>CAZITU010000123.1:0-6812 GCA_964542245.1 uncultured Nitrospirales bacterium | reverse complement strand
GACCGACCGGTGATCGTCCACCGCTATCCGACCGCGCTGAAGGCCTTCTACATGCAGAACGACCCGGAGACCCCGGACCTCGCGCTGTGCATGGACGTGCTGGCCCCGGAAGGCTATGGCGAGATCATCGGGGGCGGCCAGCGCGTTCATGAACGAGACAAGCTCCTGGCGCGCCTGAACGCCCACCATCTCCCCGAAGACGCCTTCAAATGGTACCTGGACCTTCGCACGTTCGGATCGGTCCCGCACGCCGGCTTCGGCATGGGCATCGAGCGGGCCGTGTCGTGGATCTGCGGCCTCGAGCATGTCCGCGAAACGATCCCTTTCCCGCGTATGCTCTACAAGATATACCCGTAGCTACCAACCGCACTTTGAAGACCGCCAGAACACCGTTTTAACTGGTCGCGATTCACCAGACGCTGAAAGTCTGGTGGCGACTGAATTTATCCACAGGGCGCCTCACTTTTGTGATATTTCCTATCCTACCGAATTGTCATAAAAATTTTCTTGACAACAAGTTTTTGGAGACTATACTGTCGCCCATATAGTGGGTTAAAGTGGGATTAAATGGATAAATAAAAATGGTCATAAATTGAATGAGTTAGATGATGGCACGCTTACCAGCGATGGTCCTGCACTTGGTTGGCGGATGCACATCCTGTCTCGGAATCAACTTCGGCTTTATCTTTCTTGGTTCATGAAGACGAGGGAACGGGCAAGATCGAAGCCATGCATCAGCCTGTCATGCTCAAGGAGATTCTGGACTGGCTCCAACCAAGAGCGGGCGGGATTTACTTTGACGGGACGGTCGGAGACGGCGGGCATAGTCAGGCCATTCTCGAAAGGAGCGGGCCGGATGGGCGCCTCATCGGGCTGGATCGTGATGAGGCGGCGGTGGCGGAGGCAGGAGCGAGGCTGCTGCCGTTCGGGGATCGGGCGATGTTGATCCAGTCGCATTTCCGTGAGGCGCCGCGCATCGTTGTGGGGATGGGAATATCCGGTCTGCATGGGGCGGTCCTCGATCTCGGGGTTTCCTCGCGTCAACTGGACTCGGCGGCACGGGGATTCAGTTTCGTGCTGGAGGGGCCTCTCGATATGCGGATGGATAGGCGGGAGCCGCAAACCGCGGCGGATCTAGTTAATCGCTTGCCTGAGCCGGAGCTGGCCCGGATTCTGTTTGACTTTGGGGAGGAACACTATGCCAGGCGGATTGCCCGCGCGATCGTGAGACGCCGGGAACGCGGGCCCATCCTGACGACGCTTGCCCTGGTCGACGTGATCCGTGGTGCGGTCCCATCGGCATACCTCCACGGGCGTCTCCACTGCGCCACGCGGACCTTCCAGGCGCTCCGGATCGCCGTGAATCGGGAACTCGAGGAGTTGGGGCATTCGCTCAAGATGCTGGCCGGCCTCTTGCTCCGCGGCGGCCGTCTTGTCGTTCTTTCCTTTCACTCGTTGGAAGACCGTATCGTGAAGCACACGTTTCGGGAATTGGGGAGAGGAGCGGAGACGGATTTTGACGTCCTGACCAAACGGCCGATCAAGCCGTCCGCCGATGAAAGTGCCGACAACCCGCGGGCTCGAAGCGCCAAGTTGCGGGTCCTAGAGAGAAAGGTGGAACCCGCATGAGGTTTCTAATCGGGACTGTGCTGTGGATCCTCGCGCTCGTGGCCGTGTGGGAGAAGGTGGATGTCTACAGGACGGGGTACGCGATCGAACAACTCCAATTGAAAAGGAAACAGATGCAGCAGGAACAGCGGGTTTTGCAGGTCGAGTTGGCCAAACTGACGTCGCCCGAGCAGATTGAGCATGGGGCGGTTGCCCGGCTCGGGCTGGTTCAGCCCCGATACGATCAAGTCATTGTTTTAGGAGAGGTTACGAAGAAGCCATCCGGCTCGTCGGGGGGTGGAGTGGTCCGCGTATCGCATACCGATTGACAAGGGGAGTCGCGGGATGCCCGAAGACAAGGACGGACGAGGGAGGGTGGTCATCCTCGCGGTCTTGCTGGGCCTCGGCTTCCTGGTGATCGTTGCCCGCCTGTTTCATTTGCAGGTCGTTCGGGCTTCGGAGTTGGCCGATCTAGCGGTCCGCCAGCACCAGAAGATGCTGACCGTTGAGGGCGGACGCGGCGCTATCTATGATCGAAATGGAAAGATTTTGGCGATCAACATGGAAGTCCCCTCGCTCTTCGGCGCGCCCAAATATGTGGCTGACCCTCGCGGCACGGCAGCCAGGCTCGGTCGCGTCCTAAACACGGACGCACGGCAGTTGGAGGCGCGGTTGAAGAGCGGGCGAGACTTCGTCTGGCTTGAGCGGCACCTGGCACCCGAGAAAGCGCAGAGGCTCCAGGGGTTCTCGCTGGCTGGAGTTGGGGTGGTTCCGGAGGGCCGCCGCTTCTATCCGAAGGGGGCCATGCTGGCGAACCTCCTCGGGTTTGCGAACATCGACAACGAAGGCCTGGAAGGACTGGAGCGGAGGTACGATGCCCAACTTCGCGGCGAGCGAGGACGCCTCATTGTAGAACGCGACGCGCTCGGAGGGGCGGTCTTTCCCAAGGGGCTGAATTACGTGGCTCCGTCTCCGGGCAAGGACCTCGTCCTTACGATCGACGAGGTGATCCAGTACGTTGCTGAACAGGAACTTGACGAGGCGGTCACTCGCACGCGCGCGATGTCCGGCGCCGTCATAGTGGTCGAACCGAAGACCGGCGCGTTGCTGGCCTTGGCCGTGCGCCCCACCTTCGATCCGAACGCGCCCAGGGCGGACGCGAACCGCTGGCGCAATCGTACCATCACCGACTCTTATGAGCCGGGTTCGACATTTAAGCTGATCACCGGTGTTGCGGCGCTCGAAGAGAGATTGTTCTCGCCCAGTGAATTCATCTATGGCGAGGACGGTCGGTTTGTCGTCGAAAACACCGTGGTCCGCGACCACCATAAGCACGGCTGGATGACCTTTGCCGAGGTCCTCCAGAAATCCAGCAACATTGGGATCATCAAGGTTGCGCAGCGCCTTGGGCCTGAAAAGTTGGCATGGTACGTCAATGCCTTCGGATTCGGCCAGAAAACCGAAGTGGATCTGAACGGGGAGCAGCGGGGATTGACCAAGGAACTGCCGGAGTGGGGTCGGCGTACGCTGGCTTCGATCGCGATGGGACAGGAAATCGGGGTGACGCCCCTTCAACTTGTCATGGCGGCCTCAGCGATTGCGAATGGAGGATGGTTGATGCGGCCCTATGTGGTCTCTGCGATCAAGTCTCCCACGGGAGAGACCCTCGCCAGCTTCGGACCAGTCGTCCGTCGCCGCCCCATCTCGGGCGAGAGCGCGCGCACGATGACTGACATACTGCGCGGGGTAGTAATGCCTGGGGGCACGGGAATGCTCGCGGTGGTCCCTGGCTACAACGTTGCGGGCAAAACGGGAACGGCGCAAAAAATAGACCCCCTCACCGGAGCCTACTCGGCAACGCTGGTGGTCAGCTCGTTCGTCGGATTCCTTCCTGTCGAGGATCCGAAGCTAGCCATCCTGGTTGTGGTGGATGAACCGAAGACTGAACAATGGGGGGGGACCGTGGCGGCGCCCGTCTTTCAACGGATTGCGGCCCAGGCCGTTCGGCGCCTCGGCATTTTGCCGACGACCGGGGAGGGTCAGGTTCTTGCGGCGCGATGAGGCTTCGGGAGTTGGTCAGTCCCGGGGAGGTGGCCGTGTGGGGTGGTTGGGAGCAGAGCATCGTGGGACTGACTGATGACTCACGACGCGTGAGACCGGGCTGGCTTTTTGTCGCGGTGAAGGGAGCACAGGCAGATGGACATCGTTTTCTGGAACAGGCCGTCGGGGCTGGTGCCGCAGCGGTGGTGATTGAGGCTGGCCGGGTGTCTGCCGATGTAACACGCTCGTTTGGTGTGCCTGTGATTCAGGTCGGCGATTCCAGGCGGTTCCTCAGCGTCTTGGCGAGCCGTTTTCATGGGAATCCGTCTTTTCTCTTGAATATGGTGGGCGTGACCGGCACGAACGGAAAAACGACCACGACCTACCTCTGCAAATCCGTTCTGGAGGCGGCTGGCGCCCGGGTGGGCCTGATTGGCACGGTGGCCTATCTGATCGGGGACGAGCGGATCGTGGCGACTCACACGACCCCCGGTGCGCTGGAATTGCAGGCGCTCCTGCAGAGAATGGTGAACGCTGGCATGGAAACGACTGTCATGGAGGTCTCGTCCCACGCCCTTGCCCTCGATCGCACTGTGGGATGCACGTTCGGCACCGCGGTCTTTACCAACCTGACCCAGGATCACCTCGATTTCCATGCCGATTTGGAGGACTACTTCCGCGCCAAACTGCGCCTCTTCGAAGGCCTCGGCCCGTCTGCGCGGGCGATCGTGAATCTCGATGATCCTTACGGGGAGCGCGTCCTCTTCGCTTCCCCAGCACCGGTCTGGACCTATGCGGTTGACCGACCGGCCGATCTCCGTGCGGAGGGTGTTCAGGTTTCGCTGAGAGGCGTGCAGTTCACGGCCCGCACGCCGGTCGGGACGATCGCCCTGCGGTCCCCGCTGGTGGGGCGCCATAACGCGTACAACATTCTTGCGGCCGTCGGGGTGGGGTTGCAACGTGGGATCACGCTGCAGACGATCGCAACCGGCGTCGCGGGGCTCCAAACTGTTCCCGGCCGGTTTGAGCGGGTGGACGCGGGTCAACCCTTCACGGTGGTTGTGGACTACGCGCATACAGAGGACGCGCTTTACCGGCTGCTCACGACGGCCCAGGCCGTCAAGACCGGCCGAGTCATCACGGTGTTCGGCTGCGGCGGCGACCGAGACCGCGGCAAGCGGCCCAAGATGGGACGTGTGGCCGGTCTCTACAGCGAGGTGGTGGTGCTGACCTCCGATAATCCCCGCACTGAAGATCCCGCGGCAATCATTGGAGAAATCGAGCCAGGGGTCAAGGCCGGGCTCCTGGAAGCGGGGCGGGGCCGGTACGTCGTGCAAGCGGACAGGCGGGCCGCCATTGAAGAGGCGGTGGGCCAAGCGCAGTCTGGGGATCTCGTGGTGATTGCCGGGAAAGGACACGAGGACTATCAGGTCATCGGGCACGACAAGCACCCGTTTGATGACCGTGTCGTGGCTCGCGCGGCCATCGAGGCGTTGCCGCGGTAGTATGCAGGAATGCGCCCATGCCCCTGTTCGGAGTGGGAGAGATGCTTGAGATCACTGGAGGTCGTTTGGTTTCGGGCCGTCCCGCCACGCCGGTCCGGCGGGTGTGGACGGATTCCCGGACGACCCGCCGCGGAGATTTCTTCGTGGCCCTGACCGGCGCCCGTTTCGATGGGCACCGATACGTGACAGAGGCACTGAGAAAGGGCGCCGTCGGCGCCCTCGTACGGCGTGGGTACATGGAAGACAAGATGGGGGGGCGGGCCACGCTCCCGAAAGCTGCTGCCGTAATTGAGGTGGACGATCCGCTCCGCGCCTATCAGGATCTGGCGCGCGCCCACCGCCGCCGGTTTTCCATTCCGGTGGTCGCAGTGAGCGGAAGCAACGGGAAGACGACGACCAAGGAGATGATCGGACGAATCGTCTCGGAGCGGTTTAAGGCCCTCGTCACCGAGGGCAACCTCAACAATCACATCGGGGTCCCGCAAACCCTTTTTCGGATGACCACCAGGCACGAGGCCGCCGTGGTCGAGATGGGAATCAGCGGGTTGGGCGAGATGACCAGGCTCTGCGAGCTTGCGGCGCCGACCCACGGCGTTCTCACCAACATCGGGCCCACCCACCTAGCGACGCTCGGAGACATTCAAACGGTAGCCCGCGCCAAGGGCGAAATGCTGGAGTCTCTCCCAACAGACGGAACGGCCATCCTCAATGCCGACGATGCGTTCTTCGCGGAGCTGTGTAGGCGGGTCCGCGGGCGCATAGTTTCGTTTGGGTACGCCGCGCACGCCGATGTGCGGGGCCTCCACATAGAATCGCGAGGGCCGTCCTTGTCGAAGGTGCGCATAGGAATCCGCGGCCGGGCGCGTCCTTTCTCGGTCAAACTCGTGGTGACCGGACGCCATAACGTGGCCAATGCCCTCGCGGCGGCAGCCACGGGGATAGCCCTAGGCATTGGCCTCGGCGCCATCCAGGCAGGCCTCTCCCGGTACCGTCCCTCCGCGATGCGTTCCGAAGTGCGTCGGCGCCATGGTGTGACGCTGTTGAATGATTGTTATAACGCCAACCCGGCGTCGGTGCGTGCCGCTCTCGCATGGATGGCCGAACTGAAAGGGACCGGCCGATCCTTTGCCGTGCTAGGCGACATGTTGGAACTGGGAAGCGAGGCCGAAAACGCCCATCGCGAAATAGGGCGAGAACTGGCTCGTACCGGAACCGATTATGCGCTCACGACCGGAGCGCTGGGCGCTGCCATCGCATGCGGTGCCCTGGAAAGCGGGATGCCGGAGGATCACGTGGTGACGGCGCGGGCCCCGGAGACATTGGCCGCCCGGCTCCGGGGCCTTGTCAGAAAGGGCGATGTGGTGCTGCTGAAAGGCTCGCGAGGAACCCGCATGGAACGCTTGCTGGAGGCGTTGTAATGCTGTACTTGTTGCTCTATCCCCTCCACACGCAGTTCTCGATCTTCAATGTGTTTAGGTACCTCAGCTTTCGAATCATCTACGCCGCGATCACCGCCTTCGTGATTGCGTTCGTGCTCGCGCCCCCGCTGATTCGCAAACTGCACAGCTATGGCATTGGCCAGAAGATTCGCGAGGACGGCCCCAGCCGGCATCAGGAGAAGGGGGGCACCCCGACCATGGGCGGGATCCTGATCCTCTT
>CAZITU010000122.1:0-6841 GCA_964542245.1 uncultured Nitrospirales bacterium | reverse complement strand
GTCGCCAGCCCCCTGCTCATCCTCTGGAAGGGCACCCCCGGCAAGCTCCTCCGCCGCCGCTGAGAATCAACTATTCTCTGAGTAGAATTCGATGCCTTCCCTAATCCAAGCTGCAGGGTTATCCTATTGCAGCTAGATCAAGAGGGTGGTTGGAGGAGAAGTAGTGGCGGATCGTGACGTACTGCTGGCCAAGGCCAGGCGGGTGCTGGAGTGGGACGCGTTGCTGGAGGTGCTCGCCGGCCGTACCGTGTCGGTAATGGGAGCCGAGCGGTGCCGCTGTCTGACGCCGGCCGAGACCCTTGACGAGGTTCGCGCAGGGCTGCAAGAGACCGCCGAGATGGTCGCTCTGGAGACCACCGGCGGCGGCTTTCCCCTTGCCCACTTCCCGGACCTTCGCCAGATCATGACGCGAGCGGCGAAAGGTGCGCCGTTGGAGGCCGTGGACTTCCGCGGCCTCTCCATCGTACTCGGCCTGGTGGCCGACATCCTCCGCTTCTTGGATAAGCGTCGCTGCGAGGCTCCCGCCCTGTCCGCCATCGCTGCCGGTCTTGACGGCCTTTATCCCCTCAAATTGGCGATTGACCGGTGCATTGACGGGGAGGGGAATATCCGCGAGTCCGCGACACCAGATTTGCGAGCCTTGACGCACCATGCCAATGCGTTGAAGCAGAAGATCAGGGCACGCTTGGAGGCGATCTTGGGGTCCCGGCGTTATGCCGACCTCCTGCAGGAGCCTTATTTCGCCCAGCGCGAGAACCGCTATGTGGTGCCGATCAAGGCCGAGCGGAAGGGCGAGGTTCCGGGAATCGTACATGATGTGTCGGCCAGCGGAGCCACGGTCTTCATCGAGCCGCGCGAGTTGGTGGACCTCAACAACCAGATCAAGGAAGCCGATCTGGCGGTGGAGCGCGAAGTCCGGCGCATCCTCCTGGACTTGACCACGCAGGTCGCCGCCCATCATCACGCCATGGAAGAGGACCTGGCAATTCTGGGCCGGCTGGACTGCCTTCGGGCTAAGGCTTCTCTGGTTCGTTTCCTCGGAGCGTCCAATCCGGAAGTGAACGCGGAGGGCCGCATCCGCCTCAAGCAGGCCCGGCATCCGCTGTTGGTGCTGAGTCGGGTCAAGGCCGAGCATCCCATCGTCGCCAACGACATTGAATTGGGCGAGGCGGTGCGGGTATTGATCATCTCAGGGCCCAACACGGGGGGAAAGACCGTCACGCTCAAAATCGTCGGTCTGTGCGCTTTGATGGTAGGGGCGGGGCTCCAGATTCCGTGCGCGCCGGGGTCCGAGATGGCCGTCTTTCCGGAAGTCTATGCCGACATCGGGGACGCGCAGGACCTCGCCAAGGACCTCTCCAGCTTCTCGGCCCACATGACCGATATGATCGCTTTGCTCCGTGAAGCGACCCCTGGTGCGCTGGTCCTCCTGGACGAGCCCGTCACCTCCACCGATCCGGCCGAAGGGGCGGCCCTGGCGCAGGCTCTGCTGTTCCGGTTGGCCGAGCGAGGGTTCACAGTCGTGGCCACCACCCATTACAACGCTCTCAAAGCCCTCGCCAAGGCCCGTCCCGGCTTCGCCAACGCCAGCGTCGAGTTCAACATCGCCACGCTGTCACCGACCTACCGGCTGATCCTCGGCATGCCGGGAGGGAGTTCGGCCATTGATATCGCCGGTCGGCTGGGCATGGAGGAGGCGATCCTTGAGGAGGCCGGCCGTCTGGTGGACAGCAAGGACCGTGCGGTGGAGCATCTGATGGATGACCTCCAGGAGACCAGGCGGAGACTGGATGAGGAGGCGCGCCGGATCGTCGAGTTTCTGGCTGAGGCTGAAGCGGCGGCCCGCGTGCAGAGGGAACTGGCCGAGCGGTTGGCCGGGGCCGAGAAGGAAACCCGCAAGACCGTCCGCAAGAAGCTGACCGATGAGCTGCTCCGGGCCCGAGCAGAAGTGCAGGCGGTCGTCGAGGATCTCAAGACCGACAAGCGGCTCGTCAAGGCCCGAGAAGCTAAGGAGCGACTCCAGGCGATCGAACAGGCCATGCATTCTTGCTTGGCGCAGGCCGGCGATTATCGCCCAGTTGGGAACTTGCAGGCCGGGGAACGCGTGGAGGTCATGGGTCTGGGCACCGTTGGTGTTTTGCTGGAGAGTCCTTCCGGGAAGAAGCGAGTTCGAATTCTTGCGGGAGAGGCCGAGATGTCGGTGGAGGTGTCGCGCCTGGCCGGTCTGGCCGAGGGTGTCGGAGAAGCGGAACTCCAAGCGTCACGGGGGAAAAAGCAGGCAGGGGCGGTTCGCGAACCGTCCCTACGAATGCAAGAAGCCTCCACCGTGTTGGATGTACGGGGAAAGTCGGCTGAAGAAGCGCTAGATACGCTGCTGGCGTGCCTCGACCAGGCTTCATTGGCCGGAGCCTTAACGGTACGGATCATCCATGGGCACGGAACCGGCCGTCTCAAGCAGGTCCTTCGGGAGTACCTGAAGGGCTCGCCGTACGTCGCCGCATTCCGACCTGGAGAGCGAGCGGAGGGCGGGGACGGGGTGACCGTGGTCAATTTAAAGTAGGGGCGTGAAAAGTGGGGTCAGAGTCGCTGAGACTCCGACCCCACTTTTCCACTTTTCGCCTTACCAGATGCCCAGCGCCTTGGCGGCCTTTTTCACGTCGCGGGGCTTGACCCAGAGGATTGCTCCGTAGCGGCCCGCGCCGGCCGCAACGGCCTGAAGCGCGGTTATGTTAATCTTCGCGCTGGCGAGCCGTGCCGTGAGATCCGCGCCGGCCCCAGGGCGATCGTCGCCTTCGGCGAGGAAGCACATCTTGGGACCCTTGACCTTCAACTTGGCCTGCTTGGCTGCGGCCTTAAAGGCGGCGGGGTCTGCAGGCACGAAGTCGAGCTGGGCGCGTCGTCCCCTGGGAAAACCGGAGAAGGCAAGAAGGTTCACGCCGGCATCACGGAGCACGCCGAGCGTGCGGGCGCTTTCACCGGGCTTATCGGGTGACCCCATTTTGAAGTATTGCACGGTGCGAATCGTGTCCATCGTCGCCTCCTTCCCGCACAGGCGGGCATGATTAGGTAAACCACCCCCAAGTCTATCTCTGTAAGTTTCGGAAAGCCAGCAATCCCAGAGAGGCCATAAGCGCCTCTTAGGGGGACGGGAGATAGCCGTTCGCGCGGAACCAAATGAGCGCGTCGCGGATTGCGGTCTCGACCGGGCTTCGCGGGTAATCCAATTCACGGATCGCCTTGGAACAATCGTACTGCTGCATGTGCTTGAGCATCTCGACAAAGAAACTAGGAACAGGGGCCGGTCTCCTTACGATTGTTCTGAAGGCCCAATCTCCCAGCTTCGAGCCGTAACGCGCCAGCGCAAACGGAACCGGCAACATCGGAGCCATTACCCCCGCCACGCGCGCGATCAGAGCATTCAGCTCCTTTTGCGTCGTGTTCCAGTTTCCCAGGATGTACCGCTCGCCCACTCGTCCCCGCTCGGCCGCCCGAATCATCCCTGCAGTTACGTCCCTGACATCAATTGCGTTGACCGGACCCTGGACGTACCCAGGCATGAGATGCTTGACGATCATCAGAATCTGGGTCCCACTCGTGGGCTTGCTGTCGTACGGGCCGTAGAAGGCGGTGGGATTGACGACCACCGCCGGTAGTCCCTCACGCGCCGCATCGAGGACCGTCTTCTCCATGGCGGCCTTTGCCATGAGATAGGGATTATCAGTAAACAAGGTCGTAAAGGGACACTCTTCAGTCGCCAGCTTCATAGGATCTGATGGAAACCCGATCGTGGTGAGGGTGCTGGTGAAAACCAACCGCTCCACTGACGCGCGCCGAACGGCTGCAATGAGGTTCTTGGTTTCGGCGATAGCCTGTGCAGCGGCAACGGCGGCCGGGATCGTGTACGGCGGGTAGTAGCTGGCGGTCTGGTACACGACTCCAACGCCGTCACAAGCCCGGCCGAGCGAGTCGGCATCGGCCAGCTCGCCTTGAACCCGCTCGATGTCCAGGCCCTTCAGCGCGAGGAGGTTACTGGTCGGGCGGACCAGCGCGCGGACCTCATCCCCCTTGGCCATCAATGCGCGTACCAGGTTCGACCCGAGGAATCCCGCCGCGCCCAGCACCAGGACCTTCATGGCCCCTCCACAGGCTGCTTCTCGATGCCGGCAAATTCTTCCCGCGCCTCCTGGTAAAGGATGTCTCCTTGCCCCGTGTATCGTGGGGAGAAGTGAAACACCACCAACTCCCGGACGCCGGCTTTTCGGGCCAACAGGCCTGCCTGCCGCGCCGTCAAGTGATACCGCACTTGCGCCTTGTCGGCATCCCGATCGAGATAGGGCGCCTCACAATAGAACACGTCAGCCTCTCGGGCCAGCGCGACGATTTTAGCCTCGTTCGCCTCGTCGTAGCGGGCATCCACCACGTAGGCGATCTTTTGTCCCCGGGAGATCGTCACGAAGCGATCACGCACCTCGCCCAGCACGAACTCCCGCTCCTCCTTGCGGTGCTCGAAGTACAGCATGGCGGGAAATCGGTAGTCGTCGGGCCGGCCGTCCCAGAGGTGTTGTTTGACCTCCTTGAGCCATGAGCCGACGGGGAGGCCTTCTGCATGCAGCCGTGCCTTGTTGATGTTGACGTGAAACTTTTCCTGGAGGGCATACGCGAACGACGGAATGCGGTGGTTCAGGGACGTGGCATAGACCGTAAACATGGGGTCAACCAGCACCGGAAACAGGTCTCCGGCTGAACGAATCGCGGGGGCACCCTCGGTCAGACTAAACCCGTCGGTGGCGCGGAACAGGGCCAACCGAACCTGGCGGGGGTGGAACTCACACACCTCGATCGTCAGCGGATACCCATCCACCAGATTCCAGGTATAGCCGTGCAACTTTCCTATGACGTTGGCGATCAATCCCGGAGGGCCGTAGAGTCTCAAGATCTTGCCCCGCCCGAGCGCGATGCGGAGGAGCCGGTCGAATCCGATAAAGTGGTCCATGTGCGTGTGCGAGACGAACACGTCCATGGCGCGCAGGAGTCTCGTCGGACTCAGGGTTTCGTTGTTGCCCAAGTCGAAGAGGAGCGCGCGCCGCGCCCATTTGATTTCGACATAGAGACCGGGATCACCGAAGGGAGGGTTCACGAGATAGCTGGAATAGGAAGGCGTCATCGGATGTTCTTTCTGGCAATGGCTACGGAGCGTTGGAGGCCCTTGTGTGTGGCCCGGCGGATGGGACTCCCTTTGAAGGCGCTCTGAAATTCTTCGGCTGATTGACCGGCGAGGGTTTCCAGGTTGGGGTTGAGGGTCAGGGAAGTGCATCGGAAGGACGGCTCGGGTGTTGGCGTTGCCTGATGGTTATACGGGCACACGTCCAGGCAATCGTCGCAACCGAAAATGCGATTCCCTAACGCTTTCTGGAATTCTTGTGGGATTTCACCCTTTTGCTCGATCGTGTGGTAGGACAGGCAGCGGCGGGCATCCACGACGTAGGGCTCGGTGATGGCGCCGGTCGGGCAGGTGCGGATGCACAGCGTACAGGTCCCGCAGAGGTCGGCGCCGGGCTCGTCGGGGTCCAGGTCCGCCGTCGTCAGCACCTCCCCCAGCAGCAGCCAGGACCCGTATTCTCCGGAGACGAGATTCGAGTGTTTGCCGATCCAGCCGAGCCCGGCCCGTTGGGCCCAGGCCTTCTCCATGACGGCGCCCGTGTCCACATAGGCGCGGTTCCGCGAGTCCGGTGCCTCCGCTTGCAGGAACGCGGTGAGGGACTCCAATTGCTCCCCGAGGATGCGGTGGTAGTCCTCACCCCTGGCATAGCGGGCGATGCGCCCGTGTCCTGGGCGGTCGTCCGGCTGATCCTCGGAATAGTAGTTCATCCCGAGCGAGACGATGGCCCGGACGCCGGGAAGGAGCAGGGCGGGATTCTGCCGTTTCTTGCCGGTCCGTGCCATCCAGTCCATCTCGCCGTGATAGCCCCGCGATAGCCACTCGACCAGGCGCGCGGCTTCCGGACGGCCTGACGTGACACGACTGACCCCCACAACCTGGAAACCCAGATCGAGGGCCGTACGCTTCACTCGTTCTGTGAGGGTCATGGGGCTTTGCCGGACTGAGGGCAGTCGAAGTAAACGGTAAACTTGGCGCTGCACTGTCGGGCCTGACAAGTCCTGCAGGTGCCGGTGATCTGGGTCTTCCAGTCGGTCAGTTTGTTGTCGAAGCGGCAGGAGATCCCTGCTGACTTTTCAATGTCGGTCCAGTGCGTCTTTGTGGCAACGTTGAGGGCCACCTTGCAGGTCTTCGGGATGGGGACCTCGCACTGCTTGCCGCCGACGCCCTTCTTGATGTTTCCGATCTGGCAGGAACTCGAAGTCTGTGTCTGGCTGCCGATCGGCTGAGCGTCGGCCGCTACGGCCGCGCCGATGCCGAACAGAACAAGACCGGTAAGGAAACAGCGCGCGTACCGCATGGCGGCATGCTAGCAGGTTCGGATCTGGGGCCGCAACGGCGCATGGAGAAGGGGGACAGTCCCCCTTCTGAAAATGGGGACTGTCCCCGTTTTTCCTGATAGACTGTTTGCTATGACCAAGCGCGAAATTGCGGCCGTCTTGGAGGCGATCGCCTTTCTCCTGGAGCTCAAAGGGGAGAATCCCTTCAAGGTGAAAGCCTATCCTGCTGGAGCGCGGGTGATCGAGAGCCTCCCGGAGGAGCCGGCGGTGCTGGTGCAGAAGGGCATCCTGCGCAACGTCAAGGGGATCGGCCAGACCTTGGAAGGCACGGTCACGGAGCTCGTCACGACGGGGCGGTCCACCGTGCATCAGGAGTTGCAAGCTTCCTTCCCGGCCAGCTTGC
>CAZITU010000121.1:0-6895 GCA_964542245.1 uncultured Nitrospirales bacterium | reverse complement strand
GGCGCTGTGGTGATTGTGGCGGCTCTGAGTCCGTTTGAGCACATTCGACAGTGGACGCGAGGTGTGGTTTCGAATTACTTCGAGATTTATCTGGACTGCCCCTTAGATGAATGCATCAGACGGGATCCGAAAGGTCATTACGCCAAGGCTACCAAGGGCGAGCTGGCCGACTTCGTCGGTGTGGACATGGAATATGAGATTCCCCGGACGCCCGATCTGGTTCTCGATTCCGGTCAGGGAACGGTCGAGGCCTGTTCAGATCAAATCCTGCGTGCGCTGGAGAAGGCCGGTTTTCTGTCCGTGGGCGGACCTTCCTAGGAGGCCGGGTGGACTATCGCGGGAAGAAAGTATTGGTCACGGGAGCGGATGGGTTCATCGGGTCCCATCTTGTGGAGCGTCTGGCGGCTGGCGGGGCACAGGTCACCGCCTTGAGCCTATACAACTCGTTCGACAGCCACGGTTGGCTCGACGAGTTGCCCGCCGAAACCTTGCGGGCCGTCAAGCTCATACGCGGGGATGTTCGTAACGGTCCCTTTATAGGGCGGCTGGTCGAAGGGCAGGATCTCGTCTTCCATCTCGCCGCGCTGATCTCCATCCCCTACTCTTACGAGGCCACGCACTCATACGTGGACGTCAATGTCACAGGAACTTTGAATGTCCTGGAAGCCGCACGCGCCCATGGAGTGAAGCGCGTCGTCCATACTTCGACCAGTGAAGTTTACGGGACGGCCCAGTACACCCCGATTGACGAGCACCATCCGCTCCAGGGCCAGTCTCCCTATTCAGCCAGCAAGATCGGCGCGGACATGATGGCCGAAGCCTACGCGCGTTCCTTTGACCTGCCGGTGGTCATCCTGCGTCCGTTCAATACGTTCGGCCCGCGGCAGAGCGAGCGGGCCGTCATTCCGACGGTGATCCGTCAATGTCTGGACCACGCCTGCAAGACAATCCGTCTTGGTGATCCGAGCCCCATCAGGGATTTCAGCTATGTGACGGATACGGCCGAAGCGTTTGCCGCGATCGGGGCGACGGAAAAACTGGAATATGGCCAGGCGTACAATGCCGGCACCGGCGTGGCTGTCAGCGTCGGAGAAGTCGTCGAAACCATCCGGCGCCTGGTCGGGACGGACAAGCCGGTGAAGGCGGAGCCCTCGCGCCTGCGTCCGCCGAACTCTGAAGTCAGAGCGCTCTTAGCCGACAACCGGCGGCTGATCGCGGCCACAGGCTGGCGCCCTCGGATTGATTTGGAGGAAGGGCTGTCGCGGACCATTACATGGTGGCGTCGAAGGCTGGAGGCCGACCGTGTCCGACCCTTGAGCGGATACATGACCTGATCTCTTCTCGTTCGCGATCGTGCAAGATTTCCGGTCCCCCCCCGCCAGATGAGTCTAACGTATGAATCTCTTAGGCGAGAGTTTTGCGACTCTGCCGATGCCTTTCGTGTGGTTGCTCGTGATCGGACTGGTCTTTTGGTCTCGACCGGTTGTCGGTCGGAGACTGGTTGCCGTCACCACCGTGGCCTTTTTCATTTCCAGCCTGGCGATTGTCGGCAAGATCGTGCTGCTCGCCTTCCTTGCTACTGTACCCGTCTGGGAAGCGGGCATGGCGCCGAAGCCCGTGGCGATCATCGTGCCGACCGGTGGAATTTTTGCCGATGAAACCGGACGATGGTGGCCCAGCAGCAGTTCTATCCATCGCGCCGTCATGGCCACGCAACTGCGTCAACAACTGGATGTCCCGCTCATTATCAGCGGCGGGGCGCCGGTCAACGGGCAGCCGCCGGAGGCCCGCGTGATCGCGACCGAGCTCGCCCTGACCGGCCCCGCCGTCATACTTGAGACCACTGCCCGCAACTCCCAGGAAACCGGCCAGGCGGTGGCTGGGATAATGAAGAACCTGCCCGTCGGGCCGGTGATGCTCGCCACCAGCGATATGCATGTCGCCCGCATGGGAGCCGTGCTGCGGCACGCCGGCCTGAGCGTCAGGCAACCCTCTCACCATAGGGAGACGGTGAAGCGAGTGGTCTGGACCGACTTTATCCCAAGCACCCTGGGCCTCGCCTACAGCGCGCGGTTATCGCGGGAATCCTGGGCGATTCTTTGGTATGTCGTGAAGGGGTATCTCTCCCTACACGACTTTGTAGCAGGCAGTGAGAGACCCGGGTCACACTGAAGTTCGCTTTTCATCGGCTGCTATGACACCCCTCGCAACAATTGCGCTCGTTGCTCGCTCGGAGTCACGCATGTTCATGCTTGACCTGGCTAGGCTTTTGAAAGAACGCCACGGTAGCGTTTTGCATTTGTATTGTTCCGGACCGCAGGAAGTGAGTTTTTACCAGGAACTGAACAACGATCGCCTTTTTGATTCGATCAACGACGCCGATGTGTTGTTGCCCAACGCTCTTCAGAGCGGCCTTGAGGAATCATCGGTGGTTGCTCGCGCCAAGGCGTTCGAAGCTCGTATCGGCTGTACCTATAACAGACTTGCGGTCGAGAACCGTCACCTTGGGCGGGGCTATGCACTAGGCGGTTTCCACCATCCTCGGTCTCGTATTTCTCAGAGAGCCTCCTACCTGCAATTGCTACACGCGTATAACGAAAGCCTCAACTTCTGGGACCGGGAGATTGCCACCAAGGGCATCACGTTGCTTATAAATGGCGGTAAAGAAGCGGCTTGCATATCGCGTGAACACGGCCTGCCATACCGGGCTATCGCCGGTGCTAGATACAAGAATTACCATTACTGGGCCTGGAACGAATTCTATGAAAATCCCGGTATTGAGGTTGCATATCGGAGAGGGGACGCTTCCCAGGCGGGCATGCTGGACGAGCCCTACTTGACTCATATGGTCAACCGAAAGCGCTTCTTGGAGGAGTTGAATTTAGCCGGGCTACTGAAAAAACTGGCATTGACGACGGCGCGTCATGCCTATTGGCGTTTACGCGGATACAAGAAGGCGAAGGGGTATTACCTGCGGGAGAATTTGAAGTATCACGTTCGGGTGTGGCGCGATTATAAGAAGCTTAGCAAAATTGCCCGTGTGACACTTGCTGATCTACAAGGCAAGCCTTTCGTGTTTTTTCCCCTTCATCAGGAACCGGAAGCGGCCCTTCAGAGTTTGTCTCCAGAGTTTTTTTATCAGTTGTCATGTATTGCGTCGCTTTCTCGTGATCTGCCGGCCGGTACGCTCCTCGCGGTTAAAGAAACCTTTGGGGCGATCGGACGGCGACCCGACAATTTTTACCAACAGATCGCTGAGTTCAAGAATGTTGTTTGGCTCAGCACGATGGAGCTGGGAATCAACGTTGTCCGTCAGGCTTCCGCCGTGGCCACGATAACCGGTACGGCGGGGTTCGAAGCTGCCGTCATGGGCAAGCCGGTGATCAGCTTCGGCCGGCACAACATTTACAATTTCATGCCGCATGTCAAAGTTGTCATGGATGAGTCAAAGCTAAAGGAATACCTCTTTGAGGCACTGAACGGAGGGATTGATCCCGAAAGCGCCGGGGCTGATGGCCAACGATTTCTGCAGGCGGTGATTGCTTGCTCGTTCGATATGCGTGGCTACGACTATGTGAACGTCCAAGCATTTGAGCGGCAGAGTATCGAAGATGCCTATCAGTGTCTTATGCTCAGCCTCGACGAGATATCCGCGCATGCGGATGGTCAGCTATTCGGCAGAAGCCAGCATCACTGGGGCAAGGGCGTCGCACCAACGTGCTAAGTCCAATGAGCAAAAGCAATGCAGCGGTGCGGCGTAGAATCTCTGTTGCTGACGTCAAAGCTTCGTTCGATCTGTCGTCTGGAAAAGAACTCTTCTATGTGACCTGGTTTGCTCGGCCACTCTCCAATTACTGTACACCGTTCTTTTGCAATCTTGGCTGCTCCGCCAATGCCGTCACCCTTTCCCGAGCCATCATCACATTCGGTGTGCTCGCTGGGCTTAGTGCCGGGTCGCCCCCTGTCCTTGTCGGGGTCGTACTGGCAGTTTATGTGGGGTTTGTCCTCGATTGTGTGGATGGCAACCTGGCGAGGCTTTATAACTCCGCTACCTACTGGGGCAAGTTTGTCGATGGGCTCGTTGATGCCCTCTATGGGATGCTGGTGCCGCTGGCCACGGCGATTGGTCTGTGGAGAGTCGGCGACAATGGCCTAGCTCTGCTGGCCGGATCCTTGACGACGGCTTTGGCGCTGTCCGCCGAGGTTGGACGCAACCGAATGAGTTTTTTTCGCGAGTGGATGATCACTCAGACCGGCCCTCTCACCGCCAGTGATGAAGCAGCACGAGTAATGCCTCATAGAGTGGAACGCGGAATAGTTAGTGTGGTCTACAACAGTCTTTTTTTTGCTCCTCTTCTCCTTTTGTTGCCGAATGGCGCAAGCTATTTTCTTGTCGCTCTTGTCCTGATTCAAGCACCGGCCAGTATTTTTTGGGTGATGCTGATCATGATCCAGGCTAATGCCATTTTGCGTCGGGGCCGAAGAAGTGTCCACGCAGTGGCTCACTCGGTTGGCCGACATGGGGCGGTATGATAGGAGAGAACGCCCACATTCCCCTCGCAGTGCCAGATCTTCGCGGCAACGAGGCCGTCTATCTGATCCGGTGCGTCCAAGAAAATTGGGTCTCGTCGGCAGGGCCGTTCGTGCGCGAGATTGAGCGCCAGATGGCTTTGCTTACTGGGCGCAGACACGGTGTTGCGATGGTCAACGGTACTGCAGCGCTTCACCTAGTGCTTGTCGCCGCTGGAGTCAAAGCGGGTGATTTGGTGATCGTTCCGGACTGGACGTTCGCGGCGACGGCCAATGCCGTCGTGCATGCCGGGGCCAGCCCGTTCTTTGTGGATGTGACCCGTTCCACTTGGACACTTGATCCGGAGTTGGTGGCGGATGCCATCGTCAAAGGAGGAACACGCCGGATCGGCGCGGTTGTAGCCGTTCACGCTCTTGGCCACCCGGCCGATATCGACCCGTTACGGAAAGTCTGCGGCGATGCCGGTATCCCGCTCATCGAGGATGCGGCCGGCGCGATCGGAGCGACGTACAAAGGGCGTCCTGTCGGTGGCCTCGGCGACGCGGCGATGTTCAGTTTCAACGGCAACAAGACCGTGACAGCCGGCGGCGGCGGCATGGTGGTGATGGACAGGGCCGCATGGGCCGACCGGCTGCGGAACCTCAGCGCCCAGGCGCGTTCCGGCGCTGCCTACCGCTACGAGGAGGTCGGGTACAATTACCGGATGACGAACCTGAACGCGGCGGTCGGGCTGGCCCAACTCGAGCGACTCGATGACATGCTGGCGGCCAAGCGGACGATCGCCTCGGTCTATGACGCCGCGATCGACGGGCGGGAGGATCTCGTCCCGATGCCGCGTGCGGCGTGGGCTGAAAGCGGGTGCTGGATGTATTCAGTGCGTTCCGGCTCAGTAGCCGACGCGGAGAGCCTTGTGAGGCATTTAGAAGCCCAAAATATCGAATCGCGTGTATTCTGGCAGGCGCTCTCGTCCCAGAAAATCTATTCCTCTCAGGCATGCCTTCTGACAGGTGTGTCAGAATCGCTGTCGGGTCGCGTCGTGTCGCTGCCCTGCAGCAGCAGCCTGACCCAGCCCCAGCAGGAGCGCGTGATTGCGGCTTTGAGAGAGTGGCGAGGCAGGCCCTGCAAGCAAGCGGCGTAAAAGTTGTCCTCATCGGGGCCGGCGGCCACGCGAAGGCGGTTGTAGAGGCTATACGGGGGGCCGGCGGAGCGGTTGTCGCTTATGTTGATCCTCGGGAGGCCGCGTGGTTGAACGCGGTACGGATTTCTGACGATAGGCTGGCTGCGGAAGTAGCAGCCGGCTCGACAGCGGTGATGGGTATCGGTGGAGTGGAGCCGGATAGCCTCGCCAAACGGCTGGCCCTTTTGCAGACGTATCGTTCGGCCGGCGTCCCTTTCATGGCGGTCATCCACCCGGCTGCCTACGTCAGTCCGACTGCCGTGCTCGGGGAAGGCGCCATCGTACTGGCGGGAGCCGTTGTACAGCCGGGCGCATCCATCGGGCATGGAGGCATCGTCAACACCCTGTCCGTTGTCGAGCACGACAGCGAGATCGGAGAGGGAAGCCACGTCGCGCCAGGCGCGATCGTGCTGGGTGGGTGCCGGATCGGGGACTGTTGCATGGTAGGTGCTGGTGCTATCGTCCTGCCGGGCTCAGAGGTTCCGCCTAAGAGCCTGATCGCTGCGGGCACACGGTATCCGTCGTGAATACCGCCTCTCGTCCGATCCCGCTCATCATCGCCGAGGCCGGAGTGAACCATAACGGCGATCCGGGCCGCGCCCGCGAAATGGTGCATGCGGCGGCTGACGCCGGAGCCGACCTGGTCAAGTTTCAGGCTTTCAGGACCGATCAGCTTGTGAGTGCCGATAGCGCCGCGGCGGCCCACCAGCAAGCCAACACCGGCGTCGCGCGGCAGGCTGATTTGCTGCGCAACCTGGAGTTGCGCCTCGACGACTTTGCCGCGCTGGCCGAGACCTGCCGCTCACGTGGAATCGGCTTTCTCTGTACTCCCTTCGACGTGGTCATCGTCGGTGAGCTGGTCGCGCTGGGTATGCCCTATATCAAGATCGCTTCGGGCGAATTAACCAACACCCCCGCGCTCAAGGCTTTTGCTGGCTACGGCTTGCCGATTCTCCTGTCGACCGGCATGGCGACGCTGGCGGAGACTGCTGACGCCTTGGCGACGCTCAAGAAAGCGGGAGCGACCGACATCACCCTGCTGCACTGCACCTCACTCTATCCCGCCCCGATAGAGACGATCAACCTCCGAGCCATGGTCACCCTGCGAGAGGCGTTCGGCTGTCCCGTCGGGTATTCCGACCATAGCCTCGGCGATCATGTGGCGATCGCCGCCGTCGCGCTGGGCG
>CAZITU010000120.1:0-6910 GCA_964542245.1 uncultured Nitrospirales bacterium | reverse complement strand
GAGGCGGCGGATGGAGTCGCAGCCGTGGAGACGGCCCGGGAGGCGCAGCCGGACGTCATCCTGCTGGATATCGGTATGCCCGAACACGGCGGCCTGCAGGCCATTGCGAAGATCCGGCAGGCCAGCCCTCCGACGCGGGTTCTGGTCCTCACGATGCATGATGATCCCGCTTATCTCCGGTACGTCCTGGCCGAGGGCGGAGCCGGGTACGTGGTGAAATCGGCCGCGGATACGGAGCTGGTAAAAGCGATCCGCGCGGTGGCCGATGGGCGGCTGTTCGTGAATGTCTCGCTCGACGAATCCATGGCGAAGAATGCCGTCGAGCAGAAGGCGACAGGGGAACAGGTGAAGCCGGAACTGCCGCCACCCACGCTCAGCGGTCGGGAACGGGAAGTGCTGGAACTGATCGCCAAGGGACATACGAATAGGGAGGTGGCGGACAAGCTCGCTCTGAGCGTTAAAACCGTGGAAGCCTACCGCGCTCGTCTGATGGACAAATTGAGCCTGAAGACCCGCGCTGAACTTGTCCGCTATGCGCTGGAACACGGCTTGCTCATGCCCGATAAGACGCCATAATTTCAACAATTTCAACGGCAGCGTTTTCAGTATTTGTCATCGTCGCCGGGCTTTCCCCGACAGACCATCGTTAAATTTTAGGTTTTCCCCGCTACACGACATTCCGTAGGCAGACTAGACTTTCGTTTCCTTAGTCGCGCGCCGAATAATTCGGTTTCCAAACCATTTGGTGCCCGAACCGTTCGGAGGCCGAATGATGAGGCAGTGCGTCGGCGTGATGGAGGTGGAGCCCATGTCGTTGGCGCCCAGTGTGGCGGCCGAGCTGCTGAAGATCAGCCGGCTGTTCGAGCTCGGAAGCCGGTCCGTGAAAAGGAACGGGCGGCGCCGGATCGGTCCCACGCAAGGGCGGATTCTCGCCTTCCTGTTCAGCCGGTCCCACGACCATGTCACGCTGACAAGTCTCGCCGAGAGCGCCGCGCTCTCGCCCGCCACGGCCAGCGAGGCTGTGAGGGCGCTGGCGGCAAGAGGGTTTGTCCGGAAGGCCCGCTCCAAAGACGATGCCCGTGTTGTGTTCCTTTCGCTGTCTGCAGCGGGCCGGCGCAAGGCGGAACAGGCGGCGGCGGGAAGCCATCATCTGAACACCGCCATCGAAAGGCTGACTGTTAGGGAACAGGAGTTGGTTCTTCACACCCTGAAGAATATCCAGCAGACGATGGCTCCGGGATTAGAACGCGGCCGTCGTCCGGGATCAGGAGAGATCTCATGAATGAACACCGCAACGGGTCTGTTCTCTCGCTGGTTGTCTTTGGTCTGACGGGTCAGCGCTACGCGCTCCCTCTCCAGGCGGTCAAACGGGTCTTCCTGATGGCGGAGGTGGCGCCTCTGCCGAAGGCCCCGGCCATCGCTCTGGGCGTGATCAACCTCCACGGCGCAATCATTCCGGTTCTGGACATTCACCGGCGATTCGGTTTCCCGCCGCGCGATTACGGCCCGGCAGCCCAGCTCATGGTTGCCCGAACAAGCCGGCGGACGTTGGCCCTGCCGGTGGACGAAGTCTTCGGCGTACGCGAGGTTGCGGCGGAGGCCGCCGTTCCCGCAGATGCCGTTCTCCCTGGAATCGGCCACGTAGCGGGAATCGTGGCGCTCGCGGACGGCCTTCTCTTCATCCAGGATTTGGAGGCCTTCCTCTCGTTGGAAGAAGAACAGCGGCTGAGCGAAGCGCTGGAGACGAGGGACTGATGACGCTTGCGGAACAAGTTGGCCGGCAGGCGCGCACGCTGATCGCCACCCGGCTGGGCCTGGACTTCCCCGAGAACCGGCAGAGGGACCTGGAGCAAGGATTCCTGCGCGCCTTCTGCGCTTCCTCGATCGCGCAGCCGGAGCTGTATCTGAACTGGCTCACGACCTTGCCCGACGGAAGTCCAGAGTGGTGGCGACTGGCCGGCCACCTCACGGTGGGCGAAACCTACTTCTTCCGGGACCATTCCTGCTTCGAGGCGCTGGAGCAGCAGGTGCTGCCTTCGATCATCGCATCCCGCCGGGCGGAGGGCGTCTTGCGACTTCGGCTGTGGAGCGCCGGGTGCGCGACAGGCGAAGAGGCGTACTCGTTGGCCATTCTGGCGGATCGTCTCCTCCCCGATCGCTCCGACTGGGTCGTGACGATCCTGGCCACCGATATCAACCCCGATGCCCTGGAGAAGGCCCAGCGGGCGGTCTACCGGGAGTGGGCCTTCCGGGCGACCCCCGAATGGCTCCGGAGCCTGTATCTCCGCCGACGTGGGGCGGAAGCTTTTGAAGTGGACCCGAAGATTCGGGAGATGGTTGCCTTCGCGCCGTTGAACTTGGCGGGAGAGGGGTATCCGTCTTTGGTGACCAACACCGGCGCCATGGACCTGATCCTCTGCCGGAACGTCCTGATGTACTTCACCCCTGCTGCGCAACAGGCAACCGCGGCCAGGCTCCAACGGGCGCTGGTGACCGGAGGCTGGCTCGTGGTGAGCCCGGTGGAAGCGTCAACCGAACTCCTCTCCCCTTTGGTGCCGGTCAACTTTCCCGGCGCCACCTTCTATCGGAAGGAACCTCATCCATCTGCCAGCAGCCAGCCAGCCCGGGAAAACGCTTTGCCGGCGACCCCGCAGGCTGAATCGAAGCTGTTCGATCTTCCGACTCCCGCCCACTTTGATGAAGCCCCTGCAGTCGTGCCAGAACCGGCAGTCCCGCACGCGCCGCACGAGCAACGGGCTGAGGCCCCTCCCCACTCCCCGGCCGATCTTCAACGCGCCAAGGTCCTGGCCGATCAAGGGAAGCTTGAGGACGCGGTACGCCTGTGCGAGTCCATTCTGGCGCGGGATCGCCTCGACCATGAGGCATACTTTCTTCTGGCGGCAATCGCTCAAGAACGAGGGGAAATCGTGGCCGCTGTGGAGGCGCTGCGCCGGGTCGTCTATCTGGCTCCGGACTTCGCGTCGGCGCATTTCCTCCTGGGCAGCATCCTAATGCGCCAGGGGCAGCACAAGCAGGGTGTGCGATCCATGGAAACGGTGGTGAGGCTCTTAAGCTCGCTCCCATGCGATGACGAAGTGCCGGGCAGTGACGGCCTGACGGCGGGCCGACTTCTCGAAACGGCCCGGGCCTATCTGGAGATCCGGCGATGAAGGAAGCGGAACGGGGCATAGACTGGCCCAATGCGTATGCCCGACTGGAGGAGACCCGTCGAACCCTTGATGCGGCCAGGGAGCATACCCCCGAGGAGGTGGGGCGGATTTTGCGGGAGCGTGCGAAGGCGCTGGCGAAACCCCTGGCAGAGCCGGCGCCCCACGGCGGGATGCTCGAGCTGTTGGCGTTCTCGCTCGTCGGGGAGCGATACGCGATCGAGGCGGCGTCCGTGCTGGAGGTGATGTTGCTCCGGGACTTGACGCCGGTGCCGTGCACGCCGCCGGTCATCCTGGGGGTCGTGAATCACCGTGGCCGCATTATTCCGATCATCGACCTCCGGAGGCTCCTTGATCTCCCTGGTCAGGAGGTTGGGGAAAAGAGGTGGATCGTGGTGATGGACGTCGACGGCATGATGTTCGGGATCGGCGCCGAGGCCGTGATGGGGACGATCCGGATTCAGGCTTCCGATCTGGCGCCTCCTCCGAGGAGCCTCGCCGGTGACCGCCAAGCTTTCATCAGGGGCGTGACGGGAGACATGGTGGTTGTTCTGGACCTGGCGACGTTGGCCGGTGATCCGCGGATCACGGTGAACGAGGAAGTCACCTGAACGATGCAGGAGGGCCGCGCCATGAACTGGTTTCTGAATCTGGCCACGCGGGGCAAGCTATTCCTCAGCTTCGGCCTGCTGCTGCTGTTCCTGGCGGCCGTGATCGTGACCGCCTATACAGGGATCACGGCGATCCAGGAATCTCAGCAACGTCTCTATAACGAGGACTTCGCCAATGCCGTGGATCTCATGGCTCTCAGAATGAACCAAAACGGGGTACGGGCCGCCCTGCTCACGATGATGTCGGTGACCAAGCGGTCGGATCAGGAAGCGTGGCATCAGGACCTCAAGGACCGCGTCAAAGAGCTTGATGAGATCCTGCAACGGCTTTTCGAACGTGGCCGGAATGATCCCATGTTTCTCCGAAGACTTGGAGAAGAGAAAACCATCCGCGAGGCCTTTAAGCAGACGCGGGATACGGAGGTCATTCCCCTGATTTATGCAGGCAAAATCGAAGAGGCGAAGAAGTTGGTCCTCGGCATTCAAGGGGAACGCTACCTGAAGATGCGGTCCCTCGCGCAGGAACTGGGCAAAGAAGCCGGGGAGAAAGCCCGGACAGGGGTAAGCCAGTCCGAACAAAGGGCGGGAGACGCGGTTCGCATCTTTGTGATCATCGGCGCTGTGGCGCTTCTGCTGGGCGTGGTGATGGCCGCGCTCTTGAACCGACTCATCGCCAATCCGCTCAGGGAAATTTCGGGCGTGGCAGAACGGGTCGCTTCCGGAGACTTGACCGTCAGCGTGCCGTCCAACCATCGCGCGGACGAGGTGGGCGTCCTGGCGCAGACCTTCCGGAAGATGGTCGAGACCCTGCGGGAGGTGAATCGAGAGATCCGTGAGAGCGCGAACATCCTCGGCGCCGCCGCCGGCGAAATCCTGGCGACCACGACACAGGTCGCCTCCGGCGCGGCGGAAACGGCCACGGCGGTGAGCGAGACCACGACCACGGTGGAAGAGGTCAGGCAAACAGCCCAGGTCTCCAATCAAAAAGCCCGATATGTGTCCGAGAGCGCGCAAAAGGCCGCCCAGGTCTCGCAAAGCGGCAAGAAGTCCGTGGAGGAGTCCATCGCGGGAATGAGTCGCGTCCGGGAACGGATGGAGTCCATCGCCGACAGCATCGTCAGGCTCAGCGAGCAGAGCCAGGCGATCGGAGAGATCATCGCCACCGTCAATGACCTGGCGGAGCAGTCGAACCTCCTGGCGGTGAATGCGGCTATTGAGGCGGCCAAGGCCGGGGACGCGGGGAAGGGTTTTGCGGTGGTCGCGGCGGAAGTGAAGAGCCTCGCCGAGCAATCCAGGCAGGCGACCGCCCAGGTGCGGACCATCTTGAACGACATCCAGAAGGCGACGAGCGCGGCGGTGATGGCGACGGAACAAGGCACCAAGGCGGTGGAGGCCGGGGTGAAGCAATCCACTGAAGCGGGCCAGTCTATCCAGGTACTGGCCGAGGGGATTGTAGAAGCCACGCAGGCCGCCACCCAGATTGCGGCGTCGAGCCAGCAGCAGGTGGTCGGGATGGATCAGGTGGCTTTGGCGATGGAAAACATCAAGCAGGCCAGCGTGCAGAACGTGGCCGGCACGAAACAGGCTGAGGCCGCCGCCCAGAACCTGCACGAATTGGGACAGCGGCTGAAGCAACTGGTCGAGCAATACAAGGTATAGACCGGCGCGCAGGAGGGAATGCCCATGAGATGGACCATTGGACAACGGATTGCGACAGGGTATGGGGTGGTCCTTCTGCTCCTTGTGGTGGTGGCCGGAGTGGGTGTGACGACGCTTTCCCGCACCGCCGACACGTTCGAGGAACTGATCCACCAGCGGGAGCAGGGTCTGGTGCACGCCCTAGGGGCCAAAGCATCCCTTGGTTCGGCGAATGTGGATTTTCTCCGCTTCCTCCTGGCAAATGATGAGCGATTTCTCAAGGGGTGGGAGAGCGAGGCGGCTCAGGCCCGGCGGGATCTGACGGAATTGCAGGGCACGAGCCCCAGCGCGGAACTGAAAACAGGATGGGGTGAGGCGGTGCGCCTCCTGAGCCCCTGGGAGGAAGCGGGCGGAGAAGCGATTGCGGCCAAGCGAGCCGGCCGTCAGGCTGACGCGCTCCGCATCCGCGCAGAACGGTTCCAACCGATTCGCGATCAACTGTTCACTCTGATTGATCGCCTGGTCGGCATTGAACGGGCGCACGCGAAGGAGATCACGCAATCGGCGGTGTCCGATGCTTCCCGGGCCATCTGGGGCATGCTTGTCGTTGCAGGGCTCACGATCGTGTCCGGAATCGTGCTCGCCTGGACGTTGACCCGTTCGATTACCCGCCCCTTGCGTGAGGCGATCACCGTCCTTGCTTCGGCCTCCTCCGAAATCGTGGCGGTGACCACCCAGCAGGCGTCGGGGACAGCGGAAGAGGCCGCGGCGGTCCAGGAGACGTCCTCGACCGTGGACGAGGTGCGGCAGACTGCGCAGGTGTCCACGCAGAAGGCACGGGCTGTAGCGGAAGCCTCGCAGAAGAGCGCGCAGGTCTCCCAAAACGGGCGCCGCGCGGTGGAGGACAGCATCAGAGGGATCCAGGACGCCAAGGCGAAAATGGAAGGGCTCGCCCGGCAGATTCTGGCGTTGAGCGAGCGGGGGCAGGCGATCGGAGAGATCACCGCCACGGTCAACGACCTCGCCGAGCAGTCGAATCTGCTGGCCGTGAACGCGGCCATCGAGGCGGCCAAGGCCGGGGAAGCGGGAAAGGGGTTTGCGGTGGTGGCTTCCGAAGTGAAGGCGCTGGCCGAGCAATCCAGGCAGGCCACGGCTCAGGTGCGGGGGATTTTGAACGAGATTCAGCAGGCGACGCAAGCGGCGGTGATGGCGGCTGAGCAAGGCATCAAGACGTCGGAGGCGGGAGCCGGAGTGGCGTCACAGGCAGGGGAAGCCATCCGGCTCCTGGCGGAAAGCCTGAACGAATCCGCCCAGGCGGCCCAGCAGATTGTGGTCTCCGCTCAACAGCAGGTGGTGGGAATGGATCAGATTGCATCGGCGATGCAGAACATCCAACAGGCCTCCTCGCAGAACATGGCCTCGACGCGGCAGGCGGAGCAGGCGGCACGGGATCTGAACGAGCTGGCAAAGCGACTGACGCAGATCATTGTAGCG